>JBAQZJ010000659.1:0-9331 GCA_049790855.1 Planctomycetaceae bacterium | reverse complement strand
TCCCCTCACCCCAGACCCCTCTCCCCAGAGGAGAGGGGGACCGACGGCGCGAACAGTTTTGACACGCTTCGAGGTTTTGTCCGGACGCTCTCAGTCGACCGCGACGCTGGGCCGGGCGGCGGTGAGGTTCGCGATCGTGCGGAGCAGTTCGCCGCGATCGATCGGTTTGGGCACGTAGGCGTCGAAGCCGGCGGCGAGGCACTTCTCGCGATCGCCGGCCATCGCTCCGGCGGTCAGGGCGACGATCGGAATCGTCCGGCCCGCGCGGCGCAGTCGTGCGGTGGCCTCGAACCCGTTCATGACGGGCATTTGCACGTCCATCAGAATGAGGTCGAAGTTCTCGCCGGTTTCGATCGAATGTTCGACGGCTTCGACGGCTTCCTGCCCGTTGCCGACGGTGCCGACTTCGGCCCCGGCGATTTTCATCAGTCGCGAGATGAGGTGCCGCAGGCCGGGGGTGTCTTCGGCGATGAGAATCCGCACGCCGTCGAGTCGGCCGACGGGCACGGCGTCGCTGACGAGGATTCCCGAGTCGGACGCCGGAACCATGACGGGGTTGATGAGCGGCACCGGCCGTCCGACGTCGCAGGCCACGGCGAACCGGAACACGCTGCCCTGTCCGCGCACGCTTTCGGCCCAGATCTCGCCGCCGAGCATCGTCGTCAGCGACCGGCAGATCGCAAGGCCCAGCCCGGTGCCGCCGTACTTGCGGGTCGTCGACGGGTCGGCCTGGGTGAAGGCTTCGAAGAGGTGCGCGACCTGCTCGGGCGACATGCCGATGCCGGTGTCGTGGATCGTGAACAGCAGGCGGCTCGGCCCGGCGGGGGCCGCCGACGTCGGCGGAAGACGCTCGCCGGTCAGAGGGTTGGCGGCCCATTCGCTTTCGGGCAATCGGCCGTCGAGAAGGAAGCGGACCGTCAGCCGCACGCGGCCTTCCTCGGTGAACTTGACCGCGTTGCCGACGAGGTTCATCAGAATCTGTCGCAAGCGGATCGGGTCGGTGCGAATCATCTGCGGCACCGGGCCGGCGTATTCGACCTCCAGCTCGATGCCTTTCTCGATCGCGCGGACGTTCATCAGGCTCTGGACGTCGGCGACTAGGGGCGAGACGGCGCATTCGACCGGCTCGACCTCCAGCTTGCCCGCTTCGATCTTCGACAGGTCCAGAATGTCGTCGAGGATCTCGAGCAGGAACCGGCCGTGCCGGCGGAGCAGATCGACGCTGTCGAGATGATTCGCGTCGATCAGTTCGCCGGCGAGAAGGTCGGCGTAACCGAGCACCGCGGTCATCGGCGTGCGGATCTCGTGGCTCATGTTGGCGAGGAAGCGGCTTTTCGACTCGCTGGCGGCATCGGCGGCGGCGCGGGCCTCGACGAGCGCCTCTTCGACCTGCTTGCGGCCGGTGATGTCGTGATGCGAGATCACCGCGCCGCCGCGGTCGGTCTTGAGCGGCGCCGCCCGCATCAGGATCCAGCGGCCCGGCAGGGCGTCGCCGACCTCGGTGCGGTACTCGGCGCTGAAGCCGACGTTGTCGCGCAGCAGCCGCGTCAGGCGGCTGGTGACCTCCTGCTCGCTGCGGGGGTCGGTGGGGAAGATGATGCCGCTGGCGGCGATGTAGCTCTTGCCCGACACCGACGACCGGTTCGTCGATCGCCGATCGGCGGCGAACTCGGCGGTTTGCCGTCGCCAGGTGTCGTTGACGGCGATGATGTCGCCGTCGGTGTCGAGCACGGCGATCGCCTCGGGCAGGCTGTCGAGCACGGCGCGGGTGAACTCGGCGCTCTGGCGGGCCGCTCGCTCGCTGCGATCACGCTCCAGGCGCTCGCGTTCGATCAACGCGCGCTGAACTTCGTCGTCCTGCTTCGTGCGGGCGGGCCGGGCCGTCGTCGACAGCATCTGCACAAGGGCCGCGATCACTCCCCAGGCCGCAAACGCCGTCAGCACCTTGACGGCGGTCAGCAGCCGGAAGCCCGGCCACGAGAACATCAGCGCATCGAGCAGGTAGCCGGTGCCCGTCGTAAAAATGAACAGCGCGAACAGCCACCCGAATTCCGAGAACGGCAACTCGACGCGCTTCTTCCGCAGGAAATAGACGATCACCAGCGGGATCGCCACGTACGCCGCGAAGATCAGCAGGTCGGCGACGATATGCGTGAACTCGTGCAGAGGAGTCCAGGCAGCCTCGGCACCCGGAACCCGGCCGACGGGAATTTGAGTCCATCCAGCGAGCCACGACACCGCGAAACGATCCCCGGCGAAAAGGCGGAAAGGAGCGGCCGGCTTCCGGGCCGTCGTCAGGACACCTCTGAGGCCCGCCCTGAACCGATTGATTATGACCGCCCGGAGGGAGCCGATCTACAGCCCCTCCGGTTCCCGGCCAAGATTTTCCGGAGTCGGGATTCCCGATCCACCCATTGACGAAGGGTTAAAATCGCCGATGCCGCATTCCGCCACTACCGAACGGTGTTTGAGAAACCCGGAATCTCGAAGATTCCGGGTTTCTGGTCGGGCACGCCGCCCCCTTTGAAAGCAGCTTCTCAGATTGCGGGCGAGACCGTGTCGACCGACGGGATCTCGCCGAAGCGTTCTTCGGTCGGCATGATGCGGATCGGCTCGCCGCGTTCGGCCGAAAGATAGATCGCGTCGAGCAGCCGCTGCACGGTCAGGCCTTCTTCGCCGGGGGCCGGGTGCGGCGTGTCGGTCCGGATGGCCTCGATGAAGTGCCACATCGAGCTTTTCGGCTTCGGCGCCGGCTCGTGGAGCTGCATGTCGAACTGGCTGCCGTCGCGCTCGAAGTACATTTCGGCTTCGAACTCGTAGTCCTCGTTTCGATTGCGATGCACCAGCCCGCCGTGCGTGCCGAACAGGCGGGTCTCCATCACGTCGTTTTCTTTGACGTTCGACGCCCAGCTCGCCTCGAGTTCCAGCATCGACCCGTCGCGAAAGCGAATCATCGCCCCCGCGAAGTCCTCGACGTCGAACTGCTTGCCTTCGCGTTCGGCGACGGGGGCAGTCAGCGCGTTCCAGGTGTTCGCGAGCACCCATTCCGGCTCGGGATACCCCATGAGCCATAACGCCAGATCGAGCCGATGGACGCCCAAATCGATCAGCGGGCCGCCTCCCGAAAGCTCCTTGCGACCGAACCAGCCGCCGAAGCCCGGCACGCCGCGTCGGCGATGCCACGCCGTGCGGGCGAAATAGACCTGCCCCAGCAGGCCGGCTTCGGTCCGCTTCTTCAGGGCGACGGCCTGCGAATTGAACCGGAACGAGAAGTTGATCATCAGCCGTCGACCGGCACGTTCGGCTGCGGCGAGCATCTCCTCCGCCTCGGCGGCGTTCATCGCCATCGGCTTCTCGCAAAGGACGTGGCAGCCCGCCTCGAATGCTGCGAGCGCGATCGGCCGGTGCATCGCATTCGGCACGCAGACACTGACGACGTCGAGATCGGCGGCCGCGAACATCTCTTCGGCCGAGGCGTACAGCAGCGGAACCGCGTACTGCGACCGCGCTTCCTCGCGACGGGTCGGGTCGAGGTCCGCCGCCGCGACGATCTCGGCTCCCGGATGCTCCAGATACCCGCGCAGATGATTCCGCCCGATCCCCAGTCCGGCCACCCCGACGCGTAGTTTGTTCATGACGGCCTGAGAGGCGAGAAGTCGGAGATCGGTCAGTAGGTCAGGCTCCCGCCTGACGACGAGCGTCCATAAACCGTTCCGTCAGGCGGGAGCCTGACCTACCGGCTGCATCGGCGGCGGGTTGATGCAGACCGGTTCGATCGACGCGCGCCGGGCGGCCCAGCGGACGGCGTTGCCGATGACGCACAGGATTTCGGCGTTGCGGTACGTCGGGTAGGACTCGTGGCCGGGGCGGAAGTAGACGACGCGGCCGTGCCCGCGCCGCCAGGTACACAACGAGCGGAAGACCTCGCCGCCTGCGAACCACGAGATCATCAGCGTTTCGTCGGGCGGAGGAACGTCGAACCGCTCGCCGTACATCTCTTCGTGCGGCAGATCGATGCAGTCGCCCACGCCGTCGAGAATCGGGTGGGACGGTTCGAGATTCCACAGGATTTCTCGTTCGCCAGCCTCGCGCCAGCGCAAGGCGCCGCTGGTTCCGAGCAACCGTTTGAACACTTTCGACTCGTGCCCCGAGTGCAGCACGACCAGCCCCATGCCGGCCAGGACGTGCCGGTGGACACAGTCGACGGTCTCGCTGGTGACTTCGTCGTGGGCGCCGTGCCCCCACCAGACGAGCGTGTCGATCTGATCGAGCCGGTCGTTGGTGACGCCCTGTTCAGGTTCGTCGAGCGTCGCGGTCTCGATGTCGACGTCTGGTCCGGCGACGCCCTGCGCGAGGGCGGCATGCATTCCGTCGGGGTAGATCGACCGGACGTCGTCCTTGTCTCGCTCGTGGCGGAACTCATTCCAGATGAGGATGCGGACAGGCCGGGTCATGAGGTCGTTCCGTCAGGCCGGGCGTTCCGGACGGGAGTTCCGGAAAAACGTGGATCGACCTCCTCTGCCGGGGCCGTCGCCGTGCGGGGCGCGATTGTAGAGACCGCCCGTCACGTTCGGCAACCCTTATGCATTCAGAGCCGCGACCGTCAGGGAGCGATTCGCGTCAATTGGGCATGCGGCGCAAACCGTTCCTTGACGGTCGCGGCTCTGCTAGGCGAATCAGGGTTTTCGGAGAGACTCTAAATGCCGAAAACCCGCTGGCGCGGTGCCAGCGGGTTCTGGGCGTTTGGAAGTTGCGTCGACCGGCCCGGGGAGGAGGGGGACTCCCCGGAGCCGGCCTTTGACGCGCCGGCCGCGAGTGGTTGGGAAACGACTCGCGGTCGACCGCAGGTCTTCACGCCGGGAGTCGCGTCATCGGGTCTTCATCAGGCCCGAGTGGCGATCCCGAACCGGTTCTGCTCAGTTGCAGCCGACCGGAGCGGCACAGGTCGGAGCACAGCACGTCGGCTGCGGGCAGCAGTCGTTATGGCTGTGGCAGCCGCGATCCCGCTTGAAGTGATCGAAGAGACGGCTGAGGCAGCCCTTCCTCTTCGGCTGGCAGCAGTGGTGCGCGGGGGCACAACCGGTGTCACAGCAAGCGTTCGTGTCGCAGCACGCCGGGGCGGCCGGAGCACAGCAGCTCGGTCCGGCGACCGGGCCGCAACTTTCGGGGCAGCAGCCCCCCTGGTTGCAGCAAGTCGCAGCCGGAGCACAGCAGGTCGGCTGCGGGCAGCATTCCTGCGGGCAGGCCGGGGCACACCCGACGTTGCCAGGGGCACAGCAGCTAGGTTCGGGGCAGCAGTCTGCCGGGGCGGCGCAGGTCGGGCAGCAGCCGTCATCATGACAGCCATGTCCGCCGCCGAAGGCGCCGAACAGACCCGCGTTCGCGGTGACCGAACCACAACACAGAAACAGGGCGGCAATCAAGCACGTCCACTTCATTCGACTCGACTCCTCAAACGCGTCCAGACTCGTGAGGTTTCTCCGTTTACGGGACGGCCCGTCCCGGCGGAGAGCGGCCCGGCGTACGACTCAGGGCCTGTCTGCCCTACTGTTTCGGCCGATTGGAGCGAGAAGCCGGGCGAGCTTCCGTCGAAATCGTTCTCGCACGGTCACCTAGCGCCGTGCGTAGCGATTGTTCCGAACCTGCCGGCCCGTGGGATTGACGGCGACGTAACGCCTGCCGACCGCGTAAACCTTGACGGCACGCACGCCGGCCGCTCTCGACTTCAGACGGGCCGACACGCCGACGGCGCCTCGCCGCATTGCATTGAGTTTGACGGCCGCGGCGACCCGAGAGGGCGCAGCGCCTCGGCGCACTCCGACTTGCCGGCGATTTCGCAGGGCATCACGCTTCGCGAAAACGGCGGGGCAGCGAAGCCGCGCCGCTCACGCCGCGCGCCGCAGCGTCCGCTCGGCGAGCGACAGCCCGATCGCCTGTTCACACAGGTCGTCGAAGGCGATCCCCGCACGTTCGGCGGCGCTGGGGACCGCGCTGTGCGGCGTGAAACCGGGCAGCGTGTTCACTTCGAGCACCCACGGGACGTCCTGGCAGCCGAGCCGCAGATCGACGCGGCAAATGCCCGTCGCCCCGACCGCACGGACCGCCCGAGACGCCAATGCGACGACGGCCTGCACCACCCGCGGCGATGCGCCCGTCTCGAAGCAGACCGTCGTCGAATCGTCGCGGTACTTCGCCTCGTAGTCGAGAAAGCGGCGAGCCGTCGAGACGCACATCGGCGGCAACGCACGTGAACCAAGAAAGCCGACCGTCCACTCCTGCCCTGCCACATAGCGTTCCAGCAGGCCGAACGGACCCAGCGTGAAACACTTTTCCAGCGCCGCAGGCAGCTCGTCCGGCCATTCGACGATGCTCACGCCCAAGCTCGAACCTTGGGCATCCGGCTTGATGACGAGCGGATATCCAAGCGCCGCCGCATGTCGTGCGACGCGACTCCGCGGGTCGCACTCGTGGGCCAGAACGTAGCCCGGCGTCGCGATCCCTTCGGCGGCGAAGCGTTCTTTGGCGGCCGACTTCGAGAACGCCAATCGCGACGATTCGGCGTTGCTGCCCGTGTAGGTCACGCCCTGGCGGTCGAACAGCCGCTGGACGGTGCCGTCCTCGCCGAACGTGCCGTGCAGAGCCAGAAACACGACGTCGAACCGTCGCCAGTCGGCCAGATGCAAGAATGCGTCTTCGTCGAACGGCCCGGCACCGGGATCGATCGGGCTGACGCGGTGCCCCTGGCGCTCCAGGGCGCAGGCGACCTCGCGACCCGATTCCAGACTCACGTCACGCTCGGCGCTCGGCCCGCCAGACAGCACCGCGATGTTCAGCGGACGGCGAATCGCGAACGACGACGACACGGCAAGCCTCCCTGCTCCGAAAAACGCCGCCGGTTGCGACCGGCAGGCCGGAAGGCTAGCAAAGGCGGCGAAACGGGCCTAGACCGCGTGTGTCCCCGCCCCGGCGAGCGGCAGGCGTCAGCCTGCCGGTGCGCTCCGGGTCTCGGCCGCGTTCCCGGAGCATCCCGTCAGAGCCGCGACCGTCAGGGAGCGATCAGCGGCATGGGTTCGTCGAGAAGCGCTCCCTGACGGTCGCGGCTTCGACGGGTGCGTCGAGGCGACGGGGGCACGCTGCAGAGACGCTCAACCCACCGGCAGGCTGACGCCTGCCGCTCGCCTGGCTTGTTGTGCGGGCACAGCCTGACCTACGCCGCGACCGCCAAGCCTGCGGATCACGGCTGGAGTGCATCAGGGCGATGACGAAAATTTGGGTCGGCCGGTCCTGAAAATAGACAACGTACGGAAACCCCCGCACGCCGCACACGCGAACGTCCCGGTAGACTGCGGCGCACGCTCTCGGCGAACGGCAAATGAAGTCCAGCGACACGTCAACCCGATCGACGAACCGACGAGCCAACTCGATCCCATGCCCCCGGTACCAAGCGCGCGCTTCGCGAAGATCGATACGCGCCTGTCGTTTGAAACGCAATGGTTTCACGGCAGGGACCGCAATTCGTCCATCACCTCTTCACGGCTCAGGCCGTCGTCAGGATTCGCCTCCGCATCGGCCAGCCGGCGTTCGAGTTCGCGCTTGTGAGCCTCGCTAATGCGATACTCGCTCTGCTCACCGGCGATACCGTCCCAGATCGCGTCGACCAGGCGGAGCCGGTCATCGATCGGGAGCTTCTTGATTTCATTCAGCGTCGCGGCAAGGTCCATCGGGCATCTCCGGTGCAGGCACGTCCCCCATCCTATTCGCCGACGAAGCTTCGATCCAGAGCGGATGCGGCTTTGACCATCAGGCCCGCCGAACGCAGCCGACAAGCCTCACCAGATCTGCACTTCCAGCTCCAGCTCGACGCCGAACTTTTCGAGCACGCGACTGCGGGTCAGCTCGATCAGCCGGACGACGTCGTCGGCCTTCGCGTCGTCGTGCGTCACGACGAAGTTCGCGTGGCGGTCGCTGATTTCGGCTCCGCCGACGCGCGTGCCTTTCAGCCCGGCCCGGTCGATGAGCTGGCCGGAGCTTTGACCGCGGGGATTCTTGAAAATGCAGCCGGCGCTCTGGTGGCTGAGCGGCTGGCTCGCCTTTTTCGTGATCCAGATCTTCCGCATCCGGCGGGCGATCTCGTCCGAATCTTCCGGCGTCAGATCGAAGACCGCCTCGAGAATCACGAGTTCGTCGAGACTGCTGCTGCGATACGCGAACGCCAGTTCGTCTTCACGGCGGACGAACGTCTCGCCGGTTGCCGTCAGGACTGTCGCCTCGCGGACGAACTGGCCGATCTCGCCGCCTTTGCCGCCGGCGTTTCCGTGCAACGCGCCGCCGACGGTGCCGGGAATGCCCGTCAACAGTTCCAGCCCGGCCAACCCGGCGCGGACCGATTGCGAGATGACGTGCGAGAGCAGCGCCCCGGCCTGCGCCCGGACCAGCGTGCCGTCGATCGTCACCGCCGAGAACAGCTCGCGCGGCAGCCGAAGCACGGCCCCGCTCACGCCTTCGTCGCGGACGAGCACATTCGAGCCGTCACCGAGCACCCGGACCTTGACGTCCTGCTCGTGACAGGCGCGGACGACGGCGATCAGTTCGTCGACGTCACGGGGCTCGACGAAGAACTGAGCCGGGCCGCCGACCCTGAGCCACGTATAAGGCGCGAGCGGTTCATCCTGCCGCGTGATGTCGGCGAAGTCGTCGGGAAAACTCATGATGGACCCGGTCGATGTCTCCTGCGCCCATCGTGACAACGATGTCGCTCGGGCGCGTGTCATCGTCCACCGCCTCCGCAAGCAGGTCAAGCGAGGGCAGAAATCGCGCCGGAACGCCCTGCGAGTTGACCGCTTCGGCCAAGTCGGACGCCGTCTCGGCAGCACCCCGGCTGCTCGAAGCAGCCGGATCGCTTTCTTCGAGCCGTTCCCGAGCCGAGTACACCGGAACGATCAGCACCGCGTCGGCCAGCGCGAGCGATTTCGCGAATTCCGGCAACAAGGCTTGGGTGCGGCTGATCTGATGCGGCTGAAAAGCGCACCAGATTTTTCGGCCTGGGAACTGTCGGCGCGCCGCATCGAGCACCGCACGCACCGCCGTCGGGTGATGCGCGTAATCGTCGATCAGCACTCGTCCACGCCAGCTGCCGACGTTTTCGAATCGCCGCCGGACGCCGCGAAACTCCCAAAGCCCTTCGCGGACGTCGTCGGGCGCGACGCCCAGCTCGTGACATAGCGCCGCCGCCGCAAGCGCGTTCATCACATTGTGCGGGCCGGGAATTCGCAGCGTGACTTGAGCGAAATATTCGCCCCGGCAGAAGATGCGAAACCGCGTTCCGCCGTCC
>JBAQZJ010000658.1:0-2072 GCA_049790855.1 Planctomycetaceae bacterium | reverse complement strand
TCCCCTCACCCCTGACCCCTCTCCCCAAGGAGAGGGGGACCGATGTCATCGGTAATCAGGTGTCCCGACACCCGGCCTCGGCCGACGAGAGCGCCCGGCAAGCCGGGCGGCTAAAGTGTCTATGCTGACGCCGCGTTTGCCCCGATCAACCTTGCCGACTTCTTGACCGTGTTCCGCCGACTCGTCTCGTCCTCGATCGACGAAGCCTTCGGGCTGATGCTACTGCACAAAGTGCTGCGTTTCGGCGACCGTCCGCCGGCACTCGGGCCGGCGGATGTTCCACATCTCCGCAGCGGCGATCCGCGAACGTTCTTCTCGCCGGTTCCCGAGCCGGCCGACCTCGCATCGAATCGTCGCAAGATCGCCGAAACCGAGCATGCCGTCGTCGAAGACTTCACATTCGTCAGCCCCGTTTCGACGCCCTTTCCTCGCAACAACGTCGTCCGCGGACGCCACTGGCGCGTCAAGGCGAGCGGGGGGTGTCAGCCCCCCGAGAACGTGCGTCAAACTGCGAGCGAACCCGCTCGGAGGGCTGACGCCCCCCGCTCGCCTCGCAGAACGCTCGTGCTCGTCGACGGTCTCGTGCAGTACGGTTACGGCAGCGAGCGGCTGTTCGCCGAACGGTTGAATCCGGCCGGAATCGACGTCGTCACGATCGATCTGCCGTTCAATCATCATCGCACGCCGACGGGCTATCGGCCGGGCCAACTGATCGTCGGCGGCGACCTCGACCATACGCTGGGCGTGTTGCGGCAGGCGGTGCTCGACACCTGGGCGCTTGTGCGAGGCTTGCAGACGGAAGGCCGCGACGTCGCACTGGCGGGCATCAGTTTCGGCGGCTGGACGGTGCTCTCGACGGCGCTCGTCGCGTCGGGACTTGCCGGTGTGACGGCGATCGCCCCGCCCATCGACATGCTGCGCGTGCTGACCGAAGGCGGCGTGATCGTGCGTGCGGCGAGGCGCGGTCTCGGTCTTTCGCCGGCACAGTTCGCTTCGCTGCGAACCGTCGCAAAGGCGGTGACGCCGTCGGCGTGGCCGTCTCCCTTGCCGTCGGGCCGCGTCTTTTTGCACGCCGCCGATTACGACCGCTTCGTGCCGACACCGCGAATCGTGCGCTCGCCGAGCGCTGGCAGGCGCAGCTCGTGCGCTACCCTGCCGGACATATGCAATTGACCTGCTTCCCGCACTGGCTGAAGAAAGTCGCCGATTCCGTCCACGAAGAGGGCTGGCCCGGATGATCCGGCGAGCGGCAGGCGTCAGCCTGCCGCTCGCCTTTTTCGTTTCGGAAGAATCCTCACGGTTCGCGTAACCCGGCGGTGTTTCGCCGCTTTCCTGAACGTCGTGTCGCTTTTTCACCACACGTTGCAAAAAGACAGCGCAGACTTCCACGACGGCGCGAAGCATCGCGCGGCAAGCACGGGCGACACGCGAACCAGGAGCAGGCGATGCGGATCACGGTGCGCGACCTGATGGTTCCGGCAGCGGCGGTGACGAGCGGCGACGCGACGATCGCCGCGGCACGCCGCGCCATGCTGCGAGGGCATGCCGAAGAGGCCTACGTCGTCGACGACGACGGCACGCTGCGGGGAGTCGTGCCCGACTACGAGTTCCTCAAGGCGGAGCTTTGCGGCGTCGACGGCAAGTCGCCGGTGTCTTCGCTCGTTTCGGCGAAAGTCGAAGCCGTCGAGGCCGACGCCGACGTCTCGACGACCCTGGCGAAGTTCCGCGAGGGCTGGTGCGGGCGAGTCGCCGTCGTCGAAGACGGCCGGCTCGTCGGACGGCTGACCCGTTCCGAAGTGCTGCGGCTCGTGCTGCACCTGCGCGACACGGTCGAAGTCACCGAGGCCACCGCCGAGCCGACCCTCGCCGGCCCGCACTTCCACCGCCGCCGCGACCGGCTCTCGCCGGTTCGCAAGACGTCGCCGACCGCCGGGGCGCGCAGCGGCCGAAAAGTGCGACGGCTTGCTGCGTCGTAAGCGACAGCTTCAACTCTCTTCGGCAAGCCTCTCCCCTCTCCTTGGGGAGAGGGGCCGGGGGGGCGGGGAGCCGTTTGACTTACGTCGCGCAAACGC
>JBAQZJ010000657.1:0-23131 GCA_049790855.1 Planctomycetaceae bacterium | reverse complement strand
GTCAGGGAGCGCTTGTCGGCGCGGGCTGCCTGGGAAACGCTCCCTGACGGTCGCGGCTCCGATGGCGCAGGTTCGAGTGCAGCTCGGTGCCATCGCAGAGTCCCTGCTGCGCGGCACCCCGGCTGCTTCGTGCAGCCGCTCTGTTCACTCTGTCGCGCTTCCAAGACGCTCCAATGCTTCGAGGGCTTCGTTCGCGACGGCTGGGTCGGGGAACTCGTCGGCGATCAGCGTCAGCAGACGTTTCGACTCGTCGCCGGCAAGCATTTTCACCGTGCCGATAAGCCGTCGCAGACGGAGGAAGTCGCCGGTCGTAAATCGGGACGAACGGCCGGAGCGGTCGAGCAGCAACCGCAGCCGGGCGCGGACTTCCGGCGAATCGGTCGTGGCCAGCATTTGCTCGAATTGCGGTCGGAGCACGTCGCCGGCACGCGCGAGCGTCGCCGCGGCCCGTTCGCGAACGAGGTAATCGGCATTGTTCAGTTCGGCGAACAGGCGATCCAGGTCGGCCTCGGGAACCGGCAGCAATTGCCGTTCGACACGCGACCTGACCGCCGGCAGAACCTGCGCCGTGTTCCGCTCCATCAGCCCGAGCGCCCGATACGCCGTACGCGCGTCGGGACTCGCCAGCGACTCCCATGCGGCATCGAGATCGGCGTCGGCAATCGGCGGAGCGGGCAACGTCGATCGATTCAGATTCGCCAGCGACCAGACGGCCGCCGTCCGGTCGGTCCCGCCCGAGAGCAGCATGTGCTCCGGCCCGTCGGCGAGCACGGTGATCGCGCCGTCGTGCGCGGCAGCGCTGCCGGCGTCGCTGCCGGTCGCCACCTCCCACGATCGAAACGAGTCGTCGATTCCGCCGGCGATCAGGTAACGGCCGTCGCGGGTGAAGGCGAGCGCCATCACCGTCGTGCCCGCTTCCAGCGTATGCACGATCTGGCCGGTCAGCACTTCCCAAACCAGCACCGTGCGCGATCGCGGATCGGACGCGGCGACGGTTCCGCCGTCGGGCGAAAACGACGCCACGAGCGGCTCGGCGGTGCTGCCGGTCAGTCGGGCGATCGACTTCGCGGCGTCGAGATCGTGGACGTCGAGCGCGTTCGAACCGTGATGCGACACTCCGACCGCACGCCGGCCGTCGCGCGAGACGTCTTTCACGATCGGCATCGTCGGACGGCGTCCGACTTCCTGCCCCGTCGCCGGATCGAACAGGAGCACCTGTCCGAAGCCGGTCGCAGCGAGTCGGCCGTCGGGCAGAAATTGCACGAAGTGCCCCCCGGCGTCGATGACATGAGAGCGCCGGCCGGTTTCGACGTCGAACACTCTTACGACGCCGACCCCGTCGGTGTCGCTCGTGATCGTCGCGAGTCGATCGCCGCGGGCCGAAAACGCGATCGCGCGGACGACGGTCTCGTGTTCCGCCAGCGTGCGGATCAGCTTGCCCGTGGCGACCTCGCGCAACTGGACGGGGTGATTCTCGGTCGGCGTCGCGGCTTCACCGGCGAGGGCGACGAGGCGTCCGTCGGGGGAAACGGCGATCGCCCGCAGGCTTTCCGGTCGATGCGGATCGTCGGGCGAGCCGATTCGCTGTTGCAAAGCGAACGGCTCGGCGGCGGCCGTTAGCGAAAGGCAGGCTAAGAAAACGGCGCCGCCAGCGAATCTCATGGCATGTCCCGTCGATCCGACCCTGCGGAATGGACGCTCGACGCGGACGTTCCGTTCCCCGAGATCGACGCCACCGCTTCGATCTCCGTCGATCGTCGATCGATGATTGTCCTCAAGCCTCCTATGCTTCAGACGGTCCGTCTTCCGCAGCCGGTTGCAAAACCGGTTCACGATCCGCCGCCCGCCGGTTGCCGGAGACCTAACCACGAATTAGACTTAGCAGTTCGGAGCCGTCCAAGGAAGCGGCGGGTCGTCTGGTTGGAGTGGTTCTTGTCGCGGCGGGGGTGCGCGTCCGTTGAAAGCGATCGTCAGCGACATTCACGCCAATCTGGAGGCATTCCAGTCGGTTCTGGAGGACATCGACCGTCAGAACATCAGCGAAATTTACTGCCTCGGCGACATCGTCGGCTACGGGCCGAACCCCGCCGAGTGCATCGACCTTGTCCGCGAGCGGTGCAAGGTGACGCTGCTGGGCAACCACGATCAAGCGGCTCTGTTCGACCCGGAGGGATTCAACGCGGGAGCCGAGCGGGCGATTTTCTGGACGCGGAAGGTGCTGGAAGGCGGTCCGCGTGCGGAAAGCGAGGCGCGGTGGGAGTTTCTCGGCGAACTGCCGCGGGTCCATCGCGACGACGGCGAGATGTTCGTCCACGGGTCGGCCCGCAACCCGCTCAACGAGTACGTGTTTCCCGAAGACATCTACAATCAGCGGAAGATGGAGAAGATCTTCGCGCTGGTCGAGCGGCACTGCTTTCAGGGGCACACGCACATTCCCGGCGTGTTCACCGAGGATCTCGACTTTCTCGCGCCGGAAGAGATCGACTTCACCTATGCTCTGACGCAACGCAAGGCGCTGGTGAATGTCGGCAGCGTCGGCCAGCCTCGCAACGGCGACCCGCGTGCCAGCTACGTCGTTCTCGATGGAAGCACGATCCACTTCAAGCGGGTCGAGTACCCTTTTGAAGAAACCCGCCGCAAGATCCACGACAATCCCGATCTCGACGATTTTCTCGGCGACCGGCTTGTCGACGGCCGATGACCGCGCGGCGTCGCCGTGCCGCCTTATGAAGCGACGGGGCTGCGTCCCTGCGGCTTCCCGCCTTTCAAGACGACGTGCTTTGCATGGATCAAAATAAGCGGCTCATCCTGTTCTTTCTGGTGTCCGGGCTGGTCTGGTTCAGCTGGTTCGGCGTCATCCAGCCGCGGTTCTTCCCGCGGCCGCAGCAGAATGCCCCCGTCGCGAACGACAAGGCAGATGACGTCCAAGACGTCGCCGACGTCGATCAGGCAGCCGGCGACGACGAGGCGAAGGAAGCCGTCGCGGAACAGGAACCCGCCGCGAATCTGACTCGGCCGACGAACGAAGAGCGTTCGGTCACGATCGGATCGGGCGATCCGGCCAGCGGTTACTTTCAGGCAGTGCAGCTCGACAGCCGGGGCGCGACAGTCGCCTGGGTCGCCCTCAACGACGTTCGCTACAAGGAACTGACGGATCGCAAGAAGCCGCTGCAGGTCGTCGGCGACACGGACGAACCCGCCCACGCGACGTTCGCCACCCACGTCGCTGCCGTCGACGAGCAACTCGCCGCGTTCAAGACCGATACGACCCGCGCCCATTGGAAGGTCGAGAAAGTTCTGAAGGACGAGGCGGGCGTCGATTCGGGCGTCGTGTTCACGCTGAAGGCGCCCGACGGCTCGGTCGAGCTGTTCAAGAAGTATGCCGTGCGGCGGGTCGAAGACAGCGACTCGCTGCGGAAGCGCGACACGAATCCCGACGGCTACATGCTCGACGTCGAAGTCGGCTTTCGCAACCTGACGGACCAGCCGCAGTCGTTCGCCTACACGCTGCAAGGTCCGGAAGGACTGCCGCTCGAAAATCAGGCGCACACCAGCAAATACCGCGATCTGGAACTGGGGTTCCTCGACGAGGACGGCGACTTGAACGCCGCATCGCTGGCGGTGGGCGACGTCACCGAGATGGCGGAAGCCGCCGCCGCCGCCCAAGAGGCCGCAGAGCGAGCGGCCGCGGCCGACCGGCGGCTCGTCGCGAAGCAGAAGACGATCGACGACCTGGAAGCGCAGCTGAAAGCGACGCCGGACGATGCGGCGCTCAAGACCCGTCTCGCCGACGAGACGGCGGAACTGGCGGCGATCGAAGCCGAGGCCCGTGAACGCACCGACGCCGCCCAAGAGGCAAGTCGCGGCATCGAGCGCTGGAAGACGCCGTTCCGGTATCTCGGTGTCGAAGTCCAGTATTTCACGGCATTGCTCTTCCCACAGGATTCGCGGCCGGTCGCCGAACAGTTCAAAGATCCGTGGATCGCCAGCGGCGAGCCGATCGTCGTCGAAGAAGGGCCGAAGACCGAGTTCAACGACATCAGCTTCACGTTCACGAGCACGCCGCTCGTCGTCCCGCCCGGCGGCGAGGCGTCGCACGAATGGGAGCTGTACGCCGGTCCGAAGCGGAAAGAGCTGCTGTCGCCGCTGGGGGCCGACGGCGTGCTCGATCTCGGCTGGTTCGCGATCGTCAGCCAGGGCATGCTCTGGATCCTCGAGAAGCTGCACGCCTTCGGCATTCCCTACGGCATCGCGATCATCTGCCTGACGATCATCGTCCGCGGAGCGCTGTTCCCCCTGTCGCGCAAGCAGGCGATCGGCGCGGCGAAGATGAAGGATCTGCAGCCCAAGCTCGCCGAGCTCAAGACGAAGTACGGCAGCGATCAGGAGAAGTTCCTGCGGGCGCAGATGGAACTCTTCAAGAAGCACGGCTACGGTCCGCTGGGGCCGATGGCGAGCGGCTGTCTGCCGATCTTCCTGCAGCTGCCGATCTTCATCGGCCTGTACAACGCGCTGCAGAACTCGGTCGACCTGCGGATGGCCGAGTTCCTGTGGATCGACAACCTCGCCGCGCCCGACCAGCTCTGGGTGATGCCGTTCTCGATCTGGTATCTGGGCAGCGATTTCAACCTGCTGCCGTTCATCACCGTCGTGCTGTTCTACATCCAGCAGAAGCTCTTCATGCCGCCGGCGACGACGCCCGAGCAGGAAGCGCAATACAAGATGATGAACTTCATGATGCTGTTCATGGGCGTGTTCTTCTATCACGTGCCCGCGGGGTTGTGCATCTACTTCATCGCGTCGAGTCTGTGGAGCATCGGCGAGCGAACGCTGCTGGGCAAGACGAAGGCCGGTCACATCGGGGCCGCCGAAGCGGCCGAGATCGAGCACGAAATCGAAGAGATCGAACACGAGAAGAAACCGTCGGCGAAGGGCAAGGCGGGCCGGTCCGGTTCGCCGTCCGCCCCCAGAGCCGCGTCGGATCAGAAACAACCCACTTGGCTCGAGCGCCTGTTCAACGCCGCCGAACAGGCACGCAAACAGGCGGAACTCGGCGGGGACAAGACTCGTCCGAGCGGCCCCAAGCCGAAGACCCGCCCGCGACGCTGAGCTTCATCGGACTCGCGATGGTCTTCGATCTCGACGACGTCATCGCCGCACCGGCGTCGGCTCCCGGCCCGTCGGCACGGGCGATCCTGCGGATCAGCGGCGACGGCTGCCGCGACGCGGTTCGGTCGATCTTCGTTCCCGACTGCGACGACCGCTGGAAGGCCGCGAAGGTCGCCGCCCGGCACACCGGTCGACTTCGATTGACCGAACCGGCGCTCGACCTGCCGGCGACTGCCGCCGTCTGGCCCACTCGTCGAAGCTATACCGGTCAACCGCTGGTCGAACTCCAGTTGCCGGGTTCGCCGCCGCTCGTCGAGGCGGCGCTGGCCGAGTTATACCGCGCAGGCGTTCGTCCGGCTCGTCCGGGCGAGTTCACGCTGCGGGCGTTTCTCGCCGGTCGCATCGACCTGGTTCAGGCCGAAGCCGTGCTGGGCGTCATCGACGCGGTCGACCATCGCGAACTGGATTCGGCGTTGAGGCAGCTTGCCGGCGGGTTGTCCGGCCGTCTCGCCGACGTGCGTTCCGACCTGCTGATGCTGCTCGCGGACCTCGAAGCCGGACTGGATTTCGTCGAGGAAGACATCGAGTTCGTCTCACGCGAGGCGGCAACCGCACGAGTCACCGGCGCGCGACAGGTGATCGACGAATTACTTGCCGACGCCTCCGAACGCTGGCGCGACGCCGGTCGGGCACGCGTCGTGCTCGCCGGCCTTCCCAACGCCGGCAAGAGCACGCTGTTCAACGCGATCGTCGGCAAGGACCATGCGATCGTTTCGCCGGTCGCGGGAACGACGCGCGACTGGTTGACCGCCGACGTCGAGTTTGATGAGGCCGCCGTCGAGCTGATCGATACCGCCGGTTGGGAGACGGCTTCGGACGACCTCGGTGTCGCGATGGACGAACTGCGTGCCGAACAGCTCGAGCGGGCCGACCTCATCGTCTGGTGCAGTGCCGCCGATGCGCCGCCCCGGTGGCGCGACGATGATGCGCAGTTGCGAGAACGGCTCGGAGCACTCCACGAGAAGACGATCGTCATCGACTCGAAGATCGATTTAGCACCGGGCGAGCCACTTCGCGCGGCTCGTGTTCAACCGGACGGAGACGATCTCGCCGTCAGCGCGGTGACGGGCGAGGGGCTTGCCCGGCTTCAACACCGGATCGCCTTCGAGCTTGCCGTCGAAAGATCGGGGTCGAGGCAGATGATGGGAAGCACGGCGGCCCGCGGGCGACAGAGTCTGGAAGCCGCCCGCGACGCTCTCGACCGCGCGCTGGCGGCTTCGGCGGACGGCTTCGGCGATGAAATCGTCGCCTCGGAACTGCGTCTGGCCCTCGATGGCCTCGCCGCCGTGCTGGGAACCATCTACACCGACGATGTCCTCGACGTACTTTTCAGCCGGTTCTGCATCGGGAAGTAGACATCGACCGTCGGTGTCCCGACTTCGTAGACGCCCATTACCACAACGGCTCGGTGAACGGCAGAGCCGACTTATCGGTGACGGGCTTCGCCAGGTTCTCTTGTGCTTCCGGGGCCAGCTCCGGCGTCTCTTGCAGATCCGCCGAGGCTCCAAGATCGAGAGGCCGCGGCTCGCGAGGATCATCGATCGCATCGGATTCGAGAACGTCGACCGATGCGGGCAGCACATTGTCGGCGTGGGACGACGTTGCGGGAACTTCGTAGCTGGCCTGCTGAATGGTTGCGGCGGCGTCGGCCGTGACCGGCGGAGTTCCCGAAGGTCCGGCGTCGGCGAAGAGCGTGCCGTTCGCGAGAGCGTCTCGCAAGAGCGGTTTCAGCGACGCCTGGTTGCCGGCGCCGCTGCCGGCGACGATCGTCATGTCGTGGATCTTCCATTGTCCGCGGTTCTCGAGCAGCGTCACGACGCCGCCGAACTCCTCGCTGCCGAACCGGGCCGTCGCCTCGGTCTCGCCGACCTTCAGCGCGGTGAGAGGCGTGTCGAGGAACCTCGCCGCGGCGGTCGCCGTCGGCGGAACGCGCCGGACCTGAGACCAGATCAGGCGATTGAAATCGGACGAGCAGTCTTTCCGCACGGCTTCGACGTCGCCGGCGGCCAAAGCCGTCTGCAGGCGAGCGATCGGAAGCACGTGCATCAAGGTCGTCTTGAGCGACGGCGGCCGGTCGGCGACGGCCAGCAGCACGTCGTCGATCTTCACTTCGCCGCCTTCGTCGCGCAGCACGTACGTCATCGCACGGTTCGCCTGCATCATCGTGACCTCGGTCGACGCGCCGTTATGCACGACCGACAGCACTTTTCGCTCGCCCGCCTGAATCTCGGAAAGCGGCAGGCTCGCCGCCACCGCGGGCGAGTCGACGTGCTCCCAGACTCGGTCGATGAAGTCGCGCGTCGCCATCACCCGCAGATGGGCGACGTCGCGCGAAACGAGGGCGTCGGCGTACAAATGAGCCATGGGCACGGCGACCAGCGCCGAGGCCAGCCGTTTCTTCACCGCACCGCCGTTCTCATACAGCGTGACGTCTTCGACGCGGAACTCGGTGACCGCGTTCACGTCTTCCGCGTCGTCGGTGCGCACCAGGGCGAGCTGAATCGTGCGATCGCCTTCGTCGATGACGAGCTCGCCCTGCGTTTCGACGATCTTCAGTTCACCCGATTCGGCGGCCGCCGCCGGAGGCAGCGGAATCGACGAGAGATCGGCCGACTTCAGCGTCGCGTCGAAGAACGTCTCCGTCGCGACGGTCTTGAGCGTCTCGCGATCGCTCGAGTTGTACGCGGCAAGGAACTTGACGGCGGCGGCGTAGGCGACGGCCGTCTTCCGCAGCGACGGAATGCTGTGTTCCTCTTTGCCGCCGAGTGCCGCATCGTCGACGAGCCAGCGACCGTCGATCCGCTTCAACTGCAGGTGGACCTCCGACGTTGGCCGCTCGAGTCGCACGATGGCGATGTCGTCGTCCATCGTCGCCTCGGGCACGCCGTCTTCGACGCCGGGAGGAAACATGCGGCGCGCGAGATGGTTCAACACGTCTTCGGGCAGCGGTTCGAGTTCGGCCCGGCATTCGGCGGTCACGCCGGCGAGCCGTTTCTCGCGATCGTCCCCGCGCCAGGCGAAGGCGAAATCGCGAATCACGTTGATGAACACGATCTGTTCGGAGACCGTCTTCGTGGCGGTGATGCCGCGCTGCGATTTGGTGATCAGGATTTCATCGAGCAGCCACTGTTCCGTCTCGGGATTGCGAACCAGTCGTTGGTCGGTCTTCCAGTCGCGCTCATCTTTGACGGTCACGAGCTTCTCGGCGACGCCGGCATCGTGCAGCTCGTCTGCCGGCACGTCTTTGACGGCGACGACTTCGAGCTTGCCTTTCACCGGCCAGATGCGTTTGACCTCGGCGATCGAACGTTCATCGGCGAGCGCCGTCGTCTGGAAGTCGGACGACGTAAGCTTCGCCAGCGCCTGCGAGTCGGCTTCGGCGAGGGCGTCGGCGAATTCGTTGACGACCCGTTTCTCGGTCCGATGCGCGAACGCATCCGATTTGAACGGATTCGCTTGAAACGGTGAGGATTTGCAGCCGTACAGGGTGACGGTGCAAACGGCCAGCGTCGCGACCAGCGTCGCGCGGGCCGCCGTGTTGGGCGGCACGAATCGCATCACGCATCGCTCCCGCCCGACGTACCGAAAGCACGGCCGCCGGGGCGATGAGGAAGGGCGTCGGAGAGGGGAACGTCGAGAAGGGAGCCGCAGAAATCGAGAGGGGAGTCGCAGCAGAGGTGGAGAGAGTCGCGTCGTATCGCAGATGAGCGAAAACCGGTCAAGTGCGGATCGTCGATGTTGTCCGCCGCGCGCAGGTGAACACGTCGCAGTTCGCGCCGCCTGTCAGAACCGCGGCCGTCAGCGAGCGTTTCACGGCAGATCGACGCCGATCAGCGATCCCTGACGGTCGCAGCTCTGATGGGTGACTCGGCGACTCACTCGCCCTGACCGCGACGCAAGGCGTCGACCTGCCGATCGTACGAGGTCGCTTTCATATTCGACTGCGTCCGCTTGGCCCGGCTGCCGGCGTTGTGGGCCTTCTGGCGATACCTGGCGGCGAGCTGCGTTTTGACGTTGATCAGGTTTTCGCGTTCGGTGGGGGTCATGAACCGGCTCCGGTTGATCGGGTGGGAAAGAGGGACAGTCTACCTGTCCCGGACCGTTCAGCCAACGAACGACGCAGGAACGCCGTCGTTTTACGTCCGAACCCGGCGCGAAGCGACCGTGTCTGGCTCACGCTGCGTGGCGCACGCCGCTTGACCGCATCCACCCGTGCCGCTAGCATCATTCCGTTATGAACCGTTCGGCCCTCCTGCTTCCGACCTTTCTTCTAGGCCTTGCCGCCTAGGCTTCGGGGCAGCTCCGTCCGACGGAGACCGCACAGCGCGAATTTCCGCCCCGAAGCCATTTGGCTTCGGGGCTTTTTCATTTAATGAGACGCAGGGAATGTCTTGCGGTCGGCGAAACCGCAAGCGACCCCGCCAATCCCCAACTCCTAAATCTCAACTCCTCCATGTCCGACACGATCACGATCTTTGACACGACGTTGCGAGACGGCGAACAGTCGCCCGGTTGCAGCATGAACACCGCCGAGAAGCTGCAGGTCGCCGAGGCGCTCGTCGAGCTGGGTGTGGACGTGCTCGAGGCCGGCTTTCCGATCGCCTCGCCGGGAGACTTCGAAGCGGTTTCGGAAATCGCCCGGCGGTTCGGCGATCGGAGCCGGATCTGTGCGCTGGCTCGCTGCCGCGACGAGGACATCGACCGGGCGTGGGAAGCCTTGAAGGAGGCAGAGAACGCCCGGATTCACATCTTTCTCGCCACCAGCGCCATCCATCGCGAGCATAAGCTGAAGATGGACAAGGCGACGATCGTCCGCCGGGCCGTCGAGGGCGTGAAACGCGGCAAGGCCTACTGCGACGACATCGAGTTCAGCCCCGAAGACGCCGCGCGGACGGAACTCGACTTCCTGTGCGAGGTCGTCGAGAAGGCGATCGACGCCGGGGCCACGACCGTCAACATTCCCGACACGGTCGGCTACGCGACGCCGGCCCAGTACCGCAAGGTGTTCGAGCACTTGCGGGCCAACGTGCCGAACATCGACCGGGCGGTGCTCAGCACACATTGCCACAACGATTTGGGCATGGCGGTCGCGAACAGTCTCGCCGCCGTCGAGGGTGGCGCGAGGCAGATCGAATGCACGATCAACGGACTCGGCGAGCGGGCCGGCAACGCGGCACTCGAAGAAATCGTGATGGCCCTCCGCACCCGCAACGACTTCTACGGCGTCGAGACGCGAATCAACACGCCGCGGCTCTACCCGACGAGCCACCTCGTCAGCAGCATCACCGGGATGAAGGTCCAGCGGAACAAGGCGATCGTCGGGCAGAACGCCTTCGCCCATGAGGCCGGCATCCACCAGCACGGCGTCCTCCAGGAGCGCACGACCTACGAGATCATGCGGCCCGAGGACGTCGGCTACGTCGGCAACAATCTCGTGCTCGGCAAGCACAGCGGCCGACATGCCTTCCGCGATCGCGTCAAGCAACTCGGCCTGTCGATCGACGACGCGACGTTCGAACGCGTCTTCGACGACTTCATCGCGCTGGCCGACAAGAAGAAGGAAATCTACGACAGCGACATCGTCGCCCTCATCGAGAACCGGCTCGGCGAGACGACCGACTGCTGGCAGATCACGGGATTTCATACCTCCGCGGGAACCGGATTGGTTCCCACGGCGACGGTGCAGCTTCAGGAGAACGGCAACGGGAACGCGATCCACTGCGACGCCGCAACCGGCGACGGGCCGATCGATGCCGTGTTCAACGCCTTGGAACGGATCATCGGCATCGAAGCCCGGCTCGACGACTTCCAGGTCCGCAGCGTCAGCCGCGGGAAGGACGCCCTCGGCGAGGTGACGGTCGCGATCGCCGCTCTCGGGCGGACGTACCACGGCAAAGGCGTGAGCACCGACATCATCGAGGCCGGCGCCCGAGCTTATCTGAAGGCACTGAACGCCGCCGACGCCGACCGCCGGGCCAACCGCCCGATCGAACCTGCGGTGACCCCGCAAGGGGTCTGAGCGGCGCCTGTTTCAATCGTTCGGTTTGCGAAGTACGGCGGGTGATTTGCAGACGCCATTCCTTGCGTTCGAGCCGAGAAACGTCCGACAATCAGCCCGTCTCGCAGATCAGGATCGGCCTTGGTCGCCGTGACGGTGATGCGACGGCCCTGTCGATTTCCGGGACGCAGAGCACGCTTTGGAGTGCTGCCATGCGATATGCGCGCGCGGCCGTGAAGATCTTCGCCGCAGTTGCTTGGATGGCGAGTCCGGTCAGCGGAGTCGGCGGCGAATCACCGATCGACTTTGACCGCGAGGTCGCGCCGGTGCTCTCGGCTCGTTGTTTCAGTTGTCACGGTGCCGTCGGTCCGGAAGCCGGTCTCGACCTGACCCGCCGAGAAGGTGCGACCGCGGAACTCGAATCAGGCGAGCGGGCCGTTGTTTCGGACCACCCGGAGACAAGCGAACTGGTGCGGCGAATTACCGCCGACGAGTTTGAGGGCCGGATGCCCCCGGAAGGCGAACCGCTCTCGTCTGACGAAGTCGAGACGCTCCGCCGCTGGATCGCCGAGGGGGCTACCTGGCCGCTGCACTGGGCCTATCGCCCGGTTCGCAAGCCGCGACCGCCTCGACCTGTGACGGCCGAGGAGTCGGCCTGGGTACGAAATCCGATCGACCGGTTCATCTTGGTCAGACTTCGCGAGAAAGGACTCGATCCATCTGATGCGGCGGAGAAACGGACGTGGCTGCGGCGAGTCACGTTCGACTTGACCGGGCTGCCGCCGACGCCGGAAGAACTCATCGACTTCACGTCCGACGAATCTCCCGACGCCTGCGAACGGGTCGCCGACCGACTCCTGGCCAGTCCGCATTACGGCGAACGTTGGGCGCGCCACTGGATGGACGTCGCACACTTCGCGGAGACGCACGGTCACGATCAGGACCGCCCGCGTCCGAATGCCTGGCCGTATCGCGATTACCTGATCCGCTCGTTCAACGTCGACAAACCGTACGGCCGATTCATCGAGGAGCAGATTGCGGGGGATGTGATCGCGCCTGACGACCCTCAAGCGATCGCGGCAACCGGGTTCCTCGCCGCCGGTCCGTGGGACGAAAGCTCGCTCCGCGACATTCGCGAGGACAGTCTCGACCGCGAGATCGCTCGGTATCTGGATCGAGACGACATCGTGTCTTCGGTGATGACGACGTTGACCAGCACCACGGTGCATTGCACCCGTTGCCACGATCACAAGTTCGATCCGATCACCCACGAACAGTATTACGGACTGCAAGCGGTCTTCGCCGGAATCGATAAAGCGGAGCGTCCATTCGATCCGGATCCGGCGGTCGCCCGCAGGCGGAACGAGTTGCTCGCACGCCGGGTCGCCTTGCCGGCACGACGCCAGGCAATCGATCCGTCATTACTCGATCCCGCACTCCAGGCAGAAATTGCGGTCTGGGAAAGCGAGATCGCGTCGGCGGAATCGACGTGGATCGTTCTCGATCCCATTGGGTTCGACTCGACGAACGGTGCAACACTGACCGAACTGCCGGATCACTCGTTGCTCAGCGGAGGCAATCGTCCCGAAACAGACGTGGTCAAGGTCACGGCGTCGGTTTCAATTCCGACAGTCACCGGATTTCGGATCGAGGTGCTGCCGGATGCCGCGCTGCCGCAGCAGGGGCCGGGGCGACAGGACAACGGCAACCTGCACCTCAACGAGCTGACGGTCGCGGTTGCCGATTCTGCCGACGCGCGGCCGCTCGTCCTGCGCAACGCCTCGGCCGATTTCGATCAGGCAGGCTGGACCGCAGCGATGGCGATCGACGGGAATCCGACGACGGCATGGGGCATATTCCCCGAAATCGGCAAACCGCACCAGGCAGTGTTCGAACTCGCCGAACCGGTTCGGTCCGAGGACACGGTGACGTTCGCCGTTCGACTTGCACAGACGCACGGCGGCGGTCACCTGATCGGCCGGGTGAGGATTTCGGCCACCGCGGCGAGTCCGCCGTTGTCGCCGGACGTCAACTCGCTTCCTGCGGAGATCGCGGCGATTCTCGGGACGCCGCGCGACCGTCGCAGCGACGTTCACCGGGCAACGCTGGCGACGTACTACCTCGAGCGGAAGATCGACCGTGAATTGGCAGCGCTCCCGCCGCAGCAGAAAGTTTATGCGGGCACGAACCGGTTTCAACCGGACGGCAGTTTTCGCCCCGCCGAGCGGCCTCGGACAATTCATGTTCTTCTACGCGGTGACGTCCGACAGCCGGGAGCCGTCGCCGAGCCGGGAGCCTTGTCCTGTATATCCGGCTTCGACGGACCGTTCTCGGTCAGTGACCCGAACGACGAGGGAAGCCGCCGGGTGGCGCTCGCCCGGTGGTTGAGCGACCCGCGAAATGTGCTCGTCTGGCGGTCGATCGTGAATCGAGTCTGGCAATATCACTTCAGCCGAGGGTTGGTCGATACCCCGAACGACTTCGGCCGGATGGGAGCAACGCCCTCGCATCCGGAACTGCTGGACTGGCTCACCGCGGAACTGATCGACGCGAACGGATCGCTCAAGCATCTGCATCGGCTCATCATCACGAGCGCTACCTATCGCCAGGCATCGGCCCACCACGCCGGAAGTGCCGACGTCGACGGAGACAACCGTCTCCTCTGGCGCATGAACCGCATGCGGCTCGACGCCGAGTCGATTCGCGATGCCGCGCTCTGCTTCAGCGGCGAGCTCGATTCGAAAATGGGTGGTCCGTCGGTCAAGCAATTCATCGAGACGCCGGGAGTACACGTGACTCCGAATGTGGACTACCGCGGATTCGATTTCGACGGTCCCGCTGTTCGCCGACGGAGCGTCTATCGATTCCTGTTCCGGACGTTGCCCGATCCGTTCCTCGAGTCGTTAGATTGCCCGGACGGCTCTCAGTCGACGGCCCGGCGAGCGGAATCGGTCACGGCGTTTCAGGCGCTCGCGATGCTCAACGACCCGTTCGTCATCCGCCGGAGCGAACGACTCGCCGCGCGGCTCCAGCAGGAGGAGAGCGAGCCACCGGGACAGATCCGTCGACTCTTCGAGCTGGTTTTGCTGCGTGAGCCGACCGAAGGTGAGCTCGCTGACTTCGTCGAATACGCCGCAGACTACGGGCTGGCGAACGCCGTGCGGATGCTGCTCAACAGCAACGAGTTTCTGTTCGTGGACTGAACGAAGGAAAACCTCCCCGTGAGCCTCCAGTTTTCGAGCATGGATCGCACCTGCGGCATGCCTCGACGCGATCTTCTCTGGCGTCTGGGCGGCGGCTTGGGCGGCATCGCCCTCGCGCACTTGCTCGGCCGGGCCGGCGCGCTCGCGGAAGCCGCGCCGGCCGATTCGCGGCCGGATGGCGGTCTGCATCACCCGGCGAAGGCGAAGCGAGTCGTTCAGCTCTTCATGAACGGCGGCGTCAGCCAAATGGATACGTTCGATTACAAGCCCATGCTGGAAAAGCGGCATGGCGAGGCGGTCGACTTCGGCGTCAAGGCGGCGGCGACCAGCGTACCGGGGGCCGTCATGAAGTCACCGTTCAGCTGGAAGCAGCATGGCGCATGCGGTCGCTGGGTCAGCGACGTCTTCCCCTGCATGGCCGGCATCGTGGACGATCTCGCATTCCTGATGGCATCGTCGTCGAAAACGAACGTCCACGGCCCGGCGAGCTATCTCCAGAACACGGGCTTCCTGCTGCCGGGGTTTCCTTGCATGGGAGCCTGGATTTCGTATGGCCTGGGCAGCCTGACCGACGAATTGCCGAGCTTTGTCGTCCTGCCGGATCCACGAGGATTGCCGTACAACAACGCAGGGAACTTCACGTCGGGTTTCCTGCCGATGACTCACCAGGGCAAGGTCATTCGGCCGTCCTCCGAGACGCCGGTTTACAACCTCGCGCCGCCCGAGTTCGCGACGGACATCACGCGAGAAAGTGAAGCGGCAGGCTTGAGGCTTCTCGATCGAATCAATCGCGACCACCAGGCAGGCCGTCCCGGCGACTCGCGGCTCGAGGCCCGGATCGCCTCTTACGAGTTGGCGGCGAAGATGCAACTCGCGGCGCCCGAGGCGCTCGACCTGTCGCAGGAGTCGACGGCGACGCGCGAGGCGTACGGACTCGACGCGAAAGAAACCGCCGACTTCGGCCGCAATTGCCTGACGGCTCGTCGATTGCTGGAGCGCGGCGTGCGGTTCGTGCAGGTCTGGAGCGGCGCAGGGGGGCCGAAGGACAATTGGGACAACCACTCCGACATTCCGACAGAGTTGCCGGCGATCGCCCGGAGCGTCGACAAACCGATCGCAACTTTCGTCACGGATCTCAAAGCGAGGGGGTTGCTCGAAGACACGCTCGTCGTCTGGACGACCGAGTTCGGCCGGATGCCCTTCACACAAGGTGCGACCGGCCGCGATCACAACGGCGGCACGTCCGTCACCTGGCTGGCCGGGGCGGGAATTCAATCCGGCGTCGCGTACGGCGCGAGCGACGAATTCTCCTTCCAGGCGGCCGAGGGCCGCACCGAGTGTCATGACCTCCATGCGACGATTCTGCACCTGTTGGGAATCGATCACGAGCGGCTGACCGTCCGCCACAACGGGGTCGACCGTCGCCTGACCGACGTGCATGGACACGTGATCCGCGAGATCCTCGCATGAATCCCGTTCGGAAGCCGTCCACCGACATCGCCTTAATACAAGCGTCGTCAACCATCCCGGTTGTCTGCTGAAAGCCCGAGAAGCGGACGCTGGTGATTATCATCTTCGCGCCACGCCGCCGCTAGACGCCGCGCCGTCGGCTTCACTGCGCAGGCCGCTTGACGCGAGTGGTCGGTCTCTTGCTCGTCATCTTCCCAGCGAGGCCTTGCTGACACGGCTGCTCAAGTTGCGGCCTGCGTCTGCGTTCTGTCTGCCGCTCGATCCACCTCGCCGGCTACGCCGGATCACCCTCGTCCCGCACCATCTGATGAAGAATAACAGGCCGGATCAACGCACGATCAGACTGGTTCCGGAACGGTCTCGTTGCGGACTGTCGTGCGATCTGCTTCAGGAGCCCTGGCCTTGGGTCCGGATCGTCGAAAGAGCTGGCTGATATCGTCGAGAAAAGAGTAAATCACCGGGACCGCGAGCAGAGTCAGCAGCAGCGACATCATTTGGCCGCCGACGGTCAACACGGCGATCGACCGGCGTTCTTCGGCGCCGGGACCAGTCGCAATAAGTAAAGGAAGCAATCCGGCCACGAATGCGATCGTCGTCATTAAAATAGGTCGCAGACGATCGCGGTTGGCTTGGAGAATCGCGTCATAGCGATTGTAGCCGGCAGCGCGAAGCACGTTCGTGTGATCGACCTGCAGAATCGCCGCCTTCTTCACCACGCCGAACAAAACCAGGATTCCGAGCGCCGAGTAGATGTTTAACGTCTCGCCCCCCCAGTAAAGGCTGAGCAATCCGAAAGGGACGGCGAGCGGCAACGAGAGGAGAATCGTCAATGGATGTACAAGATGCTCATACTGCGCGGCAAGCACGATATACATAAACACAAACGACAGGACGAAGGTCCAACGAAAATCGTCGAACGTCCGTTCCAACTCGCGGCCTCCGCCTAACACCCGCGTCTCCATATCCGGCGGGATGCCCATGCCGACGGCTGCGAGCTGGAGAGCCTCGATCCGGCCGCCGAGCGAGTATCCCGGCGCGACGTTGCCGCGGACGGCGACCATTCGCTGTCGATCGAGACGATCGATGCGGGCCGCGGCATCGCCGACGCGAAACCTGACGACGTTGTCGATGCGCGTCAACACGGGTTCGGTCGGAGTTTCGTGGGCCGCGGCGGCGACGCCGTGCTCATCAATGTTGGGGACGGCACGGACAAAGAGCTGAGAGATCGATTGGACGTCGCCGCGGTCGACGCCGAGCAACCGCAGTTCGACGTCGTAAGCGTCGTCGACGGAGTCGTCTCGATAACGTGACACGCGATCGTCACCGCCGACCGCGACGCGGAGCGTGTCGGCAATCTCGCGCACATCGACGCCCAGAATCGCGGCACGCTCGCGGTCGATGTCGACTAAAAGCTCCGGCTTATCAAGTTGCAACGTTGTGGTCAGGTCCACGATGCCCGGAATACCCTCGGCCTTTGCCTTCAGCGCGTCCGCAAATTCCGCAAGGCGCAACAGGTCTGGCCCCGTGATCGAAAAATCAATATCGACCGGCGCTCCCTGCCGTAAGGAAGTCAGGTTTCGAACAGACAGACGCACCCCGGACAACGACTTGAGACGCTGCCGAATCTCGACCATTTTGTCTTGCTGGCTGAAGTTGCCACGAAATGCTTCCCCTGGGTCGCCCTTGACGAGTCCTCGGAACAACCGTCCGAGCGAAAAGGTTCTCGACTCGATGTCGGCGAGTCTCACGAACATTTCACCGCGGTTGACGGTCCCCCGGCCTCCGACCGTGGTCAGCACGGTCGTGACCCCCGGTTCTTTGAGAAGAAAGTCCTCGGCGACGCGTAACGCTTCGTCGGTGGACTTGAGGCTGGCGCCTTCCTCGGTTTCGACGCGGATCTCGAACTCGGATTCATCGACGTTCGTCGGAATATAGTCCTTTTGAACGAGCTGATAGAGCGGAATGTTCGATGCGATCACCAGTGCCGAGAAGATGAGCACCAGCCACCGGTGGCGCATCGCGCGCCTGAGTAACCAGAGATACGTTCGTTCGATCACGCCGTAGAACCCGCCTCGCGATGCGGGATTCTCCGGGTCGGGCATTCCCGGTTTGAGCAACTTGCTGCACATCATGGGCGTCAGGCTGAAACTGACGAGCATCGACACGAGAATGGAGACCGCCGCGGTAATACCGAACTCGTAAAGCATCCGGCCGGTGACGCTGGAGAGAAATGACACGGGCAGAAACACGATGATCAACGAGAGCGTCGTCGCCAGCACCGCCGGCCCGATCTCGCGAGTGCCCTGGATGGCGGCTTCGTAGGGCTCCATCCCCTTTTCCTCGATGCAATGAAAGATGTTCTCCAGCACGACGATGGCGTCGTCGATCACGACGCCTACCATCAAGACGAGCGCCAACATCGTCATGTTGTTCAGCGTAAAGTTGAACATTCTCATGAAGGCGAACGTCGCGATAATCGAAGCAGGGATCGCAACAGAGGCAATGATGGTCGATCTCCAGGACCGCATGAACAACAGCACGGTCAAGCAGGCGAGTATGCTGCCCACGATCAAGTGCGATTCGATTTCGTGCAGCGCCGCGACGATGTACCGCGACTGATCCTGAATCAGTTCGAGCTTGACGTCCGCAGGCAACAGCGCACGAGCACGCTCCATCCGTTCTTTGACGCCTTCGGCGACGCGGACGGTGTTCTCGCCCGATTGCCGTTGAACCTGGACGATGACCGCGGGCGCTCCGTTGAGTCGCGCCGCCGTGCGGACTTCCTTGGTACCGTCGGTCACCGTGCCCAAGTCCCGAAGGCGGATCGGGCGACCGTTGACGGTCGAAATGACAAGGTCCGGAAACTCCTCCGCGTTGTCGATGCGGCCCAGGGTCCGCAAGCTGCGTTCGCGACGCCCTTCGTCCACAAGTCCGCCGGGGACTTCAGCGTTTTGTCGCGCGATGGCGTCTCGAACCTGCAGGATCGAGAGCTGGTGGGCGGCAAGGCGGCTGGCGTCGATCTCGACCTCCAGGGCGCGTTCCGCAGCGCCTGCGATCGTGACCTCGCCGACGCCTGGCGCCGACTCGATGATGTTTTTGACGGATCGGTCCGCGAGCAGATAAAGCTCTTTTGCAGATCGAGGTCCGGAAACCGCCAGCGAGAGAATCGGCGACGAATCCAGGTCGCGCTTCTGGACGACGGGCGGGTCGATGCCGGAAGGCAGGAGATTGAGCACTCCCGAAACGGCATCCCGGACGTCCTGGGTTCCCGCGTCGGAATTGCGATTGAGATTGAAGGTGACGATCACAAAGGATTGGCCGTCACGCGAGATCGAGCGGAGCTCGTCAATTCCCGCCACCGTGGCGACGGCGTCTTCGATGACCTGCGAAACCTCGGACTCGACCTCGGTCGAGGCGGCGCCGGGATAGGTCGTCCGCACATAAACCGACGGCAGGTCCATGTTGGGGAAGCGATCGACCCCCAGTTGCGGAAATGCCGCGATGCCGGCCACGACAAATGCCGTGATCAGCATCATCGCAAACACCGGCCGGCGGACGCATAGCTCGGCGAGCCAATACATAAATCCCCATCTGGTCAGGAAAAAAACAGCGCGCTGGCACTTTGCGAGGAATGCATTATCGCGACTCAGTAATCGCCTTGGGTCTGACGCCGGCGGAGGTTGGGTTTGCAGCGACGACTTCCTGAACGTCGACCTTCGCGGCGCGGCCTTCCGAGCCATCTAACAGAACCCGATCACCGGGTTCGATTCCGCTGAGAATTTCGACGAGATCAGCCCGCTTGGCGCCCATCTCGATCGACTGTTCGACGGCCTTGCCGTCGACGACCTTCCAGACTTTCTGTGTTCCGGCGAATTCGACAATCGCCGATACCGGCAGCGCGAGCGCACGCCGCGACTGATCGAGAATCACTTCTCCCTGCGAAAACTGACCCGCTTGGATCGCATGGTCCTGGTTCGGGACGCGCGCCTCGAACATCAACGAGCGGCTGAACGGGTCGAGTGCAGGGCTGATTCGAGTAATCGTCACCACCGGCAATTCCGGCCCCGTCGCGACCCGCAGCCGCACGCGCTGCCCGATTGCGAGACTCGATGCGTAGAGTTCGGGAACCGTTCCCCGGTATCGCAGCGGATCGTCTCGAATGAGCGTGACGACGGAATCCCCCACTTGAACGTATGCGCCGGGAGAGACGTGCCGCTCCTGGACCCGGCCGTCAAAAGGGGCTTGGATCTCTGCGTCTTTCAACTCTTGTCGGGCCAACTCGAGTTGCGCTGCGCGGACACGGACCAAAGCGATGTTTTCTCGCACGGAATTGATGGCCGAGGCATGGCGAGCCTTGGCAACCTGTTCGGCAGTGACGACCGTCTCGTAGTGGGCGTCGGTCGCGGCCTGTCGATTGCGCAAGGCGTTGACGCGATCTCGATCGGCACGCGCTTGATCCCAGAGCGCCTTTTGTTCGACGACGACCGGAGAGGCGTCGGGGTCGAGTTCGCTGAGATCGTCGTCGGCATCGAGTCCGATTGCGGCTCGAACCTGAGTGAGTTCCGCCTCCGCCTGACGCACTCGCTCTTCATGCTCTCGTCGATCCAACGAGGCGAGTATGGTGCCTGCCTTCGCAAAATCGCCCAGATCGACGGGAACCTGATCGATTCGGCCGGCGACCTTCGCCCCCACGACGGTCGTCTCGTCCGCGATCAGATTGCCCTGTGTCGCCGCCAGCCGCGGCCATGACTGTTCGGTGACCTGAACCACGCGGGCTTGAATAGGGCTTGGGGGCAACTTCGGCGGGGATGCGATTCCTGCGGATTCCGAGCAACCGATCGAATTTCCAAGCAACAGCAGCAAACCGAGGACGGGCGGGCATTTCGTCTTGGCATGGCCACGCATCGTCGAAGTCCTCAGGGGCAGGTCGAGCCTCGGTGGGGGATGTCGAGGCGTCGGGCGGGTGAACCTCCTGATTCTAGCCCACGGCAGCGACTGCCGTCATCCCGGGCGGTGGCGCCAGAATTCTCGGCTCGCCAAGAATAGATCGGATCGGTCGCCGTCCCAGTCAGTGGAAAAGGTGTTGCCGCGCTCCGCCGATGAGTGAAACGCGACGCCTTCGCCCGGTAAGATGTTTCGCCTTCCCCAACACCGAGTTGCCAGGTTCCCACCGCCATGATTCGACGCCTCAGCCTTTCGATTTGCCTGTTGACCCTGACGGGAATCGGCACCGCCGCCGAGCCGCCCGCGAAGCATGTCGTGCTGATCACGGTCGACGGACTGCCGGCGTATCTGCTGGACGATCCGTCGGCGGTGCTGACGAACATCCGCTCGATTGCCGATCGCGGCGTACGAGCCGAAGGCATGGTCGTCTCGAACCCGAGCGTCACCTGGCCGAATCATACGACGCTCGTGACGGGCGTCACTCCCGCGAAGCACGGCGTGCTGTTCAACGGGGTTCTGGAGCGGCCGGGGCTGGGTCTTCCCGTCAAGGTGAACCCCCGGAAAGACAAACTCGAACTCGTCCAGGTGCCGACCCTTTACGACGCGTTGCACGCCTCCGGCGGAACGGCGGCCGAGATCAACTGGCCCTGTACCAGGAATACGAAGAGCCTCTCGATCGGCTTTCCCGACGTTCCCGAGGCGATCGAACACGCCACTCCGGCATTGATCGCCGAACTGAAAGAGGGGGGCGTTCTCAGCGATGAATTGATCAAGGATTGGGGTCGCCTTTCCGGTCCGGCGCGCGACCGCATCTGGACGCAAGCGGCCTGCCACGTGATTCGCACGCGCAAGCCGAACCTGCTGATGTTCCACCTGCTGAACGTCGACGGAACGCATCACAAATACGGGCCGAAGTCGGCGCCCGGCTATACGGCCGTCGCTTATGCCGATGCTTGCGTCGGCGAAGTGCTCGATGCGATCGAGGAGGCCGGCATCGCCGATCGGACCACGGTGATCGTCACCAGCGATCACGGTTTCATTCCGATTCCGAAAACGCTTAAGCCGAACGTGCTGTTCCGCGACGCCGGCCTGCTCACCATCCGCGGGAAAGACGTCGAAACAGCGAAGGCTTTCGCGGTTCCCGAGGGCGGAACGGCGCTCGTCTACCTGACGGTGCCCGATTCGAAAGATTCGGATCGCGAGAAGGTGCTCGAATTGTTTCGCGACAAGGAAGGCATTGCGCAGATCATCACGCCCGATGAGTTCGCGAAATATGGCCTGCCGACGCCCGACACGAATCGCCAGGCCCCCGATCTCGTTCTGGCCGCCGAAGACGGCTACGGGTTTTCGGGCGATGCGGCGGGCGATGATTTCGTCACCGTGGCCGACGGCACGCCGGGCACGCACGGCTTCCTGTCGACGAATCCGCGCATGAATGCCGCGTTCGTCGCCGCCGGGGCGGGAATCGAAGACGGTGCAGTTCTCGGAGTGTTCGACAACGTGAACGTCGCGCCGACGATCGCCGAATTGCTCGGCATCGTGCTGCCTGGGGTGGACGGGAAGCCGCTTGAGGCAATCCTGATCGACACCGAAGCACGTTCACGTTGATCGGGAAACGACGATGAAGCGCTATCTGACCCCTGCGGTCGAACATCTCCGGAAAGGCGATGCGACGTTCGGCACGGTGCTCGACGCGGTCGGCCCATGCACGCTGCGCCTGCGACGGGATCGATTCGACACGCTTGTTCGCTCGATCCTGTCGCAACAGCTTTCGACCGCGGCGGCGAGAACGATCCGCAACCGGCTCGTCGATCAGATCGGCATTCCGCGGCCCGAAACGCTGCTCGCCGTCTCGGACGAAGAGTTTCGCGCCTGCGGCGTCTCGCTTCAGAAAGCGTCGTACCTTCGCGATCTCGCGTCGCGGGTGGCGGAGGGCGGACTGCCGTTGAACCGTCTCGGCCGGCTTGGCGATGAAGAAGTCATCGAGCGACTGGTCGCGGTCAAGGGCATCGGCCGCTGGACGGCTCAGATGTTTCTGATCTTCTCACTCGGCCGGCCCGACGTTTTCCCGCACGACGACCTTGGCATCCGGAATGCGATCCGACGACTCTACGGATTTTCCGAGATGCCGAAGCGCGACGAGATGGACGCCGTCGCGATGCCGTGGCGACCTTATGCAAGTATCGCCTGCTGGTATCTCTGGCAGAGCCTCAGCGTCCTTCCGGCCAGCGAGGCAACGAATGGAACGGCGCTGAAGAAAAACGGTGCCGCGGCGAAGCCATGATGTTCCCGCACGCCGGTGCAAAGAGCGTCCTGATTAAACTCCCCTCTCCTTGGGGAGAGGGGC
>JBAQZJ010000656.1:0-4953 GCA_049790855.1 Planctomycetaceae bacterium | reverse complement strand
CGACGGTAGTTTCCTTGGCGATTGTGATGTGCGACGATGTCGGCTCGCCGGAAACAGACCTTGCTTCGGAGTCGATCGTGCGCGTGCCCTTCTGTCTTGCCGTGTTGCTCGCCGGTTCGCTCGTCGTCGCGCAGGAGCCTTCCCGGCGGCCGAACATCGTGCTGATTCTCGCCGATGATCTGGGATATTCGGATCTCGGCTGTTACGGGGGCGAGATCGCGACGCCGCATCTCGACCGCCTCGCCGAAAACGGCCTGCGGTTCACACAGTTCTACAACTGCGCCCGCTGTTGTCCGACGCGGGCGGCGTTGATGACCGGGCTGTATCCGCATCAGGCCGGCGTCGGCGCGATGACATTCGACGCGGGTGCTCCCGGATATCGCGGACGGCTCATGCCGAACACCGTCACCGTCGCCGAGGTGTTGTCGGCGGCCGGCTATCACACGCTGATGGCCGGCAAGTGGCATCTGTCGTTGACGGCCGACAGCCCCGACAACGCGGCGTGGGTCAGCCATCGGCTCGACCTGGGGCCGTTTTCCGATAAGACCACCTATCCGGTCGGCCGCGGGTTCGACGAACATTTCGGCACGATCTGGGGCGTCGTGAACTACTTCGATCCGTTCAGCCTCGTGCGGAACACGACGCCGGTTCGCGACGTGCCCGGCGACGTCTACTACACCGACGCCCTCTCCGACGAAGCCGTGCGGATGATCCGTGAGTCGGCGACCGCTTCGAAGTCCGGAGAGCGGCCGTTCTTCTTGTATCTCGCCTATACCGCGCCACACTGGCCGCTGCATGCACTCGAAGAGGACGTCGCGAAGTACGCCGACACTTACACCGACGGCTGGAACACGATTCGCGAGCAGCGGTATGAGCGAATGATCGAACGCGGTCTGCTCTCGACGCGGACGGCGTCGCTCAGCGAGCCATCGAAGGGCCGGCCGTGGAACGACGAACCCCATCGCGACTGGGAAGCGCGTGCGATGGCGGTGCATGCCGCGATGATCTCGCGGATGGATGCGGGAATCGGCCGGGTGTTGAAGTCGATCGACTCGGAAGGTCTCGCCGAGAACACGCTCGTGTTGTTTCTGTCGGACAACGGTGCCAGTCCCGAGCGCATCGGACGACCGGGATTCGACCGTCCGAGCCACACCCGCGACGGACGCGAGATCGTCTACCCGCAGCCGAACGATCCGGGGCCGCTCCCCGGTCCCGAGACGACGTTCGCCGGCATCGGTCGGCGGTGGGCGAATGTCGCGAACACGCCCTTTCGCATGTGGAAGGCCACAACGTATGAAGGTGGAATCTGCACGCCCTGCATCGCCCGCTGGCCCGCGACGATCCGGCCGGGCGTGACCGACGAAATCGGCCACGTCATCGACGTCATGGCGACCTGTTGCGATCTGGCTGGCGCACCTTACCCGGCGACTCGCGATGGCCAGGCGATCACACCGCTGGAGGGCCGCAGTCTGCGATACGTTTTCGAGGATGGTCGCAGCGGCGTGGAACGGTTGCTGCTATGGGAACACGAACAGAATCGCGCGATTCGCAAGGGCCGCTGGAAGCTGGTCGGGCCGAAGGACTCCGCGTGGGAACTGTACGATCTGTCCACCGACCGCACCGAAACGACCGACGTCGCGTCGGACCATCTGGACATGGTCGATCAACTGTCGAAAACCTACGCAGATTGGGAGAAACGCGTCGGTGTCGTTCCCCGAGAGAACATGAACGGCGAATAGTGTCGCCTTTCGCTCTGCGAAAGACGACGCTGGTGCGAGCATTCGTTGTCGCGATCAGCGACTCCGCGTTGTCTCGTCAGGCGGTGCTCGACTATTATAGCCCGCCAACAACCGACCTCCCCGGCGTTGTGGATTCGGCCTAGAATGGCTGCGACGGTTCGGGATAATCCCGGTATCCGCCCGCGGCCGCATTGTTGGTGCCGTTGTCTCGTTCTCCCCGCGTTCCGAAGGAACCGCATGTCCCCCACCGAGCCGACACGGCGGTCGTCCGGAGTTCTGCGACGATCGATCGCCGCCGTGCTGTTGTTGGTTCCTGCACTTCTCGTTGGCTCCGCTCCGGCGATGGGGCAGGGGATCGGTCTGTTCGGCGGGAAGGACGGGGGCACTCTCGGCGCCGCGGCACCGACGAAGGCCGGGTTGAAACTCGAAACGTCGCTGACGACCGACCGCTTCGAACGGGGCGCGACGGCGATGCTGGCGATCACCGTCACGATTCCGCCCGGCTTCCATCTGTATTCGATGGATCCCGGTTATTCGGCGAACACGAAGATCAAGCTCGATGCGACGCCGGGTCTCGAACCGATCGGCGAGTTTCGGCCCGACCATCCGCCTAAGCGGGACTTCGACGCGACACTCGAGCAGGAGGTCGAAAAGTTCACCGGCCGCGTGACATGGTCGCGGGTGTTCCGCATCGTCGATCCTGCTGCGGCGAAAGTCGCGGGCACGCTGTCGGGAACCTATTGCAACACGGGCGACGGAGGACTCTGCCTGCTCGCCCGCGAGAAGTTCGCCGCGACGCTGATTCAGGCCGCTCCCATGCCCGCGCATGCGAGCGACGCCGTGTTCACCGCGGTCAAGACGCCGCAGGTCGGCGGAAAGCCCGGCCCGGCGACGCTGCGGTTCTCGCTGTCGCCCGAAGACGCGAAACCCGGCGAACAGGTCACGCTCTCGACGACGATGACGCTCGGCGAGGGTTGGCACACTTACTCGCTCACACAGCCGAAAGGTCCGGGCGCCCTGCCGACGACCTTCACGCTGAAACAATCGCGGGGTTTGACGCCTGTCGGCGAACAGTTCGCCGCCGACAAGCAACCGCACCACAGCACGTTGGAAACCGATCAGGGCGCGACGCCAATCGAAGAGCATTCGGGCACCGTCGTCTGGTCGCGACAGTTTCGCGTCGACGAGGCTGACTACGGCGTCGAAGGAGCGATTCGTTACATCACCTGCGAAGCCGGCAAGTGTCTCCAGCCGCAGACGGTGGCGTTCGCCTTGGGAAACCTCGACGGAGCCGGCCCGGTGCCGACGGCGATCGCCAGCGAGTCGGCCGACCCGCTCGCCGAAGAGTTCGCGACGACCGGATCGCCTGAGGCGAGCCTGCCGTTGTTTCTGGGCCTCGCGTTTCTGGGCGGGCTGATCCTCAACATCATGCCTTGCGTGCTGCCGGTCGTCGCGATCAAGGCCATGAGCTTCGCCCAGCAGGCCGGGGAAAGCCGCGGCCGGGTGCTGGCGCTCAATTCCGTCTATGCGGCGGGCGTGATCAGCGTGTTCCTGTTTCTCGCGGCCCTTGCGGCCCTGCCGGAGTGGTTCGGCGCGGTCTTCTCGCTGCTGGGGCTGGAGGGGAACCGGTTCGCATGGGGCGGGCTGTTCCAGAGCCAGGGGTTCAACGCCGCGATGGCCTGCCTCGTGTTCGTGATGGGCCTGAGCCTGCTCGGCGTGTTCGAGATTCCGATTCCGGGCATGATCGGCTCGGCGGCGGGAGCGGCGCAAAAAGAAGGCCTGACGGGCGCGTTCCTGACGGGCGTGTTCGCGACGTTGCTGGCGACGCCCTGCACGGGGCCGTTCATGGGCACGACGCTCGCCTGGAGCGTCAAGCAGCCGGCGACCGTCACGTTTCTGATCTGGGCGATGATGGGGTTGGGCATGGCCAGCCCTTATATCGTATTCGGGCTGATCCCCGGGGCGGTCAAACTCCTGCCGAAACCGGGTGCGTGGATGCTGTACTTCAAGCAGTTCGCCGGCTTTGTTTTGATGGCGACGGTCGTCTTCATCCTCAGTTGGATCAAGACGACTTACCTGATTCCTCTGCTCGTCGTGCTCCTTGGGATCGGACTGGCCGCGTGGATGATCGGCATGGTGCAGATCAGTCATTCGGCGACGAAGCGGCGAATCGTCTCGGTCGCGGGCCTGGTGCTGGGCTTCGCCGTCGCCTTGTTCGGTTATCAACTCACCGTCGAGCCGACGCACAAGCTTGCCTGGGAGCCGTTTTCGACCGCACGCGTCAACGAACTGCGCGGGGAAGGGAAGACCGTGCTGATCGACTTTACCGCCGACTGGTGCTCGAACTGTATCACGAACGAACGGCTGGCTCTGAATACGAAAGACACGAAGTCGTTCGTCGAGAAACACAGCGTGGTGCCGCTGCGGGCAGACTACTCCGACTACGCCGACGAGATCACCGACTGGCTCGAGCGATTCGACCGGCAGGGCATCCCGCTGACGGTGATCTTCCCCGCCGACCGGCCGAACGAGCCGATTATCCTCGACGGCGTCTTTACCCAGGCGACGCTGCTCAAACGGCTGGGTGAAGCGGTGAAACCGCCCGCGGTCGCCGACGCCGGCGGAGTGAAAACGGCCGAAGTGCAGTGAATCAGGCGAGCGGGGGCGTCAGCCCCCCGAGTTCGTACGTCGAACAGAACGTGAAGGTCTCGGAGGGCTGACGCTCCCCGCTCGCCATGTCTTTCGAGTTCGCTCCTTCGGCCTCGCTCGAAACGCTTCGGCAGCGTGCGGCCCTTCTGTCGTTCACCCGGCGCTACTTCGAGCGGCACGGCTACCTCGAAGTCGAAACGCCGCTGCTTTCGCCCGACGTCGTCGTCGATACGCATCTGGAGCCATTCCGCACACGATTTCGACCCGACCCGACCAGCGAGCGCGGCACGGAACTGTTTCTACAGACGTCGCCCGAGTTCTCGCTCAAGCGGCTGCTGGCGGTCGGCGTCGGACCGGTGTTCGAGGTCTTCCGGGCGTTCCGCAACGGTGAATCCGGCCAGCGACACAACCCGGAGTTCACCCTGATCGAATGGTACCGCCCCGGCGACACCCACCTCGCCCAGATGGCGTTCACGGAAGAGTACATCAGAGCGTTTCTTCGTGAAGCGGCAGAGTTGCCCAGCAGCGGCCAACGCCGGTCCCCCTCTCCTCTGGGGAGAGGGGT
>JBAQZJ010000655.1:0-7231 GCA_049790855.1 Planctomycetaceae bacterium | reverse complement strand
ATGCGGACCTTCACGAGCAGCGGCAGATCGTGCAGCTCGCAGCTGTCCTTGGGCTCGAGGACGCCGACGGCACGGCAGATCGCCGACAGCCGGGCCCGCGCGATCTTGACTGTCGTTTCGTTGGGGTTGCTGAGATTGAGACGGTCCCAGAGCTTGCGGCCCTTAAAGGGACCGTCGAGCACCTCGAACTCGAGCTCCAGGTACGAGCCGGTGCCGGCTTTCGTCGGCTTTTCCTCCGACGCGGTGAGGACGCAGAGGTATTCGCCGGCCGGGATCGGATCGAACGATTCGTCCGGTTCGACGGTGTTGGCATTGAATCCGTGCAGGTCGGCCATCGGGAATCCTGGAGACGAGAAATGAGAGACGAGAGGCGGCGAGTCACGAGCCGCTCGGGAGGCGGTCTCAGCCGAGATGTTCGGCGTAGACGCGGTAGTCGAGCGGCAGCTCATCGGGCAGGCCGAGACGGTTCTTGGCCATGTGCGCCGGGCGTTCGGTCGTCCGCAGGATCCGGTCGCCGCCGCCGATGCCGCGGGTGCGGGTCTTGTCGAAGCCCTCCTCGGTCTGGCGGGTGTGGACCTTGTAGGTCGCGAACAGCACCTCGTCGCACCATTCCTGGATCAGCGCCGAGGCGTGCTTGTTGAGCCGCGGCGAGTAGCGGTCGTAGGCGTCGGTCTCGGGATTCTCGAACCGCTCGATCTTCGCGTGAGCGATGAGGATCACCATCATTCCCCGCTCGTCGCGGAGCGCCGCCAGACCGTCGAGCACCTCCCGCCACGGGTCGAGGGCGTAGGTGTAGCCCTTGGCGAAGCCGTAGTCCTCGATCGAGGTGACCGCGCGTCCCTTCTCGGTCAGCGGCTTGCGGCCGAGCACCTCTGTCCCGATGAGCCGCTCCAGCCAATCGAGGCTGTCGATCACGACCGTGCCGTACTCATGAGGCTCGGAATAGAGCGCCATCAGCGCGGCCATCACGTCGTCGAACGCCCCGAGCAGCGGAAACCGCGGGACGTCGATGTCCGCCAGGCCGTCCTCGGTCGGCAGGAAGACCGGGCTCGGGGCCATCGCCCCGAACGTGCTCTTGCCGATGCCGTGGACGCCGTACAGCATCACCCGGCGGGGCTTGACGGATCGACCGCACTCGATCGACTGGAGCAGACTCACGCTTCACCTCACGTGTTGAAACTGGCTTCTCTACTGTTAGGCTTTCCGAACCGCTGCCGCGCGGGCGGACCGTTTTGGACACGTCCCGAACGCTGCGTGCGCCGCGGCGATCCGCTGCCGTGCGCGGCCGAGTGCGTCGCGGATCGTTCTCCGGGACACGCCGCGGGCGGCCGCAACCTCCCGCTGGGAGTGCTCGGCGAGGTCACGAAGCAACTGGCGGTCGTCGTCGGGCAGGGATTCCAGGAGCGTTTCGAGGTCCAGCCGCAGTTCGACGCGATCCTGGTCCGTCAGCGAACGCGTCAGCGCTGCGCGCTGCTCCTCCGGAATCTGCGACGCGAACGAGACTTCCAGTCCGTCGCCGTCGGTGACCGTGACGTCGAGCGACTGTGCGGCCTGGCCGGCCAGCCGTTTTTCGGTCCGGAGTGCGATCAAGAGCTGAGCGGCACGGCGCTCGACGACCGTCGCGACGAACGCTTCCCAGTCACCGATGCCGGGGTCAAAACTGGACGCCGCCTGCCAGACCGCCAGCGACAAGTCCTGCTGGAGGTCTTCGGCGTCCTGGCCGCGAAACGCGGCATGACGGGCGAGGCGGCGGGCCTTGCCGCGGATGAACCGCGCCGCAAAGCCGCCGGTCAGGTCGGAGGCGACGTCGATCGAGCGGTCAGCAGCAGCGGCAGCCGAGATCAAAATCATTCGAAAAACTCCGGTCGGGAGGTGCTCGGTGCGGTGCCCCGCGGCACTGCGAACACCCCCCGCCGGAATTGCAGATCTCGGACGGAAAATTCCCGGCGAGTCTCAGAACTCCCTGCGGACGAAAGCCTTTCGTCAAATGAAATTCGCGTTGCAGTTGCAGCAACACGGACGAACTGCAATCTGCTACCGCGCGGCATGGCGGAGGATCGCGTCGAGGTCCTCTGCCATCCCCCACAACAGCTGCAGTTGCCGAGCATGGGGATCATTGAGCGACCGGCTGACGCGGGATTCGGTGATCCCCAGCCGCCGGGCGAGCTCCTTCTGCGACGGTCGCGGCAGCAGTGCCGCGGCGCCCTGCGTGTCGCGCGTGTGGAAGGCGTGGTCGCGGGCCGCGCGCAGATGCTGCGAGAGTTCCGCGACGAGCGCCTCGATGTCGGCCGCCCGCGACTGCCGCCGCGCCGGCGCCGCTTTTTTCGAAGACGGTCGCGTCGGCGGGACGTGGCCTGCGAGCCGTTCGTCGAGGAGATCCTCGTCCCAGCGGATCGTCCCGTCCGACCAGCTCGTCAGCTCGCAGAGCGAGGCGACCGCGACACCGGTGGGCAATGCGAACGACGGCCCCCGGCCGGGGACGAGCAGCAACGTCCGCGGCGCCGGACGGGCCCGGTTCATGAGTTCGCCGGCGTCGTGCCGGGCGAGCCGCAGGCCGAACCAGACGGACCAGCGGTCGGCGCGGTGCCGCAGTCGCCCGAGCCGCCACATCCGTCCGGCGACGATCTCGCCGGCAGCGCCCGTCAGACCGAACGCGGAGCCGATCCGGTCGATCAGCACATTCCGCTCGGCCTGCCAGCGCTGCAGCCGTTCGAGCGGCACCTCGCCGAGTCCGCAGTGCGGACAGGGCAGGAGGGCCCGGGGCCGTCCGGCGGCGGATTGCGTGAACACAACGTCGAGAAACGGGGCGTCCGGGCAGCCGTCGCAGGCGAGGCTCCGCGCGGCCGGCAATTCCTGAAGCAGCCCCGCGGCGTGGAGTTCCGTCCGCAGTCCGGGACGCCAGTCGCCGACCGCCTCGCCCGCAAGAACCGGATGTTCGCGATCGAAGGCCGTCAAAAATTCCCGCCAGCCGTCGACCGCGGCCTCAGTCACGCGCGATCCTCCACATCCGCAGATGCCGCCGCGCGACCTCGGCCCGCTCGGCCGGCTGGCTGCGGAGGTTGCAGGTGTTCGGGGCCGAAACGTCGATCGTCATCGAGCCGCTGCGGCGGCGGCCGGTCCGGCGAAACAGGAACCGCATCGTCGCCGAAGTGACCCGCAGGTCGTCGAGCGGCACCTGCTCGTCGTTGAGGCACTCGTCGACCATCCGCCGTACGTCATGCGCTTCGCCGTCCCGCGTTTCGAGCGTGATCCGCCGGCTGCGGTCCGGCAGATCGAGACGCAGCCGTTTCAGTTCGACATGCACTTCGTCGCTCGGAATCGTCTCGAGGCGGAACTCGCGGTCCTTGAGACGATCGAGGTGGTAGACCTGCCGCGGCACCCGCGGGCCGACCTCCGCATCGAGAATCATCCAGGCGAACGCTTCCTCGAGAGGCGTCTTCAGCGCGGTCGGCACGGCGGCGGACGTCTCGAGCGTGCCGGTCTGCCGCTGATAGGCGAACACGATCTCGAACGTCTGGCGGACGGATCGCGTCGTGAGCGTGCCCGCCTCGTCGTGGAGCGTCACCGCACGGATGAAGTCATCGGGATAGCAGCAGAAATAGTCCGTGCCGCTGTCCCGCTGAAAATGTTCGACGGTGCAGTGCTGGCCGCGTCCCTGCCCGGCGACGAGCAGCCGCGAGATGTCCCGGCCGAGGCTGTCGAGCGCGTGCGGATCGGTCCGGGGAATCGCCCGCGGCAGATCGTCCCGCTTCCGCCAGCCGTGGCGCTGTTCGATCTGGTGGTAAGCGAGCGCCTGCTCGAACACGTCGGGCGCTTCGAGCCAGATCCACATCGCCCGTTGATAGAGACTGCCGCAGGAAAGCGCGGGCAGCAGCCGGGCGGTCGCGTCGAGATCGGCTGCCGCCTCCCGCAGCGCCTGCTGTCCTGACTCGCAGGCGAGGTCGAAGACGTTGCGGAGCACGCCCTCGACGAACTCCCGCGACTCGTCCGGCCAGCGGCAGAGGACGTTCGTCAGCGTCGCCGCCTGCCGCTCGCCGAGATGCCGCCAGTCGATGGCGCCGCCGGCGTGGGGCAACTGGTCGAAAAACCGCTGCAGCAGGTCGTTGGGCACCAGCCGCAGCACGGAGGGAATCGAAAAATGTCGGGCCATCGGTTCGTTTCACGCGCAATTCATGGATGCGAACTCCTCCCTGGGACAGACCGCCGCTGCTCCGGCGCGGCGGGCTCAAAGATCGGGGCAGGCCGCCGCGCACTCCCGGCGCGGGAGTCAGCAGCCCTGTCGAAATCAAAGAAGACCGATCGTCGATCAGGTCGTGTGCGGAGCGGCACGCCGCAGGCGCCGCATCGAGACCGCGCCTGTCTGCTGCCGCGAGCGGGCTGTTGTCGTCATGGCAACGTTTTCCCCCTCGTCAGTCGTCGACACCTACAGCGGTCGACACGCGGCCGGACCCTGCCGGACAAGGCATCCTGTCAATGCACGCCCCTGGCCGGGACCGCGCCCGGCTCAGCGTCACTGACACACAATGTGTACATGCGTCACGTTTGGTAATCTAGCCCTTGGGGGTGTCGCTGTCAAAAGGAATTCCGCGAACCGTCACAATTCCCGGCACGACAGGCCGTTGCGCGGTCGCTGCGCCGAGAGACGGAGCTCGGGCGGACTGGCCGGCAGCCAGGGGCCGACCGCCCGCGAGCGGCTAAATCGGAAAGCCTACCAATAGAGGCGCGCCGCGGGCGCGCGGAAAGTCGTGCGCGCTGGCGAGGCGTTCGCGTGGTGATGGAACAGGACGGGCCGCGAATCTTTCGCCCGGAGAGGGCGTCCGAGAATCCGAAGGACCGCATCGGCCAGTTCAAGCCGCCGCTGCACCTCGTTCCGCCGGCCGCCGAGGTTCTGGAAGCGGTCGTCATGGGACTCGGTGCGCGGAAGTACGGCCCGTTTAATTGGCGGACGGCCGACGTGCGGGCGACCGTCTACGTCGCCGCCGCGAAACGGCATCTCGCCCAATGGCTCGACGGCCAGGACGACGATCCGGAAAGCGGCGTCTCGCACCTGGCCCATGCCCGGGCATGTCTCGGCATCCTGCTCGATGCGAGCGCGACCGGCCACCTGATCGATGATCGGCCCGAGCCGGGCGCGGCCTCGGCGTTGATCGAGCGCCACACGGCTGCGGCCGGGAATCACGGGACGTGATGCGCTCGATCGTCTTCGATGCGGCACGGCGGTATGCCGATCTCGGCTATCCCGTGTTTCCGTGCGCGCCGGGCGAGAAGCTGCCGCTCACGCCGCATGGCTTTCAGGATGCCACGACCGACCCGCAGCAGATCGACGCCTGGTGGACTTCGCGGCCCGCCGCGAACATCGGCATTGCGACCGGCGGCCTGCTCGTCTTGGACGTCGATGTTGAATCGAACTGGCTGGCGGACGAACCGGACAAACTGCATGAGCTGATGGGCGCGCCGCTGGCGATCACCCCCTCCGGCGGTCGCCATTTCGTGTTCCGCCAGCCAGCAGGCCGCGCCTGGCGGAACACTCAGGGCGTGCTCGCGCCGCATGTCGACACGCGGGCCGACGGCGGCCTGTTCGTCGCGCCCCCCTCGGCGCTGCCGGGCGGCAGAACGTACCGCTGGGTCGACGGCTGCGAACTCGACGTGCCGCCGGACAGGCTCCCCGAGCCGCCGGCCTGGCTGACGGAGATCCTGGACCGGATCGACGGTTCCGCGCGGGGCGGCACGACGTCGCCCGGTTCGCCCCGGGCGGCGGCCTCGGCCGTCCTGGCGAACGTGATCCCCGACGGCCAGCGAAACGGCACGTTGGCGAAACTGGCGGGCACGATGCGCCGCGTGGGGATGTCCCAGGGAGAAATCCAGGCCGCGCTCCTGAAGGCGAACGCCGACCGCTGCCGGCCGCCGCTCGACCCGCGCGAGGTGTACCGGATCGCCGAGAGCATCGTCCGCTACGAGCCGGACCAGATCTCGGTCGCGCTCGTCGAGAACCACTGGGAGCAGATGCTCGCCGGCGAGACGCCGCGCGAGTTCCGGTTCACGGCGATCAGCTCACGCGAGTTGGCCGGCGGCGATTACACGCTCGACTACCTCGTCGAAGGCGTCCTCGTCCGCGGGCAGCCGACGGTGATCGCCGGCCCGAAGAAGACGCTCAAGACGAACATCAGTATTGATCTCGCCCTGGCGCTGGGGCACGCCGGTCTGTTCCTGACCCGTTTCAACGTGCCTGCGGCGGCGCGGGTCGGCGTGATGTCGGGCGAATCCGGCGCGGCCACGATCCAGGAGACGGCCCGGCGGATCGCCCTGTCGAAGAACTGGACGCTCGAGAACTTCACCGGCGTCGTCTGGTCGTTCGACGTCCCGCAGCTCAACCAGCACAAGCACATCGAGGCGCTCAAGCGGTTTATCGGCGACTACGAGCTCGAAGTCCTGATCCTCGATCCGACCTACCTGATGATGCTGGGGCTGGGCCAGGACGCCGGCAACCTGTTCGTCGTCGGCGAGTATCTGAAGTCGATCGGCGACCTCGCGCAGGCGACCGGCTGCACGCCGATCCTCTGTCATCACCTCAAGAAGAACATCCAGGAGCCCTACGAACCGGCCGAGCTCGAGAACATCGCCTGGGCGGGATTCCAGGAGTTCGTGCGGCAATGGATTCTGCTCAACCGCCGCATCCGCTACGACCCCGACCAGGGCGGGCATCACGAACTCTGGATGTCGGTCGGCGGCAGCGCCGGCCACTCGGGGCTGTGGGGACTGAACATCGACGAAGGAACGCGGCAGGACCGGTACGGACGTCGCTGGGACGTCGAAGTCCTCTCGGCCGCCGAGGCTTACGCCCTCCGTGCCGCAGCGGCCGACGAACAGAGCGAAACGCGGAAGCAGCGCCAGCAGGAATCGCGCGACGAGAAACAGCGCGAAGCGATCCTCGACGCCCTGCGGCTCTATCCCCACGGGGAGACGCCGCGGGTGATCCGCGAGACGGCCGGTGTCAGCGGCACGGTGGCCACGCGTCATCTCTCAACGCTCATTGCCGAAGGTCTGGTCGAAGAGTGCCTGGTCAAGAAGCACACGCGCGAGGAACGCGGCATGCGGCTCGCTCGCCGTACGCTGTCAGTCTGACATGGAAACGCCTCGTTTTGGTGGGACTGTCCCGGCGGGACACGTCGTCCCGCCAGCATGCTGGGATGGTGGGACGTGGTGGGACAGTCCCGGCAGTCCCGGCAGGGGA
>JBAQZJ010000654.1:0-8178 GCA_049790855.1 Planctomycetaceae bacterium | reverse complement strand
GCCTTGAGCACCCGCTCACGCAACTCCATCGGCAACGCCATCTCCATCCCTCCGCTCAGAAACTCCGTTCCCACACTCCAACAACTCTAGCGCCGCCACTCTTTCTGGAAACCGCTGTAGGAAGCGGTGCCTCTTTCGAGGAATATCTCTCGGAGTTCACGGGGTCGGCCGACTGGACCACGTATGTTCCTGTCTTCATGGCACCGAAGGTCAAATTGGACGAATGCCAACAATGGGGAGCTGATGGTGGCAATGTCGGGACGGACCCCGTTCCGGTACTGCTCGTCAAATATCAGTTCTTCAACTCGCAGCAGAACTTCCCAGAATGTCTTTCTGTTGAAAGCCTCGGCTGCTTCGACCTCCATCCGCTGATGAATGTTCCACCGCCGAAGATGAGCCCCTTGTGAGTGGCGGTCCGTCGAGTGTCTTGTAGTTCAGAAAAATCTGCGGTCGCATAAAGCATCCCGGCCCCGTGGCATTGGGAGGCGAATGGCAAGTAGAACGCCTGCGTCCTGTTCACCCGCCCGACGGACGTGAGGCATATCGCCTTGGCAAGTAGTAGATGGCACGTTGGCCATCTACTATGTTGAACACCGATCCCAACCGGCACAGCCGGCCCTATCAAACCATGAATCGCGACTACAGCGCTCACCAGCAGAAGATCATCAAGCGGTACTACGACAACCGCGAGCAGATCGACGCGCAGCGGCTCGCCGAGTTGGCGACCGATTTGTATCTCTCGTCCGGCAAGAAGCTCGACAAGCTCTGGGCGAGCGCCGAAGAGACGATGCGGCGGATGAAGGTGCCCGAAAGCCGCATCAAGCACGTCGTCTCGAAACGCGACCCGGCCCTCGTCGCCGAGGTCGTCAAGGACGTCGAATCGGGAAAGCTCGGCTCGTAGCGACGCCGTCTTATCCAAGCGGAAGCCTTGGCTTCGGCTTGGACGTCTTTCAATGCCGCAGCAGGAACTCGGCGCTGTTGAGCAGCGCCCACGTCAGGTCTTCCAGCGTCTGGCGGCGATCGTCGGTCGTCGTCAGGTGTTCGACCGCGGCGGATTTCTCCTCTTCGGTCGGACCGCGGGTCAGGGCGGCCCAATAAAGCTCGTCGACCATTTCGCCGGGCGTCAGTTCCGACGCCGTCATGCCGGTCAGCCGGTTCTGCTCGTCGTCGATCATTTCGGAGAGCAGTTCGCCGCTGAGCATCTGAAACGTCTGCGCGAGTGTCGTTTCGTTCGTCCGCTCGCAGTCGCAGGGCGTCAGTCGCGGCGGCTTTCCGAACAGCTTGAGGAACGCTTCGGCCTCATTCTTTCCGCCGCGGCGTCCGTGGATCGCTCGAACGCCCGCGAGTTCCGCCGCTCGCGTCCCCTGCGGAGCCTTGTCGAAACTCACCGCGGCACCAGTCACCTGCGCCATCGCATCGAGCAGTTGCTCGGCCGACAACCGCCGCGGGTAGACGTGTGAGAAATTGACCGCGTCGCCGGCGTTCGTCGCATTGGTCTCGGAAGACAGTTGATAGACTTTCGAGGCCATGATCGTGCGGATCAGGTGGCGCAGGTCGTAATCATGGTCGACGAGGTCGTCGGCGAGCGCGTCGAGCAGTTCCGGATGGATGGGAGGGTTCGTCATCCGGAAATCATCGGTCGGGTCGACGATTCCCTGTCCGAGCAGCTCGGCCCAGATGCGGTTCACCAGCGTCGCGGAGAACTGTGCATTCTCATCGCTCGTCAGCCATGCCGCGAGTTGTTCGAGGCGGTCGCCTTTCGCATTCGGGGTCGTTCGCGATTCATCCAGGAATCGCGGCGGCACGGGCTTGCCGGTCTCGGGATGGTTGACCGGCTTTTGCTTCGGATCGATGACGACGATCTGCTCGCCGACGAATTCGTGCTTGTCGTTCTCGTCGCGGCGTTTGTTCTCTTTGATCTCGTATTTGATCTGCGAGAAGTTGTTCGCCCAGCCGTAATAGTCGTCCTGGGTCCAGTGATCGAACGGGTGATTGTGACACTTCGCACATTGCAGCCGCAGGCCGAGGAACAGTTGGGCGACCGATTCGGCTCGAGTGATCGGGTCGCGCATCGCCCGGTAGAAGTTCGCGGGCGGAACCTCGTAGGTGCTGCCGCGACCGGTGACCAGCTCGCGTGCGAACTCGTCGAGCGGCTTGCCGGCAGCGATGCTTTCGCGAATCCAGTCGACGTAGACCTCGACGCCTTTCTCGTCGAGCGATTTTTCCTCGGCTCGCACGAGGTCGGCCCATTTCAATCCCCAGAACGTCGCGAATTGCGGTCGGGCGAGAAGTTCCTCGACGAGCCGCGACCGCTTCTCGGGCGAAGCGTCGGCGACGAAAGCCCGAGCTTCTTCGGGCGTCGGCAGCAGGCCGGTCAGGTCGAGCGTCGCGCGGCGGAGGAACGTCGCGTCGTCGCAGACCGGCGACGGGTTCACTTTGAGCCGCTTCAGCTTGTCGAAAACGAGATTGTCGATGTAGTTGGCCGGCTCTGATGACTTCCAGACGAAGTCCGGGCGATCGGGCACGAAGACCAGGCGGACCGGCACCTGCCGATCGAGGTAACGCACGGCGACCGTCACCTCGCCGGGACCGGTCAGCGTGGCGGTTCCATCGGTAGCGATCTCGGCCAGCAGGCTCGACGGCTCGAAGACGACGAGATCGGTCACGTCGCGACGGCTGTCGTCGGAAAAGGTCGCCGTCGCCGTCAACCGGACGGAATCGTGCGACGGATCGAGAAACGCCTCGGTCGGCGTGACTTCCAGCCGCGTCACCGTCGGCGCGAACTTGTCATCCAGCGGCATGTTCGCCGCGACCCAGTCGTGAAGGATCTGGTATTCGCGATCGCCGGGATGGAAGCGGCGTCCCCCTTCGTGGGGAATCGCCATCGTCGGTTTGAGCAGCAACAGACTGCCCGCGGGATCGATCCGATTGACTCGCCGGCCGCCGTCGCTGCGGGTGATCGTGTCGAAGTCCTGCTTCCACTCCTCACCGCGCAGCGAGAGTTTAAACCCGCCCTTGCCGTTCAGGTTGCCGTGACAGGTTCCCTGATTGCAGCCGGCCCGAGACAGCACGGCCATGACCTCGTTGCGAAACGAGGGGGCATCCGCAAAAGCCGGAGGAAGGGCAAACAGCGGAAGCACGACGGCGAACAGGCGGGTGGGATGCATCGTCGCTCCTGCGGCCTGGGGGAGGCCGGCAACCAATCAACGGAGGGTGATGCATCCTAGCCGATTCCGAACCGGTCTGCGAGATACCGGTTGAGTGAACCGACCGGCGGAAAGTAGACTGACGGTGCGGGTCGTCCCAACGGGAGAAACTGCCGTGAGCTTCGCCAACGTAGTTCGATCGCTCGTCTTGCTCGCGTTCGTCGGGGTGGCCGTCGCTGCCGGCCGGTATCTCGGATCACTCGTCGCAACGCTGAGTTGATCTCGCGCCGTGGTCAACGACGAGCATGGCTGGAGTCGCAAAGGGACGGCGAGTGTGGAAGCCCGCCGCACTTCGTCCAGCCACCGGCTTTGATAATGCTCTGACGCTGCGCCAAAGGCGCGGAGAACAGACGCATGCAGCGTCGCGTCAGGCCGTCGTCGATTCGGCCTTAACGCAGAAGCCGATCTGCCGAACGGCTTGGCGAAGCCGTTGAGCGTTCTCGACGATCGCCAGGCGGAGCCAGCCTTCGCCGTCTTCGCCGAAACCGCGGCCGGGGCTGACCGCGACGCCGCCTTCCTGCAGGAGCTTCATGGCGAAGGCGATCGAGCCCATTTTGTCCCAGGGTTCGGGAATCTTCGCCCAGACGAACATGCCGGCCTTCGGGCGTTCGACCTGCCAGCCGAGCCGTCGCAGGCCGTCGACGAGCACGTCGCGGCGCTGGCGGTACTCGTCGACGAGATCCTGCATGACGTCGTCGCCGTGCCGCATGGCGATGATCGCGGCGATCTGCACCGCCTGAAAGATGCCGTAGTCGTAGTAACCCTTGATCGTGGCGAGAGCGCGAACCATCTCGGAATTGCCCGAGCAAAAACCGATCCGCCAGCCGGCCATGCTGTAGCCCTTGCTCATCGTCGTGAACTCGACGCCGACGTCGAGCGCACCGGGCGTGGCAAGAAAACTGGGGGCGACGTAGCCGTCGTAGCAGATGTCGGCGTAGGCGAAGTCGCTGATCACCAGGAACCCGTACCGCTTCGCCAGGGCGACCAGCTCGACGTAGAAGTCCGGCTCGATGACGGTCGCCGTCGGGTTATGCGGAAAGTTGACGATGACGACCTTCGGCTTCGGATAGAGATGCTCGCACGTGTACGCCACGTTCCGCAGAAACTCCGACGGATCGCGGGTGTCGAGCGCGATCACATTTCCGCTTGCCAGCGCGACGGCGTAAACGTGGACCGGAAACGACGGGGCCGGCACAATCGCCGTGTCGCCCGGCCCGAGCAGAGCCAGGCACATGTGGCTGAAACCTTCCTTGCTGCCGATCGTCGCAATGACCTCGGTATCGGGGTTCAGGCCGACGCCGTATTTGCGGTGATAGCGCTTCGCGACCTCTTTGCGAAGATTGGCGATGCCGTTCGAGACGCTGTAGCGATGGTTCCGCGGATCGCGAATCGCGTCAGCGAGCTTATCGCTGACGCGCGGGTCGGGAGCGTCGGTCGGATTGCCCATTCCCAGATCGATCACGTCGACCCCGGCGACCCGTTTCTGGTACTTCAGCTTGTTGATCTTGCCGAACAGATAAGGAGGCAGCCGCTTGACCCGGTCGGCGACCGGAATCGTGAACGGCACGTCTTCCCAGGGAATTTCCGATTCGCTGCGCATGTCGGTCGCGGGGGTTAGGTGCGAGAAAGCCCGCCGGCATCAGCAGGCGGGCTTCAGGCGGCAGGTCACATTGTATCAGACGGCCGGCCACCGAATAGGACGACGGCGTGCCTCTCGGGTGAGAGACACGCCGTCGCGATCTCGGTTCGGAATCGAACAGGACAATCAGCGTCGAGCCGGCGCCGCCTTCGACGCGGACGCGGGAGCCGCGGCGCCGGTCGGCCGGACGCTGCCCGGAACAACCGGACCGCCGGCAGGCTGCACGGCTCCCGTCGACGTGTCCGTCAGGAAGTTGTGGACCGGAGTCTCTTCCTGCAGCTTCTTGAAGATTTTGGCGACGCTTTCCTGGGTCTTCTCTTTCGTCAACTGCGCGACGATTTCATCGCGAACGAGATCTATTTTGTCGGGGGTGACGACCGGCTCGGTGTGACCTTCGCAGAACAGGATCACATAGCGCGGCGCGCCGGGCGTCGAGAGCTGCACAATCCCGGAAACCTCGCCGGGACGCAGGTTGAACGCCGCGTTCTCGACCGATTCGTTCTCGGGACCGGTGTGCCGACGGATCGGCGGAATCACGCCGTCGAGCGCCTTGCTCGTCGGCTCCATCGAGTGCTCGCGCGCCAGCCGGCCGAACTCGGCGGCCGCCTTCGCCTGGTCGTCGCCGGCGGCCTCGCGGGCGGCGTTCGCCTGCTGCCAGACCTCGTTCAGCCGTCGCTGATTGTCCATCATAATCATGCGGGCCTTGACCTTCGGGCCGTAGTCGCGCTCGAAGGCGTTCTTGATATCGGCCTCGGTGACCCGAACTTCGGCTCCCGCCAGCTTCTTGAGGGCGATCATCGGCCAGATCACGTCGCGTTTGTACTGGATCGGCGTGATGTTGCGCTCGGCCTGCAGCATCTGCAGCCAGTTCGTGCGATCGAGACCGAACTCCTGAGCGATCGTCGTGATTTCCTGCTCGACCTCGGCTTCCGTCACCGAGATCCCGCGGTCGCGGCAGGCGATTTCGATGATCGTGCGATTGATGAGCTGGTCGAGCACCTCGCCGCCGTAGCGGGCCATCGCTTCGTCGGCGACCTGATCGTAGGTGACGACGGCCGTTCCGACGCGGGCCAGATACTGCGGCTTGCCGGCCGGAGCCTGGGCGGCGGCCCCGCCGGCGACGCTGGCCCGGCCTGCCTCGGAGGCGAGGCCTTCGCCGCTCCGAAAGACCTGCATCAGGGCGACGCCGACGACCACGGCGACGATCGTTCCACCACCCGCAATCAGCCAGCGTCGGCGATTGTCGTGATTGGAAGTCTGTCCGGCGGGCGGTCCGCCCGCGGTTTCGGCCAAGTGTTCCATCGCAGGTCTCCCACAGCGTGCGAGTCTAGTTTCGCGGCCCGGTTTTGCCTCGGACCCGGCCCCTCGACGGCGCAGGAAACAGCATCCGCGCCGGACGGTCGCGGACGCCTTCTAGATTTTCTTGGAATCGGGGTCAAGTTTTTCCTCAAGTCGTCGCAACGACTTGCCGACAGATCCACACGAAATCTGGCCGAACGTATACATGTCCGAGGTTGCGGTCGGTCGGCGAGACGGCACTATGGCGGCGGATTTCACCTCATGATCGAGGTGGAAAGACATTCGTTGAGGGAGACGGGATGAACGGATTGGCTTCTCTTCTGGCCGGTATGACGCTGTTCGCCGCACCGGCCGCCGAACGCTCCGACGACTACTTTGCGGCCTATCGGAAGGCCGAATCGGAGCACAAGCTGCTGCTCGTCGATTTCGGAACGGGGGCGTCGCTCGCCGCCGCATCCCCGGAACATCAGAGCCGACACGTCGTCTGCCGACTGGCAGCGGACGAACACTTGCCGGGCAAGTCGGAGCGGCTCATCGATCACGTTTCCTTTCGAGCGCTCGGCTGCCAGCCGGGATTGGCGATCGTGGACCTGACGGGCGGAACCCACCACGGCGACGTCGTCAGCGTGCTGCCGCAGTCGCATTGCTCGTCGGAGAAGGTCGCCGCTCTGCTGGCGTTGCCGCAGGGAACGCTGACGCAGCGTACGCTCACGTGGGCGTTCCTGATTCATCCCGAGCGACCGCAGAGCATCCGGGCGACGCCGTGCCCCCAGTTGATGGCGCATTGCGCCCGGCACAGCGCCAAGCAGGCGTCGATGAGCAATCAGCACCACGACATGAACCACCCCGGCCGATCCGAGATCGTCGCCGAAAGCTGGCCGTGGAATAAGAACGTCGTCGACGCGGCGATCGACATCGTCTGGAGCTGGCGTCAGTCTCCCGGCCACTGGGGTGCCGCCCGTCAGGCGTGGAACCGCTTCGGCTACGACATGAAGACCAACGGCGAGAAATGGTACGCGACGGGCGTGTTTGAATAGCGCAGTTCGCGCAAAGCCCACCCCTTGCAAGGGGCGGGCTTTTAGCGCGCGGAGCGCGGCGCCGACAGCAGTTCGAGCAGCACGCGATCGGGCGGTTCGTCGGTTCGCACAAGCCTGTAGGACGCCCCCATGTCGCGGCAGCCTGCTTCGATCGCTCGTCGATGAGTGGAAAACTCATCCCGGTAGGCGCGACGCAGGGCGCCGGCATCGACGGCGAGATCCGGCAGGCCTTCCATTCCGAGGAATCGCGTCGGCTCGTCGAACGGAAAGTCGACCTCGCACGGGTCCGCGAGCTGCGCCACCCGTACGTCGTGGCGGCGATGGGCCAGATGCCGCAGGCCGCGCAGAATCGAATCGGCATCGTCGAACAGATCGCTGAAGACGAGCACCAGGCCCCGCCGCGTCACCCGGCCGGCCAGGTCGTGGAGAATCGGCCCGATCGCCGTGTCCTCGCCTGCGGTCGCCGATTCGAGTGCCTGAAGCACGGCCGTCAGGTGCGACGGCTTGCTCGACGGCGGCAACACCAGTCGCGCCTGTCGGTCGAATAACGCCAGGCCCGCGGCGTCGCGCTGGCGAACGACGAGATAGGCGGTTCCCGCGGCGAGCGTCCGGGCACAATCGAGCTTCGACCACGCCGCGTTTTCCGACCGGTAGGTCATCGACTCGCTGACGTCGAGCAGCACGTGCGCGGCGAAGTTCGTCTCTTCCTCGAACTGCTTGAGGTGGAAGCGATCGGTCTTCGCATGGAGCTTCCAGTCGAGATACCGCAGGTCATCGCCGGGGGCGTAGTGGCGGTGCTCTGCGAAGTCGACGGAGAACCCGCGGTAGGGGCTGTCATGTCGCCCTGCGACGTATCCCTCGACGATTTTGCGCGCACGAACCTCCAGCGGTTCGAGCTTCGCGATCAGGGCAGGGTCGAGCGGCATTGTTGATGTTCAACTCGTTTCGCTAGATTTCGCTTTGGCCGCTCCCCTGGGGGAGCGCTCCCCCAAGGGGG
>JBAQZJ010000653.1:0-10927 GCA_049790855.1 Planctomycetaceae bacterium | reverse complement strand
CCAGCGAGGGAACAATCCCACGGAACCTCCTGTTTTCAAAACGACGTTCGCGACGGTTCCACGAGCGTCGCGGTCATCTCGTAGATCGGCTGGCCGACTTCCGAAACGGTCGCCAGATCGCCGCTCTGATCGCGACGCAGCTGGAAGGTGCCGGCGACCGAGACGAGTCCGGGGAAGTAGTCGGTCGTGTGTCCCTCGGCCATGCGAACGTAAATCATGTCTTCCGTCTTCGGCGTGCCGCCGAAACAGCAATCACCGCTGTCACGACAAAAGACGAATGCCGGCAGACCCTGCGTGAGCCGACTGGGAAACATGTAGCCTTTGAGGAAGACGGCGCTGCCGTCGAGTGCCGCGACTTCCGGCGGAGCCGTGATCTTGCCGTTCTCGACGACGAGACCCTTTCTTGCGATGTCCTCCGTAAAGTTCAATCGCGCATGTCCTTGCGGAACTTCGGTCGCATACGCCACCGATTGAATCACCGAACCGCCGACCAATGAACCCGCCGAAAGCACCAGGGCCGTCAGGGCGAGCCATTTTCCGCCGTACTCGCCGGCCGAACGGTGAATCTTTAGCAGACACCACGCCGAGAGGAACAGCCCGATCAATGCGACCGGCAGGCCGGCGAACGTCAGCAGAGCCAGCAGGCCCGAAACGCCGAAGAAGAGCGCCACAGGCACCGTGACCGGCACGGGCCGGTAATCGAAGGTCCGCGGCTCGCTGGGCGGAACCAGCGGCACCCCGGAAAACAACGAACCGGTGGCCGTACCGGGGCCGGACATGCTCGACATACGCATCACCTGACAGCAAACAGAATCGAAGAAGAGACGCAGGGATGATCCATTGTACCCGGCGGAAACACTCGGATCACGGGGGCAGTCGCCAAGAACTACGCGAAAACGTGGTTTCGCGTGGGAACAAGCCGTCGCTCCATCGCGACCAGATCACTTCGCCGAGCCGATGCGTGCATGCCGGTCAACGTTCCGAGGCCTCGTTCGACTTTCGCGAATCGGCGTGCCGTCGAATCGACTTTGCGACCGTTTCGGCGATTTTCCTGGCTCCCGCGGCATTCGGGTGTACACCGTCCGGGAAATCGTCGCCCGAGTCGCTGAGCGCCGTGTAGAGATCAATCAGCGGCGTCTTGGTCTTTTCGGCAGTCTGCTTCACCGTCGGCACGACTTCGCCACGAACGACCTCTTCGCGAATTCCAAACGCATCTTTGTGGACCGGTACCGGCGTGCAGATGAAGACCTGTGGTTCCTCGGGCAGCGACTTGAAATGGTTCAGAAGTGCCAGCAGGTCGATTCGGTAGGAGTCGACGCCGTGCCAGTTCTGTGGCTTGGTATCGTTCGTGCCCAGTTTGACGACGACGATCTGCGGGTTGAACGCCGAAACGTCCTTAAAGGCATCGAGCGTCCAGTACGGCTTATCGCCGGTCTTCTGAAGCGTCGCTCCGCCGACGCCGAAGTTTCGAACTTCGTAGCCATCGCCAAGCAATCGATCGAGCACGGCCGGGTAGCTGTTCTCGTCGCGGTCGTCGATCCCCGAGCCGAACGTGATGCTGTCGCCGACGCAGGCGACTCGAACCGGGCCGTCTTTGGCCGGCTCGGCGGCGGCGAGCGGAATCATGATGCAGAACGGCAACGCAAAGGCGGCGGCACGCATGGCGGAATCTCGCAAGCGTCATCGAAGCCCGCCGGCTGCGACCGGCAGGACGAACACCGGAAATCTCGTTTCATCATAACCGGCAGCGAGGACGCGTTCAGCGTCATTCGCAACTTGCTCGCTCGGACCGCCAAGGCCGTTGACGATTGTGGCGGCCCCGCGTGTAATGCACGACGACCCGCGTGACTCAGCTCCTCTCGCCCGGCGTCGCCGACGGTCGAGGATTCTCCATTGTCCGTTCCTGCCTGATGCCGAAGACCTGGCGCTTCACTCCTCACGACGAAGCCCGTGTCCGCCGGCTCGCCGGCGCACTGAACATCGCCCCGTTGACGGCCCAGGTGCTGATCGCTCGCGGACTGGACGAGCCGGCCGCGGCGAAGACGTTTCTCTCGGGCACGCTGCACGATCTGCATCCGCCGGAACTGCTGCCCGGCGTCGACGCCGCCGCCGCTCGGATCGCCGACGCCGTGCGTGCCGATCGCCGGATCACGATCTACGGCGATTATGACGTCGACGGTGTGACGTCCGTCTCGCTGCTCTGGCATTGCCTGACGCTGCTCAAAGGGAAGGTCGATTACTACATTCCGCGACGGCTCGAAGAAGGCTACGGCCTCAACTGCGACGCGATCCGCAAGCTGCACGGCGAAGACCCCGATCGGCTCGTCGTCAGCGTCGACTGCGGCGTGTGCAGCGTCGAAGAGGCGGCACTGGCGAAGGAACTCGGCCTTGAACTGATCGTCACCGACCATCACACACTCGGACCGGAACTCCCCGAGGCGGCCTGCATCGTCCATCCGCGGCTGCCGGGGACGGATTATCCCTTTGGCGATCTCTGCGGAGTCGGTGTGGCGTTTAAGCTGGCCTGGGCCGTCTGCAAGACGCTTCACGACGGCCAACATACGTCGCCACGAATGCGAGACTTCCTGACCGAAGCCGTCGGCCTCGCCGCAATCGGCACGATCGCCGATTGCGTTCCCTTGCGAGACGAGAACCGGCTGATCGTCCGTTACGGTCTGCGGGCGCTGGTGACACGCTGTGGACCGGGCCTGAAAGCGCTGATGGTCGCCTCGGGCATCGATCCGGCTCGGGTTCCCGACGCCGAAGCGATCGCATTCCGGCTCGGTCCGCGGATCAATGCCGCCGGAAGACTCGGTCAGGCCGGCCTCGCCGTCGAACTGCTGACGACCGACAAGCCCGATCGCGCGAAGATCCTCGCCGAATACCTCGACGGGCTCAACAAAGAGCGACAACAGGTCGAGCGGCGGATGGTCAAAGAGGCGAAGGAACTGGTCGAGTCGCATCCCGAATGGAGCGACGCACCGGCACTCGTGCTCGCCCATCATGAGTGGCATCAGGGGGTGGTGGGCATCGTCGCCGGACGTGTCGCGGAGCATTTTCAGCGACCGGCGGTGCTCATCAGTCTTGATCGCACGACGCGACGGGGCCAGGGATCGGCTCGCAGCTTCGCCGGTTGCGATCTGCATACGGCTCTCGCGGCCTGTGAACAGCACCTTTCCACCTACGGCGGGCACAAAGCTGCGGCGGGATTACGGATCGACGAAGCGCACCTCGACGCCTTCCGCGAAGCGTTCTGCGCCTACGTCGCCGAGCATCACGAGCCTGAAGAATCGGCATTCGAGTTGACCGTCGATGCCGAGGTGCGTCTTGCCGACGTGACCGCCGCGGCGATTCGCGAACTCGACCTGCTCGGCCCGTTCGGACAAGAGAACCCGCGGCCGGCGTTCGTGGCGACGAACGTCGAACTCGCCGGGCCGCCGCGAACAATGGGCGACGGCAACCGTCATCTCTCACTCTCCGTACGGCAGCACCGCGGTTCACCGCTGCGGGCCGTCGCATTCGGCCGCTCGGAATGGGCCGATCCGATGGCCAACCACTCCGGTTTGTTCTCGCTGCACTTCACCGCCGAGATCAACCGCTGGAACGGCCGCGTGAGCGTCGAGCTGCGCCTCGTCGACTGGCAACCGGAGCCGTAACCGGAAGGCACGTCGTGAGCAACGAACGCAATCGGGACATCGAAGCACGTTTGTTCCGCGAGGATCGCGGACCGCAGAACCTGCGAGAACTGCTGGCCTGCATCAGTCGTCGACCGGCGATGTATCTCGGCGAGAAATCGCTGACGGCGCTCGGCCGGTGGTTGTATGGATATGCTCTCGCCTGCCGCATTCATCACGTGCCCGAGGCTGACCGGTTCGGATTGGACGGGATCGACTTGGCGTTTTCTGAATGGCTCGCGAACAACGGCATCGGCTACGGCGCGCGCGGTCCGCTGGACCACCTCGTCGAGTTGTGCGGCAGCGAGGCCGCGGCCTTTGATCGCTTTTTCGCGCTGCTCGACGAGTTTGAAGCGTCTCACGACGATGTTTAGCCGCGACCGTCAGGAAGCGCGTTGTGTCACGCGCTCCCGCTGGTCGCGGCTGAACGGCGCACAACGTCGCGCGTGACAATCGGTCGTCCGCCGCGCATGATGGCGTCGGAACGGAGCGACGATGAACGAACTGACGACCGGGCTGCGAGAGCTGCACCGCATTCATGCCGAGATTCAGCGCGTTCGCACCGAACTGGAACGCGGACCGCGGCAGGTGCGGGCGAAACGACGTCTCGTCGAGAACAAATCCGCCGAGATCGAGCAGCTCAAGGCCAAACTTCTGCAATCGCGGAAAAGCGCCGACGAGAAGGGGCTCCAACTCAAGAGCAACGAGGCGAAACTCCACGGCCTGCAGATCAAGCTGAACCAGGCGACCTCGAATCGCGAGTTCGATGCCGTCAAAGGGCAGATGGACGCCGACAAGATGGCGAACAGCGTCCTCGAGGACGAGATTCTCGAAGCCCTCGAGAAGGTCGATGCGATGAAAGCCGGCATCGAGGCGGCGGAGAAAGAGAAAGCCAACCTCGATTCCGACGCTGAGAAATTCGCCGCCGGCGTCGCCGCGAACGAAGGCGATCTCAAAAGTGAGCTTGCCCGGCTGGAGTCGTCGCTCGCCGTCGCCGAGAAGATCATTCCGTCGGGCCTGATGGGCGACTATAAACGGCTCGTCCAGGGCCACGGTGCGACGGCGCTGGCCCCTCTCGAAGGCAAAGCCTGCACCAGTTGCATGACGACCGTCACGACGCAACAGTCGATCGACCTGCGCTCGGGCCGCTTCACGTTTTGCCGCAGTTGCGGCCGGTTGCTGTATCAGGCGGATTGAAGCCCGCCGGATGCGTCCAGCGGGTCACGCCGTCGGTTCGTCGCCGCCGAAGACGCCGTCGGCGATTTTGTTCGCAGCGAGAACGACGCCGAACCCGCTCGTCAGCAGCGTCAGCAGCAGAGCCGCCGGGCTGATCTGGCCGACCCACGTCAGGCCGGAGACGAATGCGTCCGCCGACACGGCCCCCATCGTCATCAGATAGCGTCCCATGAATCCCTCCTGCGGCGGCGGGGCCGTCGCACATTCTTGGCTATGCGCAGGACGTCACGACCGTTTCCGGCCGGTCGGACCGTCGCGGCCTCCACCGCGATCCCGTTGCCCGACGAGATCGATCTTAGGACGCCCCTCATCGCTCGGCCACCGGGGCGTTCCCGAACGAGTCGTCAAGCACGAACCGGCGGACGGGCGCGCCCTTCACAATATCGACCGTACGGCTCGCGAAAGACGGCCGGCCGCCTGGTCCAGACTGGCAGGGTCGAGGACGCCGAAACTCAACCGCATCTGATTTCGCGGTCGTTCCGCCGGTTCGCCGCCGTGGCACAACTCGCCGGGAACGTACATGACCTGCTCGTGCTTCGCCGCCCGCCCGAACAGCGGCGATTCGAAGCCGGTCTCGATATGCGACGGCAGACTCATCCAGACGTACAGGCCGCCATGGGGCCGGACCCACGTCACGCCGTCGAGTCCTGCGAAGTGGCGATCGATCGCCGCCAGCAACGCGTCGCGTTTCGCCCGGTATCCCTGCCGAACGTTCTCGACATGCGGCCGATACCAGCCCTCTTCGAGTACCGTCGCCAGCAGTTGCTGGTTCAAGTGAGCCGAGCCGAAGTCCTCGTTTCCCTTTCGTGCACAGATCGACTCGACGAGCGCGGTCGGAGCGATGCCGAAGCCGCTCCGCAGGCCGGGAGAAAAGCTCTTCGAAAAGGTGCCGGCGTAGATCACCGTTTCGCGTTCGGGATCGCACGAGAAGACGCTGAGTTCCGGCTCGCCGTCGTATCGCAGCTCGCGATAGGCCGCATCTTCCAGCACATGAATTCTGTGTGAGCGCGACCAGCGTTTCGCAATGTCGACGATCTCCCGCCGGCGCTCGCCGGCGAGCGTGTAGCCGCTGGGGTTCTCGAAATCGCTCACGAGATAGATGAGCTTCACGCGGTGCGACTCGCCCGCCGCATCCAGTTCAGCAAGTTTTGTTTCGAGGGCTGCCGGCTGCATGCCGTCTTCGTCGGTGCCGACAGGAACCGCACGTGCCCCGACGCCGGCGATTGTGCCGAGAAACACGAAGTAAGTCGGCGCGGCGACGAGACAGACATCACCCGGGTCGAGCAGTACCTGCGCCACGAGCGACAGAAACTGTTGCGAGCCGTTCGTCAGGATGATCTGGTCGAGATCGATGCCCAGATCGGCGACGTTGCTGCCTTCCAGCAGGGCCAGGTGCTCGAGCACGGCGCGGCGAAGCCGCTCCGCCCCGGCGGTATGGCCGTACTGCAGCGAATACCGCCCCCACGCCTGATCGGACAGCACGATGTCCGCAGCCCGTCGGATGATCTCGACCGGCAGCGTTGCCGAATCGACCAGCCCGGCCGCCAGCGACAAGCATTGCGGGTTTTCGACCCCCTGCCGCATCAGATAACTGATCGCCTGGCCCTCCGCCCAACCGGCACGACGGGAGAGTACGACGGGGCAGGTTGCGATTTCGGCGGCAGACATGAAACGCTTCTGAACAGGTCGTTCGGATTGGAAATCGGTGACGCAGGCAGGCGCGCTCAGGAGCGAAGAAAGTCCGGCTGCGCCAGAATTTTCATCGCAGTTGCCTATGCATCCGGCCAGAGTCAATCGAGCCGCAATCGTGTTCTCGCCGCGAGCAAGCCTTCAACCAGTGCGTCGACCTCGGCCCGCGTGCTGTAAATGCCGAAGCTGGCGCGAACTGTCGCCGGGGTACAGAGCTGTTCGTGCAGCGGCATTGTGCAATGGTGTCCATGACGGACGGCGATGCCGCGACGGTCGAGCAGGAAGTTGATGTCCTCGGCCGCGGCATCGGCCATCGTGAAGCTGACGATGCCGCCTTTGAGTTCGGGTGGCGGTCCGTAAATCGCCAGGTGGGGTATTTCCGCCAGCCGTTCGTGAGCGTAGATCGTCAGCGCATGCTCGTGAGCGGCGATGCGATCGAGGCCGATCGACGTCACGTAGTCGATCGCGGCTCCGAGGCCGATCGCCTCGGCAATCGGTGGGGTGCCGGCCTCGAACTTCGCGGGCGGTGCCGCCCAGGTGGCATGTTCCGGCTCGACGCGGTCGATCATGTTGCCGCCGCCGAACGCCGGCGGCATCGCTTCGAGCAGTTCCCGCCGGCCGTAGAGCACTCCGACCCCACCGGGGCCGTAAAGCTTATGTCCGCTGAAGGCCAGAAAATCGACGCCGAACGCCTGCACGTCGGTCGCCAAGTGCGGCGCACTTTGAGCGGCGTCGACGACGAGGACGGCGCCGACAGCATGCGCGGTTTCGGCCAGTTCACGAATCGGGTTGATCGTGCCGAGCACGTTCGACAGATGCGCGACGGCGACGAGCTTCGTCTTCGAGGTGATCGCTTCGCTTAGTCGCGACACGTCGATCTGCCAGTCGGCCGTCAGCGGAATGAAGCGGAGCTTTGCGCCGGTCGCCTCGGCAAGCATCTGCCAGGGGACGAGGTTCGCGTGGTGCTCCATCACCGTGACGGCGATCTCGTCGCCGGCTTTGACGTTCGCCCGGCCCCATGTGAGTGCGACGACGTTGAGCGCGAGCGTCGCTCCCGAGGTGAAGATCACTTCGTCGGTCGACTCGGCGTTCAGAAAGGCTCTGATCTTTTCGCGAGCGGCTTCCAGCGACTCCGAGACCCGCAGCCCAAGCGTGCTCTTACCGCGGTGGACGTTCGAGTAATAGGTCTCGTAGCACTCGACGACCGCGTCGATGACCTGCCGCGGTTTCTGGGCGCTGGCGGCGCTGTCGAGATAGACAAGCGGCTTGCCGTTCGGCAACGGCCGGTTGAGAATCGGGAAGTCGGCCCGGACGGCGTCGAGATCGAGGGGAACGGTCAAGGCGATCTCACCTGTCGCTGGCGTTTTCGCGGCGCCGTTCGGTCTGCAAAGACGCAAGCGACGTGCGACAGTATCTGTTCGGGGGTACACATTCGTTTAGCCGTTGGCGAGCAGGAGTCGTTCTACGCAGCCGCGACCTGCCGCGCCTCCTCCCGAATCCGCTTCACCATGCCCGCCAGCCCGTTCTTGCGGGCGCTCGACAGGTGACGGTCGAGGCCGAGCTTCGTGAAGACGTCGGCGACGTCGGTCTCGATCGCCTCGCGAGGCGTTCGGCCGTTGTAGACCGTCAGTAGCACGGCGATCAGCCCTTTGACGATCATTGCGTCGCTGTCGGCGTGAATTTCGAGTCGCGTCTCGCCGGCTTCGTCCGCGACGGGTCGCACCGTCATCCACACGTTACTCTGACACCCGCGGACCTTATTGAGTTCGGTCTTTTCGCCCTCCGGCATGTCGGGCAGCTCGAAGCCGAGGTCGATCAGGTATTCGCACCGGTCCTCCCACGAGCCGAGAAACTCGAACTCGTCCACGAGGTCGTCGACGGTCAGTTCAGACAGAGACTTCACGGCATTTTCTCGACTGGAATGGCGGCCATTGGTCATTCTAGGACCGCCCGCCAGTCGGTCCAAGGCGAAAGAGAACCACGAAGGCACGAAGGACACAAAGAAGGACTACCCTCTCGCAAAGTCGCCAAGGCCGCCAAGAGCGAATGACTTCTTGCGGCCTTGGCGTCTTTGCGAGAGCCTTTTTCTTCCCTTCGTGCTCTTCGTGTCTTTGTGGTTCGCCCCGATCACGACCGCAGGCCGTACTCCTTGATCTTCCGGTACAGCGTCCGTTCGCCGATGCCGAGCATGCTGGCGGCTTCTTCGCGCTTGCCGTTCGTGACCTCCAGCGCCCGTTGAATGTAGTACTTTTCAACTTCCTCCATCGGCCGGCCGATGAGCGTGTCGGCCCCGGCGGCACCGTCGCGTGGTGGGTGGTCTTCTTCCTCCGGCCGGACGAGCGTGGCGACTTCTTCCGGCAGATCGTCGACGTCGAGCAGGCCGTCGACGTCAAGCACCAGCATCCGCTCGACGCTGTTGCGCAACTGACGGATGTTGCCCGGCCAATCGTAGCTGAGCAGCGCCTGCCGCGCCGAGCGGCCGAAACCGCGGACTTCCTTATGGTACCGAGTGCCGAGTTCTTTGACGAAATGGTCGAGCAGCAGCGGAATGTCCTGCCGACGGTCGCGCAGCGGCGGCAGCGAAATTGCGATCGTATTCAGACGGTAGTACAGGTCTTCTCGAAATCTCTTCTCGGCGACGAGCGTCTTGAGGTCGGCGTTCGTCGCGGCGACCAGCCGGACGTTGATCGGCAGTTCTTCGTTAGAGCCGAGCCGTGTGATCTTTCGTTCTTCAAGCACCCGCAACAGCTTGACCTGCGTGTCGGGCGGCATCTCGCCGACTTCGTCGAGGAACAGCGTGCCGCCGTTGGCATACTCGAACTTGCCGACTCGCTTGCCGACCGCCCCGGTGAACGAACCCGCCTCGTGCCCGAACAGTTCGCTTTCGAGAATGCTCGCCGGCAGGGCGGCGACGTTGAGCGGCACGAACGGCTTGCTCTTGCGCAGGCTGTTCTGATGCAGTGCGCGGGCGACAAGCTCTTTGCCGGTTCCGTTCTCGCCGAGGATCAGGACGGTACTGTCGGTCGGGGCGACGTTTTTGAGGATGTCGACGATGCGGTGCATCTGCGGGCTGTTGCCGACGACGCCCTCGAAGCCGAACTTCTCATCGAGCCGTCGCGACAGCTCGGCGTTCTTGCGGATCAGCCGGACCCGCTGGCTGGCCTTCGTGACCGCCGAGCGCAACTCGTGGATATCGAGCGGCTTCGGCAGGTACGTATAGGCCCCGTGCTGCATCGCCGTGACGGCCGAGTTGATGCTGCCGTGCCCGGTGACGACGACGACCTCGGCCTCGGGCAGCTCCTCTTTGGCTTTCGTGAGGATGGCGAAGCCGTCGACGTCGTCCATCCGCATGTCGGTGACGACGACGTCGAACATCTCGCTTTCGATGAGTTGCACGCCCCGCTGGCCGCTGGTGGCGATCATGCTCTCGCACCCGATCGGCGCCAGACTGTCGGCGACCGCCTGCGCGTGCCCCTCGTCGTCATCGACGATCAACACGCGGATCGGGATTTCGCCCGCGTCATCAGATTGTGCATCGGCTCCGGCCATGCCGCTGATTGTCGCGGCTGACAGGAAAGGGGCAAGGGAAGCGGGTCGAAGGGCGAGCGGCAGGCGTCAGCCTGCCGGTGAGTGCGATCGACCTGGTGGAGAATTGAGTCCCCGCGACTCAGGATCTCGGAGTGCAGGTCATTGGGCCGGTTTCACGACGCCCCTCGAGCGATCTTCGGCTTCTTCTGAATGGCACTGTTCAGCGCAACGGCGGCGCGAATGAGCGCCTGGAGCGTCTTTTCATCAATCTTGTCGCCCTCATGGAAATCGATGGCACGCCGGGTGTTGCCTTCGAGGCTGGCGTTGAAGAGGCCTGAAGGGTCCGCCAGCGCAGCACCCTTGGCGAAGGTCAACTTCACGACGTTCTTGTACGTCTCACCGGTGCAGAGGATTCCGGCGTGCGACCAGACTGGAACCCCGAGCATCGAGTTCGACGGCTTTCTCCATTTCACCTCTTCAACCACGTCGGGGTCGGCCTGCCTGATGACCTTTCGGACACGAGCGAGCATCTCGCCCCGCCAATCGTTCAACTCCTCGATTCTCGCATCGATCAACTGAGAGGGTGAGTCCTCGGCTGTTCCTTCGTTCGTGCCGCTCTTCGTCTTCATGGTTGCTGTCCTTCGCTGCGCCACCGGGTGGCATACGGCAGCACTGAGGTGGTGACGTTTTTGCGGACAGGTCGTTCTCTTATTTTGGTGGGTTGTTGAGTTGTTCGAATTGAGCGGGTTTGAGGTATTCGAGCGCTGAGTGTTTGCGTTCGAAGTTGTAGTAGTGGATGT
>JBAQZJ010000652.1:0-14450 GCA_049790855.1 Planctomycetaceae bacterium | reverse complement strand
CGCTCTTTCGCGGAGCGAAAGGCGACAATCAGCCAAGCTGACCCACTACCGAACGCCGGCCTCATTGAAGAACGCGCTTGCCGACGGCCTCCCGCGCGTCCTTCAAAATGGGAATCCGCCCGATGGCAATCCGCCGTGGAGGCGCGATGATGGTCGTGGGCCCGCCGGATACAGAACCGTGGTGCCGCGTCCAACTCACGCGACACGACGAATCGCTTCCGGAGACCGGGACCAAAAGGCGGCGAGGGCGTTGGACCGCACACGCCCCGCCGCCTTATTTCGTTGGCTTCGTGCAACCATCAGAAGCCCGGCTTCTTGAAGAAGCCGGGTTTCTGAGTGCGCGACATCGCCGGTTGTCAGGGCCGCCGGGATAAACCCGGAGGCTCGCCATTATGAAGCCGGTCTTCTGACGGCCCGTTGCAGCACGTTGTGCGTGATTTGTTGCACGCGAGGGTCGGGGCCGTGCGGGCGGCTGAAGTGCGACCAGGGCAGCGTGTGGCCGGGCGGCGAGCTTAATCCCTGCGCCCAGAAAATCGTCGCGGCATTGAACACGACGTTGCCCTTCGGTCCGGGATAGACCGTCGCCGCGTACTGCTTGGGATTGACGCCGCCGCTCCAGGCGGTGCCCTCGGCAACGACTTCGAGTCCGTCGATCGTCGTCGCCGGCATGCCGTGAAACTCCCAGCCGATCAGACCGGGAATCGCGTCGCCGTTCTTCACGCCGGTGCCCTCGAAGACCCAGTGATCGGCCTTGGCGACGATCCAGTCGCCGCCGCCGGTGATCGGACGGACGTTCCGCGCCCCCATCAGCAAGCCTTCGTCGGGACCATGGTGCGGAAACGGGCCGTACATCGACTCGCGTTCCGTCGCGTAGACGTTGTCGGCCCCGTAGGGTCCGCCGCGGAAGATGATCCGGTTGGCTCGGCCGTCGTGGCTTTCGCGAAACGGCGTGACCCAGCAGACGGCGTTGCCCGACAGGAACAGCAGGCTCACGCCCTCGTCGCGCATTTTCGAGACGCTCTCGAACTGGCGGATGTCCCAATACTCGTCATGTCCGATGCTGACGAACGTCTTGCACTTCAGCCCGCGATCGGGCGTCAGCATGTCGCTGTTCGAGCAATAGCTCACGTCATAGCCGTGCTGTTCGAGCCAGTAGGCGAGCGGAAACTCGAACGGCAGGAACTCGCCGGCCCCGATCGTCAGCGGGTCGTTGACGATGTTCGCGTGCTGGGCCTCGCGACCGTAGGGGCGATCGAAGCTGACGTCGGCCCACGGCCCCTGCACGCCCTTGGGATGCGTGTAGATCGAGTAGTTGTTCGGCCAGCGGTTGTAGGCCTGCCAGGTGTTGTCGGAGCACTGAAACAGCACGTCGGCGGGTCGCTCGTCGCGAACGATGAAGATGACGTAGCTCTGCCAGTAGGGGCTGTCCTTCGGTTTCGTCGTCATCCGTCCGAGATAGACGCCGCTGACCCAGTCGTCGGGAATCGTCAGCGTCGCGGTCGTCTTCCACTTGCACTCGTGAAGGTTCTTCTCGCCGGGTTCCGGCGTCGGCTGGACTTCCCCCTCGAACGGACCGAGCGTCGTCATCTTGCGGGCGCCGAGACCGCCGTAGTAGCCCATGCGGAAGATCTCGATCTCGAACGGCACCGGCGGGTCGGTCGAGACTTTGATCTCGATCGTCTCGCCGGCCTTGACGCTCTGCTTCGAGCAGTAGCCTTCGATCCACGGCGAGCGAAAGCCGTCGCCGTCGACGCGGACCCGCGTCAGTTGCCAGTCGGTCGAACCGGGTTTTTCGTTTTCGGATGCGATGACGTCGCCGGCTCGATCGCCTGCCGCCCCCACTTGCAGCGGTGCCACGAGGGACCACCCCGCCGCTGCGCTCGCCTGCAAAAACCCGCGTCGACCGAAACGAAAGGGCCGCATGATGCACTCCGTGAGGAAGAAGAACCACCGCGGCCGATGATACGCAACGACCGTCGCCGATGCGAAGCGAGGCGGTTCGAGTGAACCATTTCCGAGCCGCGACCGTCACACAGAATTTTGCATCAAGCGGCGTCGGTGCTAGTCTTTCTGCAACCCTCATCAAAGGTCCACCAACCATCCGGCCGTCGTTCCGAAGCGGCGTCGAGAGCATGACGATTCGACCGAACGCACGGCCGCAGCGGTTCGCCGTTCTGATCGACGCAGAGAACGCGTCGGCCGGCTCCGTCGCCGCGCTGTTTGAGGAGGTCGCCTCCTACGGCATCGCCAGCGTCCGGCGGGCCTATGGGGACTGGACGACGTCGCACCTCGCGGGCTGGAAGGAGACGCTGAACCAGCATGCGATTCAGCCGATCCAGCAGTTTCGTTACACCTCGGGAAAGAACGCGACCGATTCGGCCCTGATCATCGACGCGATGGATCTGCTGTACCGGGACCACCTCGACGGGTTCTGCCTCGTCTCCAGCGACAGCGATTTCACCCGGCTCGCCACACGTCTGCGGGAGTCGCGGATGACGGTCATCGGATTTGGTAAGGCGAACACTCCGCGCGCGTTCGTCGCGGCCTGCGACAAGTTCGTGTACACGGAGATCCTGGACGGCCGGTCCAAAGAGGAGCCGGCTGCGGGCGCGGCTTCGTTGCGGAAGACAGCCAGGGAGCTGCGTGCGGACACGAAGCTCGTCCACCTGCTGCGAACGGCGACCGTGAGTGCCGCCGGCGAGGACGGCTGGACCTTTCTCGCGTCCGTCGGCAACCACATCGCGAATCAGTCTTCCGACTTCGATTCACGGAATTACGGCTACCCAAAGCTGCTTTCGCTCATCATCGCGACCGAGCTATTCGACGTTCAGGACCGCACGTCGAAATCGGGCCACGTTCAGAAGTTCATTCGCGATAAGCGGGCGACGAAGCCATCAGAGGCGTAGGACCGGCTGTGCCGGCCTGCATACGGTTTGATCGTCATGCGTAGGTCAGGCTCCCGCCTGACAACGGATGTCCTTCGACGCGGGAATGCCAAAGATTCCGGCCGTCAGGCGGCGGCCTGACCTACGAAAGATTCACCGATTTTCTGACGAGCCATTCGGCGAACAACAACCCCACGACGAGGCTGAACACGAGCCAGGTGTCCCACAGCGAGAGAATCGACGTCGTCGTTCGAGTGCGGCGGGGTGGATGGAAGTCGCTCGCCAGTTGTTTCAGTTCGTCCAATTCGTACGCGCGACCGCCGGGAACGGCAGCGGCGAGAGACTGTTGCAGGCCTGCGTCGCGGGTGGCGACGCGGCGTTCGACCGAGACGTCGGCGACGCGGAAACGGGCTTCGTGAACTTCATTCGTCACCGGATCGGTCACCTTCAAGCGATAGTCGCCCGGCTGATAGACCGGCATGCGTGTCTCGAACACGCCGGGACGCGTCATCGGCAACGTGACGGGAATTGAGGGAGCGGGGGAAGGGGAGAGGGGGGGAGGGGGGGAAGAAGTTGTCCCCCCGTCTCCCCCGATCCCATCCTCGTCGAATGAACGGCGAACGAGTTCGCCGGCTATGGCGCCGTTGGGGACGTCCTCTTCGGTCAGCCGCTCGAAGTTCTGGTCCCAGGCATGAACGGTGAAGGGGATTTCGGCATCGGGTGCGAACGGCTCCTCGGGCAGCGGATCGATGACGAAACGCTTGTCGGCTCCGCGGGCGTGGCCGAGACCGAGCCGGTAGATGAGTTGACCCCAGAACTGCCGGTAGTACTTCTCGCCGTACATCCGCCGCAGCCGCCAGGTCTCGTTGAAACCGAGGTAGACGACCTCGCCGCCGGCGGAGCCGTAGGGTCGCAGGGCGATGAGCGGTTGCGGCGTGCGTCCGTCGGCGGTCGTATCGGTCGGATGTTCCGCCAGCACCGTCGAGGTGCTTTCGACCCGCCGGACGGGTTGATACCACGGCAGTTCGCCGAGGTTCTGCCAGGCCGTGCGGTTCTCGGTCGGCGAATCGCCAAGCTGCATGAAATCGAACTCGGCCGCTGCGGGGGTCAACTGGATTCGGAACGGCGCATCGCGACGTTTGGCATCGGCATCGAGCACGACCGGCAGCATGTTCGCAAGTGGCGAATCGGCGAGCGCCTGGGGTCCGAACCGCGGTCCGCCGATGACGACGAGACCACCGCCGAACTGCGAAACGAACTCCTGAGTCATCTCGGCGAACCGGCCGGGCAGCGCGGACGCCGGCACGTCGCCGAGAAAGATCACGTCGTACTGAAAGAACTCGTCGCGGGGCGGGGGCAGCGTCTCGATGAATAGTTCATTCGACTGCCGCACGGCGGGGTCGCTCGATCGCAGGTACGTCCGAAAACCGCGCAGGCCGACGAGACGGTCACGGTGGAAGACCTCTTTCACGAATCGCCATTCCCACGTCGGTTCGTACTCGACGAACAGAAGTCGCAGGTAGTCGTCGCTGACGGTCACGTTTCGCGAGGCGATGTTGTTCTCGGCGATCGACTCGCTCGGCAGAAGATCGACCTCGACCGAATACACGAAGCGGCCGGCCTCGTCGGGCGTCACCGGGAACTCGACGAACGACTGCGGTCCGTCGAGCGACACGGCCTGCGTCCCGACGACCACGGGCGGCGAGGAGCCGTCTGCCGGGGCCGCCGACAGTCGAACGCTCGCCGACCGGCCCGTCAGCCCCGTCTGACGCAGCACGGCGGCGAAGGTGACGCGCTCCGCCTTCTTGATGTTCGGTTCCGCATCAAGCTCGACCGCGAGATCGGCGGCCGCCGTCGCGCCGAGTCCCGCGGCGAATACGGGCACGTCGATCGTTTTCGCGGCTTCGACGGCCGCCGGCCCGGCGTTCTGCACGAAGTCGCTGATGACGACGATCCCCGCGAGATTCTGCGACGGATATCGCCGGCGGAGATCGTGGAGCGCCGAGCCGATCGCCGTCGCCGTTCCGGTCGGTGAATAGACGTCGCTTTCGGAGGATCGCGGCGTTTCTGCCTCGCCGGATTGGTCTCGCGAACTTCGCAGCGCCTCCAGATCGAGCGGTCGAACGCCGTCGGGACGATCGAAAGTGAAGGCCTGAAGTCGGAACTGCTCACCGAGCGTCGGCACCACGCCGTCGGCTTCGCCGAGTGCCGTCCGCACAAGATCGGCGCGGCTCTTCGGCGACGACGTTTCGGCGTCGTCGTCGACGAGGTTCATGCTGTCGGAGCCGTCGACCAGCAGCCACAACAGCGGCTTCGGGCGATCGACGTATCGCAGTTCCAGCACCGGCTCGGCGAGCATGACGACGAGAATCGACAACACGCTCGCACGCAGCAAAGCCAGTGCGATGCCCGACGAGCGCCGGACGGGCTGCCGTCGCAAATAGAGCCACGCCGCAAGAGCGGCGACGGCGAAGACCGCGACCAGCACCCAACCGGGCGACTCATGCGCCCAGGCGGCGCCGAACGACACGCCGGCCTCGTCGACGCGCATCAGATCGGGACGACCGAGCAATCGGCCGAACCAGCGGGTGGCCGTCTCGGTCATCGACGGTCCTCCGTTGCCGACGACCGCCAGCGGGTGAAGACCGCCATTTCGGCCAGCAGGCAGGCCAGCACGGCACCGACGAGCCATTTCCAGAGATTGCCGCGCGCCGGGCCGCCCGAGAGCTCGAGCTCATCTGCCGGCCCGACGCGACGCACATCAGCATCACCGACGAGCCTTGTAAAACGATTCGATTCGAGCGGCGTGAGATCCGATTCCTCGACCGGGCCGTTGACGGCGAGAGCAATCGATTCGAGCGGCGCACCGGCTTCCGATTCGCGCTGCGTCGTCACCGCATACGACCCGGCGAGCGATGTGTCGTCGAGACGCAGCGCGTAACCGGTTGCAGTCGCTTCGGCCGTCAAGGGCCGCGGTTCTCCGCCCGGTCGCGAGACCTGGTAAACCACATCGGCCCGGCGTTCGATCGGCAGCGTGATCGAGTCTCCCGTCGTGTGATCTCGCCTTGGCAGTGTCTCTTCCAGCAGCGATCGCGTGATCCGGTCGAGCAACACGATCGCGTTCGTCTGCGCAAGCGTGTCCCAGTCGGAACTGAGGCCCGACGTCAGCAGCAGCACTCGACCGTAGCCAAGCCGTCGTTCGACGAGATACGGCAAACCGTCTCCTGTCTCACTCGACTTCGCAAACCTCGCCAGAACTTGCGGCGTCGTGCGCGAGGCCAGTACCTCGAGAGTGAGCGGCCCGACATCGGGGTTGTCGCCCGCCGAGGCCCGTGCCGCTGTCTTCCACAACAACCAGGACGGCGCAAGCTCCGTCGGTTCGGCTGTGCCGCCGGAAAGTGCGGCACGCTCGGCGGTGATGCGTTCGGTCTCGGCGGCGATCGCGCGTTTGACCGTCGCGTCGGAGACGTTGGCGGCGACCGCCTGAAAGAAGAACGGCTGGCTCCAGAGATCGGCCAGCGCAGACGACGACTCGCCGGCGATCTGAAACAGCAGATGTCCCAATGACGCCGCATCGAGCCGGAACGGTTCGATCTGCGCGATCGACGTCGCCTGCGACGGGCGAACGCCGACAGGCGAATCGGCAAGCGGTGCCGGCAGAATACCGCGACCATCGAGCCAGGCCGTTGCCGTCCATGCGGCGGGATCGAAGTTCGCGCCGGCCGCGATGACGAGCGGTCCGCCCTGTTCGACGTATTGCCGCAACAGTCGCACGCCGTCGTCGGCAGGTCGCTCGACGCCGGCGACGACGACGAGTCGCGCGTCTTCCAGCGACTGCTGCGTCAGCGTCTGGAACGTGGCCCGCCGAACTTCGACGAGCGGATCGTAAACGCCTTCGGCCGGCCGCGGTGCGAGCAATCGTCGCAGCCGGTACGTCTCGCCGATTCGCCCGGCATCGAGGTTTTCGCCGTCGCCGTACTGATCGACGAACACGACGGGAATCGCGGTCACGACGGGCACGGCGAGATGCCGCGCATCATCTCGCTCCAACTCGTTCGTCGAAGGCTCGGCGACGCGCAGCGACAACGTGGCCGGCACGAACGTCGGCGAGCCGGGATCGACGTCGGCATCGAGTCGTGCGGCGAGTGTGACGTCACGAGCCTGACCGGGCCGCAGATCGACCGACTGGCTCGTCGCGACGCGACCATCGTGGCTCAACACGATTTCGACGTCGTCCACCGCGCGGTCGCCGGTGCAGCGGATCGTCGCCAGAAAGGTCGTTGGCTGGTTCGCTTCGGCCAGTCCGTCTTGAACCGTGAAAGCTTCAATCCAGACGTTGGGCGGCTCGGAGGGCTGACGCCCCCCGCTCGCCCTGGCGATGTCGACGATCTGGACGGGGCCGCCGACGTTTTTTGTGGCTTCGACGACGCCGCTGCGCGGCCAGCCGGTCGCTTGCTGATCGCTGAGAAACACAATACGTTTGGCCGGCAGTTCGGGCACGCGCCGGGCCGCTTCGGCAGCCAGCGAAAACGCCTGCAACGCCGACCCGGCGCGGTCGGTGATCGTGATCTGACCGAGTGCCGATTGCGCCTCGTCGAGATGCAGATGGGCATCGAGCGTGAACGACCTCTCGGGGCCGCAGAGCGGCAAGACAGACACCTGACTTCCGCGAGGCAGCGTGCCGATCGCCGCGCTGGCGCGCTGTATCGCCGCGTCGAGCAACGTTCCGTCGAGCGTTCTCGCCCCCATGCTGCGGCTGTTGTCGACGACGACGATCGCGTGGACCGGCTCGCGGCTGGAAGCGGTCGCGACACGCGCCGCCGACCATGTTCCGCCCGGTCCTGCGATCAGTCCGACCAGCCCGACAACCCCGACAAGCGAGAGAGTGCTCCAGCCGATGCGACGGCTGCGTTTCGCAGCGAACGCCAGCCCGATCGCACCACCGAACGCCGCCAGGATCGCACCGACCAGCAGCACGAAACGCAGCCCTCCCACACCACTGTTCGAGAGCACCGGTCGGGCCAGCGCGAAGCCGAACAGCAGCACCGCGGCGGTCCGCAGCACGAGCAGCAGCAGATCGCGCAGTCGCAGAGACCGCCTGCTGCGCTGCATCGCCTTTCGCAGAAACGCCATCGCCCCCCATTCGACCGTGCGGAACCGGCGACGGTTGAGCAGATGAATGATCACCGGCCCCCCCGCAGCGATCAGTCCGGCAATGGCGAACGCGGCGTGGGTGAGGGACATGGGGAGGGAGGACGGAAGAACTGAGGACGGAGGAGTTCAGGAGTCAGGAGTTCAGGAGGGCGATCGAAGCTCACCGGCTGCGTCCGGTGGGACGACACGTCACGCGCTCACTCCCCGACGCGCTCCGTCAGCCCCTCGATTTTGCCTTCCTGCAAAATCGGAAGGTATCGGTTCGGGATGGCGAGCATGAAGCATGAGACGGCGGTGGCGTAGAGCTTGGCGGGCTTGCCGTGCAGCCAGCGGTGGCTTGTCCAGTGGCCGTCGTCCGGGTCGCCCGGCCGGCGAAACTGGCATTCGAGCACGCGCTCGCGGAGCACGGGGTAAAGTTCCTGCCAGTCTTCGCCTCCGACCTGGTAGAGCGCCTGGCTGATGTAGTAGAGAGTGTAGGGATCGAGCTGCTGCGGAAGCTGACCGTCGCCCTGTCGTTCGGTCCGCAATCCGAGCACGTGCTTGCGGACGTCGACCATCGTCTTGTCGATCCGCCAGTCGTCGTACTGGCCGAACTCCTGAAGGCAGACGACGCCGCAAGCGGCCATGGCCGCGGTTTCGCGTTGTCCGTCGTAGGTGAAGGTTCCCGGTCCGGCACGGTGCTGCGGATCGCTTTGATCCCTCACGCCGTTGGCGGGCTTGTAGTGATCGCGAACGCTGCGAATCGCAAGTCGCACGACCTCGGGCGGCACTTCGAGACCGCTGTCGACGGCGCTGCGAATCGCCTTGGCCTGCATGACGACGAGGCTCAGGTCGTGACCGCGGTCGAGCCGCCGGGCCTGGTAGTCCCAGCCACCGTCCTTAGCCTGCGTCGAATAGATCAGTTTCAGCCCCTGATCGAGCGTCGTGCCGACGCGCGGGTCGGAGGTCATGCCGTACGCCTGGCCGAGCACGAACGTGCAAAGGCCGTGGTTGTACATGTCGCGCTGCGGGTCGGCGATGTTGAGCAGTCCCGACGGCTTCGCGTTGCGGACGACGTAATCGAGCGCCCGCCCGACGTTGTCGCCGTACTCGCCGCGACCGGGCAGGTGGCCGGCCGCCAGAAACGCGAGCGCCCCGGTCGCGACAAGTCCCAGATCGTTGCTGTCCCAGTTGCCTTCCGGACCCTGGTTACGGGCCAGCCACGCAAGACCGGCATCGAGTGCCGCCTCGCTTTCGGGGGTGATTTCACCCGGTGTCTGACCGCGTGCCGGCATGCCGATCTGCAGCAGGCACACGAGAATCGACGCGGCGAAGTGGCAGCGAGTTGAAGGCATGTCGCCATTCAAGCCCACCGGGGCAGCCGCGTCCACCGAAACGCTTGTTGCGGCAAAGTGGCGAAACGCTGCGTTCAGCCGATGCCGTTCTTCTTCGCAGCCCACCACAGCCGCCATGTGCGTTCGTCGAAGCCGAACGTCTCACCGGTGATCGCCTGCAGCGCCGTGAGGACTTCGGCGTTCTCCTGATTGACCGAGACCGTCACCATCCGCGTCCGGCGCGGCTGCGTCAGGTCGACGACGTTGACGCCGTACGGCAGGGCGCCCGTTCGCATCGCCATCTCGATCTCGGGCGTCAACGGCGTGCCGCCCGGTCCGAAGGCGCCGTTGCGGGCGAAGGCGTAGGTCGGCGTGTTGTCGGGAACCTGGATGCGATAGCGGTGCGTCGTGATCAGGGCTTTCATCAAGTCGGGAACCGCGCGCTCGTCGCCGACTTTTTCGAGGCCGAGTCCTGCTCGCCGGACGACCTCGTTGCGCTCGTGCTGCAATCCCTTCAGAAAGTACGGTAAGGCTGCGTCGGACCGGGTCTCGCCGATCGCGGCGAGCGCTTCGCGACGCACGTCCGCATCGACGTCGTGCAGCGACTGCGTGACCAGCGGCTCGACCGGCTTGTCGCCCGGCATCGCTGCCAGCACCGAGACGTACAGACTGCGAACCGCCGGGTCGGGGTCGTCGCCGAAGAACTTCGCCAGCGCCGGCACGGCATCGGGATCGCGCAGGGCGCGAAGTGTGGCGATCGATTGCCGCCGCAGGTCGTCGCTGTTCCCGCGGAGCCACGCCTTGAGCTTGCGGACTTCGGTGAACCAACGTTGCTCGCGATCGCGCTCGGCAGCCGTCTTCTCGATCAGTTCCAGTTCCTGCGGCGTGATCCAGCGACCCTTGTAGGGCACCAGTCCGCGATCGCGCATCACCTCCTCACGGGTCATCCATTGCCCGTCGTGCTGAATCTGCCCGAGTGCCTGGCGTGCCTCGGCATGGTCGAACTCGACCTCGACGATGCGTTCCAGATGTTCGCGCCGTCGTTCGTCGAGATCGTTGAGCCGACACCATTCGGCGAGTTCCCACTGAGCCTCGACGGTGTTCGCGGCGTTCTGCGCTTTGCGTTCGTACTCTTCGACGACGCGCGGACGGCGGGTGATGAACTCGACGTCGGTCTTACGGACGGAGATCGTTCCGCCGGACAACGTTTCGACGGTCACGGTCTCCGAGTCGGCCGTTTCGTCGGCGTCGACGACGCTGCCGCGGACCTCACCGCCCGATTTCAGTCGGACGACGTCGGCGACGAGTGCCGCCGGCAGCATCGGTAGAACCAGTGCGGCTCGCGCAATCATCCGAAACATAAGACGCCTTCGCCTACGGGCGATCGAGACGATCGAAACACGGCGTACGGCCCGTCCGGCTTCGATTGTAGGCATGCGAGCGCCCGTTCGCAAAACCTGATTGCCAGTGGCGAGGGCCGAAGTGCATTGTCACTCCCCTCTCCTCTGGGGAGAGGGGCCGGGGGTGAGGGGAGCCGTTTGACTCGCGTGGCAAAAGGTCAATGACGTTCTAACACCTTGGATGGTTGCAAATTACAGGTGAAACCACAGGACATCCCCTCACCCCTGACCCCTCTCCCGAGGGAGAGGGGGACCATACGCGTAAAGTAAGTGCCATTGGGCGCTAGCCCCGGTTAGCCCACCAAAACCGGACGCTAGCGCGTGCCGGCTGATTGTTCTATCTTCCAATTTCTACCGTTGACAAAGCCGTCGTCTCGCGGCATGACGCACCGTTGCCGTTGCGATTCCGATCGCTGCAACCGTTACGTCCGACAGGCCGGAATCGGTCGTGAGGCGGAAACGGCGCAACGCCGGCTGGCGTGGGCCTCTCCGGTCGATCTAAGATGGGGCCGGCCGGCGATCGGCGTGCCTTTCCCGCTTCGTCGCCGTCGACGAACCGTTTCCCTCCGCCCAGGAGGCCGTTGTATGTCGGATGTGACCCGCCGGTTTTCCTTCGTCGCCTTGTGCGTCGCCAGTCTCTGCCTCGCCGCGACGCCGGCGTCGGCACAGGTTCCGCAGCGCGGCTTGCCGAGCCGGAACCTGCTCGACCGGTTCGGTCTGGAACGGGCCTGGTCGAACCAGGCGACGATCGACTCGCGCAGCGACGTCGTGCTGCACCTGATCGCCGACGAGCAGGTCGTCATCGTTCAGACCCGCACCGGAGTGCTGACGGTCTTCGACGCCGAGAGCGGCGTGAAACTCTGGGACGGACTGCTCGCACAGCCCAACCAGTTCAGCTATCCGGCCGTGACGAACGCCGAGAGCCTGTTCATCGTCATCGGCTCGACGGTCTACACCCGCGACAAATACACCGGCAACGAATTGTGGACGTTGCGACTGCCCGGCCCGCCGTCGACGTCGCCCTTAGTGACGAAAGACCGGATGTACGTCGGCACCCTGGGGGGCAGCGTGTATTCTTACGATCTGGCGTCGGTCGCCGCCGCGCAGGCGCAAGGACTCCTGCCGCAATACGCCGGCACGACGCTCGTCTGGCGTTACGGCACGAGCAACGAGATCGTGACCGCCCCGGTGACCAACGGTAAGATCGTCGCCTTTGCGAACAGGGCGGGTTCGCTGTACGCCGTCACGCCGACCGATCGCAGCAGCGTTTATCAGTTCGAGACCGACGCGCCGTCGTCGGCCCCGCTGGAACTCGTCGACGACGCGCTGCTGTACGCGGTCGGAGACAACAACTTTTACTGCCTGAATGCTCCCACCGGAACCACGCGCTGGCTGCATGTCGCCGGAGCGCCGATCCGTACGAAGCCGCGACTGATCGACAAGAGCGTGTTCCTCACGCCGATCGACGCCGGCCTGTACAACCTCTCCGTCGAAAACGGGGAAGAGATCTGGTCGGTGCCGATCGTGACGCAATTCATCGCGGCGACGCCGACCCGCATATTCGGCAGCGATCGCGGCGGGAACATCGCGGTGCTCGACCGCAATGACGGTGCGGTGCTCGGAACGCTGCCGCTCGTCGATTTCTCGATCCGCTTCGCCAACGAGCGAACCGACCGGATGTTTCTCGCGACGACGACCGGACTCGTGACTTGCCTGCGAGAGCGCGGCGCCGAGATTCCCATCTACCACCGCTATCCCGAACGCCGCCCGATCCTGCCGTTGTTCGGCGAAGAAACGCCGGCGGCGCCCGCCGAAGAAGCCGTCGTCGAAGAACCGCCGGCCGACCCCACCTCTCCCGTCGAGTAACGGGACAGCACGCTGCAAACCGTGTACAGTACGAACGGCAGAGCGACCCGTGGTCGCTCTGCCGTTCGTGTTTCCCGGTGCGAGCCCACCGGCCGCAGCCGGTGGGCTTCACGGGTCGAACCGCGCTGACTCCTGACTCCTGACTCCTGACTCCTGACTCCTGACTCCTGACTCCTGACTCCTGACTCCTGACTCCTGACTCCTGACTCCTGACTCCTATGCCTCGCGCCCTCGTCAGTGTCTCCGACAAAACCGGTCTCGTTTCGTTCATCACCGAGTTGACGGAACTCGGCTTTGAAATCGTTTCGACGGGGGGGACGCGTCGCCATCTGGAGCAGGCCGGCATCGCGGTGATCGACGTCGCCGCCGTCACCGGCTTCCCCGAGATGATGGACGGTCGCGTCAAGACGCTGCATCCGCTCGTCCACGGCGGCATCCTCGGACGGCCGACGCTCGACAGCGACGCTGCCAGCATGCGCGAGCACGGCATCGTTCCCTTCGAGGTCGTCGTCTGCAACCTCTATCCCTTCGAGCAGACGGTCGCCAGGCCCGGCGTCACGCCTGAGGAGGCGATCGAGCAGATTGACGTCGGCGGACCGAGCATGGTGCGGGCCGCCGCGAAGAATCACGCCCACGTGGCGATCGTCAGCGACCCGGCACAATACGACGAGACGCTCGCGGCGTTGAAGTCCGGGAGTCTCGACGAGACGTTCCGACGGCGGCTCGCTGCTGCCGCGTTTGCTCTGTCGGCCCGCTACGAAAGCGCGATCGCAGGCTTCATGTCGCAATACGTAAACGAAAGCCCGCCCCTTGCAAGGGGCGGGCTTGAAGGCGCGTTCCCCGTGAAGTTAACGCTGAGCGTCACGAAACGCGCCGACCTGCGTTACGGCGAGAACCCGCATCAGGCGGCGGCGTTCTACGTCGAATCGAACGCCGGACCGGCCTCGCTCGCCTCCGCCGAGCAACTGCACGGCAAGGAACTGTCGTACAATAACCTGCTCGATCTCGACGCGGCGCTGTCACTGGTGCGCGATCTGACGACGGCGATCGACGCCCCGGCCGTCGCGGTCCTCAAGCACAACAATCCCTGCGGCTGCGCCTTCGGAACGTCGGTCGCCGACGCGCTCGAAAAGGCCTGGGCCGGCGACCCGGTCAGCGCCTTCGGATCGATCCTCGGCTTCAGTCGTCCGCTCGATCTCGCCGCGGCGGAAGCCCTCTGCCGGCCCAACCGCTTCGTCGAGGCGATTCTCGCTCCCGACTTCACGTCCGAGGCGATCGAACTGCTCACCACGAAGCCGACCTGGCGGGCGAACGTGCGGCTGATGCGGCTGCCAAGTCTCGCAAGTACGGCAGCACCAGGTCTCGACTATCGCCGTGTCGCCGGCGGACTGCTCGTGCAAGAGAAAGACGAAGCGACCGCTCCGTTTGACGAGTGGAAGGTCGTCACGAAGCGGCAGCCGACCGACGCCGAGTTGGCCGACCTGCGGTTCGCGTGGCTCGTCTGCAAGCACGTCAAGTCGAACGCGATCGTCTTCGCGAAGGACGGCATGACGACGGGCGTCGGAGCCGGGCAAATGAGCCGACTCGACAGCGCGATGATCGCCGCCCGCAAGTCGGAGGGCCGCTGCGAAGGCGGCGTCTGCGCTTCAGACGCGTTCTTCCCGTTCCGCGACGGCGTCGATCAGGCCGCTGCGGCCGGGATTAAGGCGATCGTTCAGCCCGGCGGCAGCAAGCGCGACGACGAGTCGATCGCCGCCTGCGACGAACACGGAATCGCGATGCTCTTCACCGGCCGCCGCCACTTCCGGCATTGAGCGTTGTAGGGTGGGTCG
>JBAQZJ010000651.1:0-5395 GCA_049790855.1 Planctomycetaceae bacterium | reverse complement strand
TCATACCGCCCCAGCGAGGGGAAAAACGCGGTCGTCAACATGGGTCGAACCCTCCTTGCGGAGGACTCTCGCATGCAACTTGCAGACCACGCTGTTCAGTAGGTCAAGGGTTTTGGCGGAGGCTCATATCACTCAGCAGGCCGGCTGCGAAAATCGCAAGCCGCGGCACGATGCTTGGCAGACCGGCGCCGGCGTGGCACAATCCCCCGGTCTTCGTAGGGAGCATGGTGATGCGGATTGCGATCGGCTCGGATCACGCCGGGTTCGGGTACAAGCAGTTGATTCTCGATCATCTCACCCGGACGGGACACGACGGCGTCGATTTCGGAACGCACTCGACCGACTCCGTCGACTATCCCGACTTCATCGTGCCCGTCGCTCGCGCTGTCGCCGCAGGCGAATTCGATCGAGGCATCGTGCTCGGCGGATCGGGAAACGGCGAAGCGATGGCCGCGAATCGGGTTCGAGGCGTCCGCTGCGCATTGTGCTGGAACGAGACGACGGCCGAGTTGTCCCGGCGACACAACGACGCGAACCTGCTCTCGCTTGGGCAGCGGATGCTGACGTCGGAACAGGCCTTGGCGATCGTCGATCGCTGGCTGAAGACGCCTTTCGAAGGCGGTCGGCATGAAGCGCGGATCCGAAAACTCGACGCCATCGAACCGTAGCGGCCGGTCGTAAGCGCCGCATCGGTCTTGACCGCTTTTCCCGAACGGTCTTACGATCCCGCGTTTCCGTCTGCAACCGGTCACTCGCGATGTTCGCGGTTCTCCGTCGACACCCGCTGCTGGTGATCCTCGCCGCTGCGCTGACGCTGCGCCTCGTCGCGGCGATCGGCGTGCAGTCGCACCTCGACGCGACCGGGCGGCAATTTCTGCTGGCGGGCGACGCCGAAGGCTATTGGATGCTCGCCGGCCGGCTCGCGGTGGGCGACGAGTACGCCGTCTACGATCCCCCCCGCCGCGTCTTGCGGATGCCCGGCTTACCGCTCCTGCTGGCCGGCGTGCGGGTCGTGACCGGTGATTCGCTGCTGGCGGTGCGCGTCGTTCTGGCCTGCGTCGGAACCGCCGCGTGCGCGGCCGTGTATCTACTGGGGCGGACGCTCGATTCCGAGAAGACCGGTCTGATCGCGGCGGCGCTGGCGACTTGCTGGCCCGTCTTGATCGGGTTCAGCGTCCTGGTGCTGAGCGAGACGTTGTTCGCCCTGCTGCTGACGCTGAGTCTCGTCGCCACGGCACGGCTCGTCAAACGCAGGCCTGTGGCGACCGGGATCACCTCCGTCCTTCGTGAACGGGGGACCGGCGAATCATCCGCAACAGTGGCCTCGAAGCCGATGCACCTCGTCCTATGGGCCGTCCTGACGGGAATCGGCATCTCGGCGGCGACGTACGTTCGTCCGACATGGCTGCCGGCGGCGGCCGTTGTTCCCGCCGTGTACTGGTTCTGGGCCGGGCGAACGAGAGCGTCGGCTCTGGCCGGCGTGCTGATCGTCGTAGCGGCCGCGATGACGATCGCCCCCTGGACGATTCGCAATCGCATCGTCACCGGCCGCTGGATTCCGACGACGCTCTGGGTCGGGCCAAGTTTGTACGACGGCCTGAACCCCAACGCGACGGGCGCCAGCGACATGCGGTTCTTCGACGAAGACCGGCTGCTCGATCGCATGACGGAATATGAAATGGATCGCGAATACCGTCAGCGGGCGTGGGAGTTCGCCGTCGAGAACCCGGAACGCGTCGTCGCACTCGCCTTTGCGAAAATGTGGCGTTACTGGCGTCCGTGGCCAGGCGCCGAGCAGTTCTCGACGCCCCTTGCCCAGGTCGCCGTCGCCGCGTACTACCTGCCGATGCTCGTGCTGGCGGCGATCGGCGGTTGGACGCGCCGGCGTGACGTCTGGCTCGTCGGGCTTTCGGTCGCGCCTCTGTTGTTCTTCAGTCTCGTGCATTGCGTGTTCGTCGGTTCGCTGCGTTACCGCCTGCCCGCCGAATATCCGCTGTGCATGCTCTCAGCCGTCGGATTGCAATGGTTTTTTCCGCAGCGTGCCTCAACCTCAGTCGGCAAGTCTATTGTCTGATACGAACGTTCGTTGAAGTCGCCGTCAGGCGGAAGGCCGACCTACCACGATGATCCGCAAGACCCTGCATTGGCTGCTGATTCTGCTGGTGCTCGCCGGGGCGGGCGGCAGTGGCGTTGCGTGGTACGTCTGGGTCCAGGGCGATGAATACGCGCGACAGGAGTTGCAACGGCGGCTCTCGGAGATCGGGCCGGAGTGCGACCTTCAGATCGGCAAGGTGCGGTTCGACTGGGACCGGCTGATTCACGTCTACGACTTCGCCGTGAGAGCGAAGGGCAAGGACGCGCCTGCCACGTTCGTCGCCCCGGAAGCCGTGCTGCAAATCGACCGCGAGCAGTTTCTGAACGACCAGACGGTCGACGTGCAAATGATCCGGCTGATCCGACCGACGTTCGACGTCACGCGGCGTGCCGACGGAACCTGGACGGTTGAAGATCTGATGCCCTTCCGGCTGGATCCGTCGCTCGCCGTCCCCGAGTGGCAAATCGAAGACGCGACGATTCGCTTCCGGCTGGAGCAACCGCAGGGCAAGCCAGTCGTTCTGACGCTGCAGAACGCCGATCTCCGCCTGGTTCCCGCGGGCCGCCGGCAACTGACGATTCGCGGTCTGAGCGACGTGGCCAACGCCGGGCCGCTGCAGATTGAAGGGCGGGTGGATCTCGATCGCGGCACATGGTCGCTGGCCGGTTCGGTCAACGGGTTGAACACGTCGGGCGACATCGCCGGATTCGTGCTCGGATCGTCGCCCGAGCTGCGAGACCAGGTCGCCACGCTTCGCGACAAGCTTCGCGACGTCGAACATTCGCTGCTCGCGGACGATGAGTCGGGAATCACGCCGGGGGCCGTGCCCTATCGCACCGCCAGCCGCAGTCGGGAAACCTCTGCGGCGACGACCGGTCGACCGGCGGACGTGCCGAATTCCGGCTTCAGCGCGTTTGATACGGTCTCGACCGACGACACGCCCCGCGACCTGACAGGGCTCGGCATCAACGCGACGCTCGATTTGTCGTTTGCGTTCTCGAAGCGGGAGCACGTGACGTCGCCCGAGTATCAGGTGCAGGTGAAGTGCAAAGACGGCCAGATCGTCAATCCGTTGCTGCCGTTCGCGCTGCGGCACCTTCGCGGTGAACTCTATTGGGACAACACGACGCTCCGGCTGACCTCGTTTCAGGCCGACGGCGGCGGGACGATCCTGAAGCTTGACGGCGGCTTTCAACTCGGCGGCCCGAGCGCGACCGGCAATATCGACGTCGAGATCACCGATCTGACGATCTCCGACCAGTATTCCGGTCAGCTCCCCCCGGTCGTCGACCGGTTTCTGGAGGTCGTCCGGCCCAGCGGGCCGGTCGATCTCGCCGGTTCATTCGATCGCGATGCGGAAGGCCGTTGGAGCGCCCGCGATTTCGTTCTGGAAGCCAAAGGCGCCGCGGCGACGCCCGAGCCGTTTCCCGTGCCGATCCGCGACATCACCGGCACACTCCGACTGGTCGCACCGGGACGGATTGAAGCCAGGATGACAGGTAAAATCGGCGCCCGCCCCGTTCGGCTCGTCGCCGGAACCCGTAGTGCCGACGGCGGGGCCGAGGTCGGCGTGCAAATCAATGCCGAGGCCGTTCCGCTCGACGAGACGTTTCGGGAGGCCTGTAACGCGAAGACGCAAGCGGTTCTCGCCGCGCTCGATCTCGAAGGAAACGCCGACGTTGAGGTCCATTTATACCGACCCGCCGGACCGCGGCAGAAGTATGACTGGTGGTTCAAAGCCCACGTCGCCGACGGCGAACTGGAATATGAACGGCTTCCCTATCGCCTGTCACAGCTCTCGGGCGACGTGTCGTACAACTCCGAAAACCGCCTGCTCCGCTTCTGGAACGTCACCGGTCAGCATGGTCGTTCGATCGTTCGCGGCGGCGGATCGTATTGTTCGCCTCCCGAGCTTCGCTCCGACGGAACGGCGCCGATCGGCGGGGTTCCGCCGGGATTGACGCTGGAACTCCTCGGAGAACAGGTCGTTCTCGGCGACGATCTGCGGTCGGCATTGCCCACGTCGTTGAAGCAGATGTGGGAGGAGCTGAACCTCGACGGCCAGGCCGACATGACTGTGAAGGTCGCCTGGGTTCCAGGGGCCGAGCCTCGCATCGAAATTCCGCGATTCGACCTGACCGAAGGTGTGCTCAACGGCCGGGCGTTTCCGTATCTGCTGCATACGATCGCGGCGAAGGCGAGCTACACGCCGGCAAGTGTCGCGGCCGTCGGCGATCGTCAACAGGTCGTGCCTGCACGAGTGACCATCACCGATTTCGTGGGATGGCACGACGGCGGCGTCCGCGTCGCCGCACACAACGCTACGGTCGATCTTCTGCCGGACGGCGTCTGGCGGCTGGATCTGCCGACGCTCGACGTCGAAGACCTGACGCTGGGCGCCGAGTTTCTGCGTGCGATTCCCGAAGGGTTCCGGAAAGCGATCGAGGTTCTCGACCCGCAGGGACATATCGACGTCTCGGGTCGATTGACCCTTCAAGGCGCCCGCTCACCCCGGACCCCGATCTCCGGCGACTGGAATCTCGTCGGCAAACTCGTCGATGCGACGACGAAACCGGGCCTCGAAGTGACACACGCCACCGGCGACGTTTCCTGCGAGGGAACTTTTCGCGGTAACGAAACCGATCTGAGCGGACAGATCGATCTCGAACGCGCCAAGGTCTTCGGGCAATGGATCGAGAACATTCGCGGCCCGTTCGCGCTGAAGGACGGACAGGTACGAATCGGCTCGCAGGACGCTCTCGCCGATCGGGCCGGGGCGAATACGGAGCTGTCGGTCCCGATCGAACAGCAACTGACGGCTTCCTATCTCGAACCGGGGCTGTTGACGCTCAACGCGCTCGTCAATCTCGAAGAAACCCCGTCCTACCGCGGCCGCGTCACCCTGACCGGCGGTTCGCTCGAACAGTACACGCGAGCTCAGCCGGGCAGCGCCCAACGCCAACTCGCCGGCGTGATGAACGGCTGGATCGACTTCAATGGACGCGGGACCGACCCTTCCGGAGTCACCGGCCAAGGGCAGCTTCGCATCAATCCGGCGGAACTCTATGAGTTGCCGGTCATCATGCAGACCTTCAACATCCTGTTTCCGGTCCCGCCCGACAATACGGCGTTTCGATCGGCCCGGCTCAATTTTGTGATCCGCGACAAGGCATTTCTTTTTGAACGGCGTGACGACTGGCCGATCGTGCTCACCGGCGATTCGCTGCGTCTCATCGGCGTCGGACGGGTCGCCTTTGACGGACGCCTGCGGCTGGAGATGATCACCACGCTGCCGCAGAA
>JBAQZJ010000650.1:0-3232 GCA_049790855.1 Planctomycetaceae bacterium | reverse complement strand
GTTGTGGTGAGCTGCTCTGACGCCCGAATCGCAGGCCGAGGCCTGCGGCTAAACGTGTTCGCTGTTCTCTCGTTCGCCCGTCCTCTTTCAAAACAGCGGGGCGAACATCCGGAACGAATTTTCCGCGAGCGATCGCCAGGCCGGTCGGTCTTGCCAGGCGTCCGCGTCGATGGCGAGGCTGTCGGCCGCGTCCTCTTCGAACTGACGTTCGATCTGGGCGGCGATCCGCTGGTCGTCGATCGCCATGCCGGCCTCGAAATTGAGCATCAAACTGCGACTGTCGAAGTTCGCGCTGCCGACGAACGACCAGCGGCCGTCGATCGTCAAGGTCTTGGCGTGCATCGCCCCGCGACGGTACTCGTAGATCTCCGCACCGGCCTGCAGCAGCGATTCGTAGTAGCTCCGCCCGGCGTAGATCGTCCACAAGTAACTCGACCGACCCGGCACGAGCAGGCGGACCTTCACCCCCCGCATCGCCGCCGCCTCGAGGGCATACGCGAGTTCCGGCATGGGGACGAAGTAGCCGGTCGTCAGCAGGATCGAGCTGCGGGCCTGGGCCAGCGCCTCGAAGAACACGAGCCGCGTCGCGTTTCCCGGTCCGGTCGGTCCGCCCGCGACGACCTGGGCGACGGCGTCGCCCGGTTCGCCGGAATCGGGAAAGAGCGCCTCGTCCGTCAGCGGCTCGGCGGTGGCGAAGAACCAGTCTTCGGCGAACACCTGCTGCAGCTGCAGCACCGCCGGTCCTTCGACCCGCAGATGCGAGTCGCGCCAGTAACCGCGGTCGCGGCTGAGGCCGAGGTACTCGTCGCCGATGTTCATGCCGCCTGTAAAACCGATCCGTCCGTCGACGACCACGATCTTCCGGTGGTTGCGAAGGTTCAGGCTCCAGCGCTCGCGAAACGTCGCGCCGGGCAGGAAGGCGGCGACCTCGATTCCCGCATCGCGCATCGGGGCGAGAAACCGATTGTTGAGGAACAGCGAACCGACTCCGTCGAACAGGAATCGAACCTTGACGCCCTCGCGGGCCTTTTGCACGGCGAGATCGCGGAGCCTCGTTCCCGTTCGATCGCGCTGCCAGATGTAGTATTCGAGGTGCAGCGACTCCTCGGCGGCGGCGATCGCCTGTTCGATCAGGCCGAGCGCCTGATTCGTGTCGCTCAGCAGCCGGATCGCATTGCCCCGCGTCGGCGCGCTGCAGCCCGCCCGCACCGCGATCCGCATCAACGCGGCCGAGGGTTCGGTGGGAATCTCGTCGGGCAGGACCTGGTAAGGCGTCAGGGCCGGAAGTCGTCGCTCGATGGTGCGATCGGCGGCCGCCTTCAAGCGGGCACGTCGATCGACGCGGTTGATGCCGAAGACGAGAAACAGCAGTCCGCCGAGATAGGGAATCAGCACGATCGCCATCACCCAGGCGACGGTGCTGCTGGGCTGCTCCTTCTTGAGCAGCAGCACCCACCGGAGCAGGACGAGCGAAAACAGGTAGCCGCCGATGGAGAGCGCGGCCGCGAGCCAGGTGGGAACCTCGGGCATGGACCGGAATGCAAACGGCGGACAGGAGAGTCGACTCAAAGAGAGAATCAGATCAGGAGTATAAATCAGTTCGGCTCGACTTCGAGAAGAATCCGGGCGGAGTTTCGCAGGCGGCCCGTTGCGGCCGGACTTGTGATGTCATCGATGACCGACAACAGTGATTTCCGCGAAACCCCGTCAGGCCGGACTTCAAGTGCCGCGGACGTCACCATGAAAGGCCCCGGCTTTCGACTCGATCTCGACGTGCGTCGGATCTGGGAGTGTCCGGAATGCGGGCGATGCCTCAAGCGGTCGGGCGGTGTCACGCAGATCGACTGCGATTGCCGACTCGACGCGCCTGTGGCGATGCGACTCGTCGAAAAGTGCCATAAGACTGAATCGCCGTTCGATCACGTCGGCTTCGCGGCACAGAAGCGGATCGATGCGGCGCTGCGAAAGCCGCACGACGTGCCGCCGGAGGACGCCGCTGCCGAGTTCGCTCCGTCCGGGGAAGTCGCAGCGAACCCCGGCTCAGAGGGCGTCACCGATGTCCACCCGCCGACGCCGCTTCACCCCGAAACCGAGTCGCGATCGGCGGAAAGCGATTAAATTGTGAAGGCGCAATCCGGCAGGAAAAACCGATTCTACCGGTCTGTGACGAAGTCGCGCAGCTGGCGGAAGCGTTCGGTGCCGGCGACTTCGCACCATTCGAAGAGCACCGATTCGACCGTCGTGACGATGACGCCGCTGTCCCGCAGGCGATTCCGGGCGATGTCGCGATCGAACGGACGGCGGCTGCCCGTCGCATCGGCCGCGACGAAAACGCGATAACCTTGCGAAAGCAGGTCTAATGCGGTTTGCAGCACGCAGATGTGCGTTTCCAGTCCGGCGAGGACGACTTGGTGCCGGCCGTCGTCGCGTTCACCCGCGGCGGGCCACCCGGTCGCATCGGCGGCGCTGAATCGCAGTTTTTCCGAAATCCGGATCGAGCGATCGTTCAGAGAGGCGTCACCGTTCCTCCCCGACAACAATTGAGACAGGGCGGGAATCGTCGGCCCCAGGCCGCTGGGGTATTGCTCGGTGATGACGACGGGAACGTCGAAGATCGCGGCTCCGCGGATCAAACGACTACAATTCCCGACGACGGCGTCGCTGTCGGCGATCTGCGGCGTCAGGCGTTCCTGAACGTCGACGATCACCAACTGGCTCGCGGGGGCCGAAAGTAACTCGGAACTACGGGAAAAAGCGGGTTCCATCGTCGCGCGATCGGTTGAGGTCGGGGGAATGTGAAGATGCCGGTCGGGCGGGGTGACGGCCGGAACTCTCGGTCGGAACCGGGATTCCGACCAAGGCATTGTGGAGAAATGGTTTTGACTTGACTATTCTGTCCGAACGAAAACGGTGGACAATTGCGTTCCGAGACCGCGGGCGAAGGGGGCCGGTCCCTGCCGTCCGCGATCGGTCGCTCGGCTCGGTGCCGCTCGCCGTCGGGGTTTTTATGGACCGGTTGCACGATGTTGCAGGATCGGTGGGTGATGAGTCCTAACGACCCGACCCTCCAGGAGACACAGGCCGCGGCTCCCGACGAGAGCAACGGACCGACTCCGCAAGAACCGCAAGTGACACAAAGTGACACTTCGGCGGCAGCCCCGGAACGCGCACCGAACGGTTCGCCGGTGACCGAAGGGACGCCGACAGCCGCGGCTCCTGCGGAACCACAGCC
>JBAQZJ010000649.1:0-9092 GCA_049790855.1 Planctomycetaceae bacterium | reverse complement strand
GTCAGGGAGCGATTGAGCGCGAACCTGGCCTTCAATCGCTCCCTGACGGTCGCGGCTCTGATGTCCTCACCATGACCGGCGCGATCCTCGGCACGCCGAGCTACATGTCGCCGGAACAGGCGGCGGGGCGAAAGGAGATCGGTCCGACCTCCGACGTCTACAGTCTCGGTGCGATTCTCTACGCCTGTCTCACGGGGCGGCCGCCGTTTCAGGCGGCGAGTCCCGCCGAGACCGTGCTGATGGTGCTCGATCACGACCCGCTGCCGCCGCGGCTGATCAATCCGCAGGCCGATGCCGATCTGGAATTGATCGCGCTCAAAGCGCTGCAGAAGCCGGCCGACCTGCGCTACGCCACCGCGGCGGCTCTCGCCGACGATCTCGATGCTTATCTGGCCCACGAGCCGATCGCGGCGCGTTCGACGCGACTCTACGACGTGTTCAGCCGGGCCTTCCGCGAGACGCACCACGCGCAAGTGCTCGAGAACTGGGGCGTGTTGTGGATGTGGCATGCCGCGGCGCTGCTGATCCTGTGCCTGATCACGAACGCCCTGCAGCTTTCGGGAGTGTCGTCGCGCTGGCCGTACCTGCTGCTGTGGACGGCGGGGCTGGGCGTCTGGGCGTTGATTTTCTGGACGCTGCGCCGGCGTGCCGGCCCGGTCACATTCGTCGAACGTCAGATCGCCCATGCGTGGGCCGGCAGCCTGGTGTGCAGCACGTTGCTGTATCTTGTCGAAGCCTTGCTGGGCCTCGACGTGCTGACGCTCTCGCCCGTGCTCGCCTTGGTGAGCGGGATGATCTTCCTGATGAAGGCGGCCATCCTCTCGGGACTGTTCTACCTGCCCGCCGCTGCACTCTTCGCGGTCGCTCCGCTAATGGCACTCTGGCCCCGCCTGATCGCCGGCCCGAACCTCGCGATCACCCTGTTCGGCGTCGTGAGCGCCGCCTGCTTCTTCCTGCCGGGTTGGAAGTATTGGCGGCAGTCGACGGCATAGTCCCACACTATCAAACTGGCCTGTAATTGTGGGTGGCATGCCTTCGCCGAAGGCGTAGGCACGCTGCGCGCCGCCATGCCTACGGCCTATCGGCCGAAGGCATGCCACCCACAATCTCAGACGCTGTAGTAGAGCGACAACCCTCAAGATGTGGGTCGGCACAGACGGCAGAAAGTAACCACGGATTTCACGGATCAACACGGATGTCGCGGATCAGGAACCAGGCGTTGGCGCGTCGTCGTTCAACGTCTTTGATTCTCGCATGCCGCACTGATTCCATCCGCGTCAATCCGTGTGATCCGCGAGATCCGTGGTCCTGCCCGGCGCTGCGATCGACTCACCCTTTGAGGACGGCCGGTCCAGCAGGACAAGTTCGAGACTCGCTCATGTTTGCGCGCCGATCGGTCGTTCCTCATCGGTGCCTTCCAACCCGCGTTCGACGTAGAACCGCTGGATGAAGATCATCGCGACCAGGGCGATCGGCATCGCGAACGTCACGCCGAGCAGGCCGAACAGCAGGCCGAACAGCAACTGCACGACGATGGTGATCGCCGCGGGCAGGGCGTCTTCCTTCTGATGCAGGATCGGCGTGATCAGATAGCTCTCGACGAGTTCGATGCCGATGTAAAGCAGCAGCACGTACAGCGGCGTCCACGTGCCGGTTCCGATCGACAGCAGCAACGGCGGAATCGCGGCGAGCACCGGTCCGACGTTCGGCACGAACTGGAACAGTGCGGTCGTCACGCCCAGCGTCGCGGCCATCGGCACGCCGAGCAGCCACAGCCCGACGCCGGCCGCCAGTCCGATGAGGGTCATCGAAAACAGTCGGACGAGCGTCCATCGCCAGAGAGCCGTTCCCGATTCAGAGCAGACCCGTCGGACTTTCCGCCGTTGACGAACCGGAAACAGGGCGACGAAACCGTCGCGGTACATCGCCGCACTGAAGGCGAGATACACGCCGGTAAAGAAGATGAACAACGTGTTGACCAGCAGTCCGAACGGCGTCATCAGCAACGCCGCGACGCTCGAGCCGGACTTGCCGCCCACCACCTGCACGACCTGTTCGGGCGATCGCGAACGTTCGAGGTACCGCTGAAGCTGCGGGAAGTCCTCGAGTTGCCGCCGCAACTGCGTCGCGGCGTCGTTGAGGTTCTCGACGAAGTCGTTGAGTTGCATGGCGATCTGCAACCCCAGCAGAGCGATGAAGCCGATCGCGGTCGCCACGATGACCGTCAGCACAAGCCCCATCGCCCACGGTTCCGGCAGCCGCGTCCAGCGCGCCAGCGCCGCCGCCGCATGGTAGAGCACGCAGGCGAACCAGACGGCCGCGAAGGTCAGGATGACGGCGCTCGGGGCGAAGGCCAGCAGCAGAAAGGCCGCAGTGAACGCCGAGACGATCGCCACGGCGACGGTTGCCTTGTGAACAAACGTTCCAAATGAAGCTTGCGGCGTATCCCCGCCGGCTGAAGGCGGGTTCGGCGAAACTGCGGCGATTCCGGCGGGATTTTCGGGTTCGGGCATCGAAATCCTCGGCTGCAACCGCCGCGAGCCGCCATGAAAACCGACCGTCGCAGTCTCTGCCACGGGGGAAACGCGGAGAAAGGCGATTCTCGGTTTTTGAGAAAACCGCGCGCGTCTGCTGGCCCGAATCGGGACGACTGTTCGGAAAGACGTTCTGTCCATAGGTGACCATGACGAGGTTCGTCGCGTCGGTTCGCCACCGACCGTCGGGCGTGGAGGATGCGAATGGAGGTCCATCGGAACGAGCCGGAAGGCCGCCGAATCGCGCTGTTTCTGCCCGACTATCTCGACTACGTCCATCGCCTGGTGGACGGTGTCGTCGAGTGGCAGAGGGCGCAGCACGGATTCCACGTGAAGGATTACCGGTTTAAGTTCGGTGATCTTGACGATCCGTCGAAACTCGTCGGCCCGCCGCCCTGGACGGGCCACGCCGACGGAGTCATCGCCTACGTCGGTCCGCAGCCGGGCGTCGGCGAATGGCTGAAACGGGGCGAGGTTCCAGTCGTCAACACCTCCGCCGATCGCGCAGCCGATGAGGTTCCGGCCGTTCATGGAGACGGTCGCAGCGTCGCCGACCTGTCCTGCGAGCACGCCCTCGAACTGGGTTATCGATCGTTCCTATACGTCGGATACGATCTTTCACCAGGCTCGGTCTATCGCGAACGGCACTTCGCCGCGGCCCTCTACGATCGCGGCTACGAAATGACGTCGTGCCGCGTGCTGGCCCGGCTGGATGGGTCGGCACATCAGGCCGCCCGTATGCTGGGGGGCGACCCGCGACTGCACTCCTTCCTGTTGAAGCTTCCCAAGCCGCTCGCCGTCTTCTGCCAGAGCGATCACTACGGTGCGGGCGTTTGCGCCGCCTGCCAGCAGGTCGAACTGAATGTTCCCGAGGACGTCGCCGTGCTGGGCGTCGCCGATACCGGCGTCGCACGCGATTCCGAGCCGCCGTTGTCGAGCGTCCGCCTGCCCGCCGAGCGTATCGGCTCGCAGGCCATGGCGTTGCTCGACCGACTGATGCGCGGCGAGCAGCCCCCCGGTGAACCGCTCGAGATCCCGGCGACCGAGATCGTCGTTCGGGCTTCGACCAGCCTCGAAATGCCGCGTGATGCAGATATCGGCCGTGCGATGCAGATGATTCGCGACCGGGCTTGTGACGGCATCGACGTCGGCGACGTCCTTCAAACTTTGGACATGTCGCGTAAGACGTTCGAGCGCCGGTTCTTTGATGCGATCGGCCGTCCCCCCGGCGAGGAGATTCGTCGGATCCGCCTCGCCCGTGCCGAAGAACTGCTGGCCACGACGGGTCTCTCGGTGACCCGCATCGGACGGATGGTCGGCTTTCACCGCCCCAGCATGTTCGCCCGCTTCTTCAAGATGCGCAGCGGACGCACCCCGCGTGCATACCGACGGGCATCGATGATGATGGATTCGGAGCCGGCTGAGACCCAGCCACGCCAGCGAACCGCCATCCTCGAAACAGCGATCGGCTAACCGCACGTCTGCTCGTCGTCGACCTTTCAGACGAAAGCGGCGGGTGGCAGAGCCTAAGAGGCTCTCCGGAAACCCTGATCCGTTGCGACGCCGGGATTTCGGCCGGAGACAAGGAGCGAGGAGACAAGGAGCGAGGAGGAGGCGATGCGAGCATCGGCGACGACGAGTGACACCGGCTCCCACTCCCCCGCTCTCCCCCTCCCCCCCCTACTCCGCCTCGATGTCGTATGACCAGAGCGAGTTCATGTCGCGGATGTAGAGCCGTCCGTTCGCGACGACCGGGTAGGCCCAGGCTTTCGAACGGCCGCGATCGGGGGCGTTCTCGGGGGTGAAGCGACCGAGTTCGCGATACATTTCCGAGTTCGCTTCGACGAGGGCGACCTCGCCATCTTCACCGTGAAGGTAGAGCCGGTCGGCGGCGAGCACGACCGAGCCGGCGCCGACGCTGCGATCTTGCCAGATGGTCTCTCCCGTCGCGAACTCGACGCACAGCAACCCCTGGCGGCTGGTGCCGTACAGGTGGCCGTCGACGATCACGGCCCCGCCGATCGCCGTCGGCAGCCGGGGCGATGCGTAAACCTCGTCGGCTTCGACGGCGTCGCCTTCGCCGCCGATCTTCACGAGGCCGCCGCCGCCCCGTCCGCTGGCCGTGTAAACGTAGCTGTCGTGGACGATCGGCGTCGGAATGTTCGCCATGCTGCCTTCGGCCGTTTTACCGTACCGCCACAGCAGTTCGCCGGTTTTCGCGTCGACGCCGACCACGCCCTTCTGCAGAAACTGGACGTACTGCTTCGTGCCGCCGAGATCGGCGGTGACGATCGACGCATACGCGGCTTCATCGGCTTCGTCGGAAGCGCACTTCCAGATCAATTCGCCCGTCGTCTTGTTCAGTGCGACGAGCGTCGCCTCGCTGCCGCCGGGAGTGACGACGACCCGGTCGCCGTCGACGAGCGGAGATTCGGAATAGGCCCAGTTGCCCGGCTTTCCGCCGAAGTCGCTGCGTAGGTTCTTCGACCAGACGACCTTGCCGGTCTCTGTCTCGAGACAGGCGAGATCGCCGTCGGAACCGAGTGCGTACAGCAGTTTCCCGTCGACTGTGGGAGTCGAGCGTGAACCGGGATACTTCGGCCCTTCGTTCGGGCCGACTTTGCCGATCGGCTGCGACCAGACCTGCTTGCCGTCGGTCGTCGACAGAGCCATGACCGACTCGCTTTTCCCGTCGTCGCCCATCAGATAGATCCGCTCGCCGACCACCGCGGGCGTCGAATATCCGCCGCCGACTTCGGTCGATTGCCAGACGAGCTTCGGTCCGTCGTCGGGCCACTGCTTCAGCAAACCGGTCTCTTGCGAGACGCCGTTGCGGTCGGGACCGCGCCATTGAGGCCAGTCTTCGGCGACCGCAGAAGTTGAACCGACCGCGACGGCGACGAGCAGCAACCAGCGAGTCTTCATCCTGTGTTCTCCTGACGGTGCATCTCGGCAGACGGTGCATCCCGTCGAACGATTCGGATTCCAGCGATCGCGCTTCCGCAGTTCGCGAAGCAGAGTACCATCGGGCCATGCCGCGTCCACCGGGTTAATCCCGGTGGTCGGCCGACCGTCCGCAAACTCACGCTTCCGGCGTCAGGCCCAGCACGATGTCGAAGGTCGCCGCCAGTTCGCCGATCTTCGAATCCTTGATCGGCGCAAAATCGACCGTCGCGGCGGCACGGGCGTTCTCGTCGCGGATGCCTCGATAGACGCCGTCGCGTTCGTTTCGCGATTCGCCTTTCACGTAGCACTGCGTCGTCAGCAGTTCTTTGTCGCCTTTGCGGATCTGAAAGTGAATGTGCGGCGTGCGGCCGGTGTAGGGCACCGGCTTGATCGTGCGGAAGTAGTACTCGCCGTCGCGGCTGGTCAGAAACCGTCCGAACCCCTGGAAGTTCGCATCGCTGCCGCCGCGCGAGGCGTCGCGGCTATGCAAATAGACCCCGTTGTTGTCGCATTGCCAAATTTCGACGACGGCCCCGCGAACAGGGTTGCCTTTCGCATCGAGAACGCGACCGGAAAGATGGGTGATCTCGCCGATGGCCGGCGTGATGCCGTCGTTGACGATCAACAGGTCGTTGTCGGTGTCGAGCGGCAGCTTGTCGGGGTAGAACGGGCCTTCGGTCTGGGCCGGTGTCCGCGTCAGCTCCTCGGCGAACAACCCACGCGTCGAAAAACACGCCGCCCCGAAGGCCAGCGACCCGAGAAACATCCGGCGATCGGGAAGCAGGAGACGATCGTTCATGGAACATCAGCTCTGGAGAGGAAGGAACACTCTTGAATCAGACGCGATGACGCCTACTGATCTAACTCCGCTCAGCGGCTGACGGTTCGCGCCGCTTGTCGAAAAACGATCTCGCTGAAGAAGCCGGACTTGAGACGCATCGCGTCACAGGTCTTTCGGCGTGCCCGGTTTAAAGTGCTTTCTCGCATCGAGCGGCGGCAAATCCTTGCCGCGATGAATCCAGAGCTTCCCGCCCTGTTTGAAGATCATGCCGAGCGACGGCTCCATCCGGAATCGCTCGGAGGAGAGGTCGGGATTCCGTTCCGTCGTGACGACTTTCAACGTCTCTCGCGATAAGCCGGTGACTTCATCGGTCCAGCGGTCCGGCATCCAGCCGTCTGGCGTCTCGCGGTAGGTGATCGTCGCCACGCGCCGCTCCTCCGCGGCATGGCGAAGGGCAGTGCGAACGACGGCGGAATCTCGCTCGACGTCGACCAAGAACTCCTGCACCAATGCGTGCTCTTCGACCGGCCGCGTCCGCAGCACGACGCATCGGCGACCGTCGTGCTCGACGTGCCCGACGCCGTGCAATCGGCTGTGGTCGGCGGGTTCGCGAAGAACCTCCGCATCGGTCGAACCCGGCACGAAGCCGTGGCCGTACAGTAGCGGCCGCAACGCCCGGTCGAAAAAGCCGTCTCGGTAGACCGGCATCAGCTTGCCCTGCGTCATCTCGGGTTCGAGCACGCCGGCACGGACGTCGGGATTCTGCTCCTGCGGCTCGAAGCGCTGCTTCCATTCGCCGTCGAACAGCCGGACTTCGTAGGTCGGCAGGACCGACGCGGGCGGCGTGAAGTCGGCCGAGCGGCGCTCGATGCGGGCGACGCCTCGCTTGAAGTCGATCGCGACGAGTGCCGACGTCCGATACCGGAGATCCTTCGGAGGAACGTTGCCCGCCGGCATCTCGTCAGGCTCGAACAGATCGACCCGAAGATCGTTCAGATAGCCCTTGGGACGGAACATCTTGCCTTCAAGCGAATGGCGGACGCTCGAAAACCGCTCCCGTCTCGCCGCCCAGTCGGCGAAGATCCTCCGTAGAACCGCCTGATCATCGTCCGGCTTCGGAGCGACGACGGGCGGTGCGGCGGCGGCCGAGGTGAGGCTCGAGAGCGTGGCGAGGCCGAGCAACAGGCCGGCGAAAGCGAGGCGACGCATGATCGCGTCCTCCGAACGGAGCGGCGGAGAGGCCGAATCGGCGATTCGATCTTACCGGCTGCTCATCGCGATCGCGACAGGAAAGTTCAGACCGCGCATCATCAACCTTCCTCGCGTTGCAGCCAGCCTTTGCGCCACATCCATCCGACGAGTCCCAGGCCGACGGCCGCCATGCAGGCGAGCGTCGCCGGGTAGCCGTAGCGAGCGCGAAGCTCGGGCATGTTCCACGGCGAGGCGTCGGGGTCGAAGTTCATGCCGTAGACGCCGGCGACGAACGACAACGGAATGAAGATCGTGCTGATGATCGTCAGCACCTTCATCACCTCGTTGGTGCGGGTCGTCACCTTGGCGTAATGGTACTCCCGCAGGTCGGCACACATCTCGCGATAGGTTTCGACGACGTCGAGCAATTGCGCGGTGTGGTCGTAACAGTCGCGCAGAAACAGATGCGTCTCTTCGCTGACGAACGGATGCGCTTCGCGAATCAGGTCGTGAATCGCCTCCCGCTGCGGCCAGAGATTCTTTCGCAGAATCAGCAGGTCGCCGCGCAGACGGTGCAGCCGTCGCAGATGGTCGCGGCTGTAGCCGGTCAGCACGTCGTCGTCGAGCTGATCGAGTCGAATCCCGATTTCTTCGATGACGGGAAAGAATCCGTCGATGATTCCGTCGAGTAGCGAATAGGCGAGAAAGTCGGCGCCCAGTTCGCGGATGCGGCCTCGCCGTCGGCGGATGCGCGTCCGCACGCGCTCGAACGAGTCGGGGCCGCTGTGTTCCTGAAAGGTGACGACGAAGTTCCTGCCGAGGAACAGGCTGACCTGCTCGGATTCGGGCCGACGGTCGTGGGGGACATCCTCCCGACGTCCCGACGGCTCGAGCATCGGCAAGCCGTCGTCCGTCGGCACCTCGCCGCTTTCCCATTGGGCCATGCGGGCGACGACGAACAGGTTGTCTTCGTAATCTTCGACCTTCGAGCGCTGATGGACGTGAATGACGTCTTCGAGTGCCAGCGGGTGCAGGCCGAAGATCTCGCCGATCCTCTCGATCACCGCAGCATCGCCCAGCCCGTCGATGTTGACCCAGATGACGGGATGCCGTTCGACAAGCCCCGGCAAGACGTCGAGGTCATCGATACCGGTTTCATGCAGTTCGTCGGCACCCGGACCGTAGGCCATCGCCGTGATGACCGGCGCCGCCGCCTGCGGATCGACGTGCAGCGCGCCCGGCGGCGCACCGGGCAGCGTCCGGCGGCGAAACGGCCTGGTCGCGCGTCGCACCAGCTTCGTAAGCGGCGGCTTGCGAGCCGACCGGATCGTCCAGCGTCGAACCATGCGTGTTCCTCGAACGGAGTCGATGATTCTAGCGGAAGGTTAGGGAACTTCGACGCGCCACGACGCTGAAGGAACTTTCAACGCACCGGCGGCCTGACGCCCGCCGCTCGCCTGACGCCCGCCGCTCGCCTGACGCCCGCCGCTCGCCTGTCGCTTCGCCCGTTCCCCCGCTATGCTACCGCGCCCCAACGGAGGTGCCTCGCGGTGATTCTCTACGTCCTGGACCTGACGGGCGTCGCCGTCTTCGCGGCGAGCGGCGTGCTCGCCGCGAGCAAGAAGCGATTGGATCTGGTG
>JBAQZJ010000648.1:0-5346 GCA_049790855.1 Planctomycetaceae bacterium | reverse complement strand
CGCGCCAGCGAGGGAACTCGGTCTTTCCGCACATCCCAGGCACTTTCGCCGGATCGGATCACCAGACACCCCCGCCCCAGACAAGACGCCGGCCGCCGTTTCGCGTATCCTGTGTCCGTTGCCGATCCTCGTGCTCGCCCCCGGTGTTCCCTTTCCGGCCTGAGAGACGTCAGGCTCGGATGGGTTGCCCGCAGGGGCGGACACGTATCGGATCAGGAAACGCGACGATGGCTCGTAAGACCCCGCCGGCCGACGGCGGATTTGCTGCGCTCGGACTCGACGAACGCTTCGTCGAAGCACTCACGGCACTCGGCTACGAGGAGCCGACGCCCATCCAGCGCGAGGCGATCCCTCCGCTGCTCGAAGGCAAAGACGTCATCGGCCAGGCCGCGACGGGCACCGGCAAGACCGCTGCGTTCGCCCTGCCGATTCTGCAACGCATTGACGGCTTCGGCGACAAACGCGGCAAACCGTCGGCGATCGTGCTGGTGCCGACCCGCGAGCTGGCGACCCAGGTTGCCGAGGCGATGCACAAGTACGGCCGCCCGCTCGGCATCCGCGTGCTGCCGATTTACGGCGGCCAGGCCTATGGACCGCAATTGCGGGCGCTGAAACAGGGCGTCGACGTCGTCGTCGCCACGCCCGGCCGGGCGCTGGACCATATCAAGCGAAATACGCTGCCGCTAGGCGGGATTCGCGTCGTCGTGCTCGACGAGGCCGACGAAATGCTCGACATGGGCTTCGCCGACGACATCGAATCGGTGCTGTCGGAAACGCCCAGCGAGCGGCAGACGGTCCTCGTCTCGGCGACGCTGCCGCCCCGCATCTCGGCGATCGCCAACCGGCATCTGAGCGACCCGACCCGCATCCAGATCGCCGGTGAACCCGTCGCCGAAGGCGACGTCCCCGCCATCCGCCAGACGGCCTACGTCGTGCATCGTTCGCACAAGCCGGCGGCGCTCGGCCGCGTGCTCGACACCGAGAATCCGACGTCGGCGATCGTCTTCTGCCGGACGCGCTCGGAAGTCGACGAACTCACCGAAACGCTGTCGTCGCGGGGCTATCGTGCCGAGTCGCTGCACGGCGGGATGACGCAGGACCAGCGCAGCAAGGTGATTAAGAAGCTTCGCGCCGGCGCCGCCGATCTCGTCGTCGCCACCGACGTCGCCGCCCGCGGTCTCGACATCCCGCAGTTGTCGCACGTCATCAACTACGACGTGCCCAACGCCCCCGAGTCGTACGTGCATCGCATCGGCCGCGTCGGCCGGGCTGGCAGGGAAGGCGTGGCGATCACGCTCGCCGCGCCGCGCGAGCACCGAATGCTCCGCGACTTCGAGCGGGTGACGAAACAGAAGATCGAAGTCGCCCGCGTGCCGACCGTCGCCGACCTGAAAGCGCGACGGCTGGAACTGACGAAAGCGTCGATTCGCGAGGCTTTGCTTGGCGGCGACCTCGATTCGTTCCGCCCGGTCGTGGAGGCGCTCGCCGACGAGTTCGACGCCGTCGAGATCGCGCTGGCTGCGGTCAAACTCGCCCACCAGGCGACGGGGGGTGAAGCCGAAGACAACGAAGAGATTCCGTCGCCATCGCCCTCCGACGATAAAGGCGGCGTCGTCCGCCGGGGGGCAAAAGGCGACCGCAGCGACGGCCCCCGCCGCGGCGGCAAGCCGGCCGGACGCAGTCGCGGCCCGATGCCCGGCTCCGCCCGCCTGTTCGTCGCCGCCGGCCGCAACGCGGGAGTCCGTCCGCAAGACCTCGTCGGCGCAATCGCCGCCGAAGCCGGCCTCAGCGGCCGTGACATCGGCGCCATCGAAATCGCCGACAAGTTCTCGCTGGTGGAAGTCCCCGAGGCCGCGGCGGACAAGGTGATCAAAGCCTTGAAAGGGGCGACGCTGCGGGGGAAGAAGGTGACGGTGCGGAGGGATCAGCGGGAGGGGTGATCGCATCGCGGTCGCGCTGCGGAAGTTGCATCGGTTCAGTCGACTCTGGCGACATCGGGCCGCGAGTCGTTACCCTCAGAGCAATCGGCATCTCTCCGACGTTTCTGGGAGCCTTTCGATGCACCGGCTGCTCGCGACTGCCTGCTGCGCGTTTGTTGCCTCGCCAGTCCTCGGCGCTCCGCCGGCATCCTACGAGTTCGAAACCGGTCGGTCGGCGACCTATGACGTCGAGGTCGAGTTTCACGAACAGGATCGCATCGTCTCCTGGAAGGGGTCGTCCACCTATACGGTCCAGTCCGTCGAGGGAGATTCTGCGCAGCTGAGTTACCAGGGAAACTTCATCATTCAGACTCGGCCCCGAAACGAAAAAGGTGATGAACCGTTGCCTCCGTTCGGCGGCATTGCGACCCATGCGGCCCGAAGCAGCCATTCGACCATAAGCGGCATTCGGCTGACCGCGCTCGGCGAGGCGTCCATCCCTGAGCGCTCGCAGGGACTGCCACTCCCGCTTGATCCGCTCCATGCGGTTCCGTTGGTGAACCTGCCCGAAACGCCTGCGGAGCAGTGGGAGGTAAAACGGGAATCGGAACTCCGCCTGGTCTCGACACTCCTTCGTGCGGATGAACACCACGCCGGAATGCAGCCGAACTTTCCGGCCTACTCTTCGCGAGCGGGCGGATTCGTCGTCGAGGATCGCTTGCACCTGACGAAAACCATCACCTGCGCCGCGAAGCCGGACACGACCGAATTCGACCGCACCGCCACGCTGCGATCGGCCGAGCAGGTCAATGGGAAGCCGATGCTCGAGTACGGTTCGACCGGCACCGTCGCCTTTGCGAAGGACGGGTTTCTTCCCCAGCGCGTCGACTGGACCGGCTCGCTCACGCTGCGAACAGGCTCGGGCGAAGTGACCTCCCCGGTCAAAGTCTCGGCACGCCGTCTTTCGGAGGAGGAACTCGCCGAGCGCGCCGCCGCCTCGGAGCAGGCCCGACTCGAAGCCAGGGACCGGTTCTTCGAGAGTCTGGATCAACGCATCGCCGATCTCAAATCGGGCGAGGACGCGAAGGTCCGCGCGGCTGCGATGCGGCTGGACTCACAGTATGCCGGCGACGGCGACGCCGAGATCGCCAAAGTGCTTCACGAGCTTCACCGCGATGCCGGTGGCTTCCGTGCGCACTCGCTCGGCCGTGCCCTGGCCCGCTGGGCGACCGCGGAGCAGCCGGATCTTCTGATCGGCCTGCTCGATGCCGACGATGTGATGACGCGCCGCCTTGCGATCGATCGACTGGCCGAGATGGGAACGGAGAAGGCCATCCCGGCGATCGCGGTCCGGCTCCGCGATAATTTCGATCGGCCCGCCGCAACGGCAGCCCTCAAAAAGTTCGGCTCCGCCGCCGAACCGTCGATGATCAAAATGCTCGACGATCGTGACGACGAGGTCCGTCGCCATGCGGCGGAGGTTCTGGAGACGATTGGCACCGGCAAAAGCCTCGGTCCGCTCAAGAAGGCGGCTCAGGAGAAGAATCCGCTGATCCAACGGTCCGCCGAGAAGGCAATGGAATCCATCTCGAAGCGGCTCTCGGCCCCCGTCACCTGATTCCGCGTTCTCGCGCAAATTGTGTAACGACTTGCACGTGCCCTCTTCCGCGAGTTTTGATTGCGTCACCCGCCTCAGCGGGTTCGATGATCACTCGGTCAGCCCCTGCTGAGAGACGGCCCATAGACCATGACCGCCCCCCTTATCTCCATCCGCCACGTCACCAAGCGATTCGGCGGGGTCGTCGCGCTCGACGGGGTCTCCTTCGACGTCGCTCCCGGAGCCTTTCATGCGATCGTCGGTGAGAACGGGGCCGGCAAATCGACGCTGATGAAGATTCTCGCCGGGGTGCTCACCGACTTCGACGGCGAGATTCTCCTCCGCGGCCAGCCGGTGCGGTTCGCCGGCACGCGGGACGCCGAGGCCGCCGGCGTCAGCATCATTCATCAGGAGCTGAACCTCGTCGACGAGCTGTCGGCGGCGGCGAACGTGTTTCTCGGCCGCGAACAACGCGGGCGGTTCGGGCTGCTCGACGACCGGGCGATGCGGCGGCAGGCCGGCGAGTTGTTCGCCGAGCTGGAATGCGCCATCCGGCCCGAGACGCCCGTCCGCGAGCTGCGCGTCGGCGACCAGCAGCTTGTCGAGATCGCCAAGGCGCTGTCAATCAAGAGCGACGTGCTCATCATGGACGAGCCGACCAGCGCCCTGACCGAGAGCGAGGTCGAGCGGCTGTTCCGCGTCATCGGGCGACTGCGCGAGAAGGGCGTCACGATCCTCTACATCAGCCACAAGATGGACGAGGTGTTTCGCCTGTCCGACGCCGTCACCGTCCTGCGCGACGGCAAGCACGTCGCCACGCTGCCCCGCGACGAGGCGAACCCGAAGCAGATCTGCCACTTGATGGTCGGCCGCGAAATCGAGACGACCCACGTCGGCAACGATCGTGCCGCGGGCGACGTCGTGCTGCGGGTCGACGGCCTCGGCCTGCCCTATCCGCCCGGCCACGCACGCCAATGGCGATTGAAGGAGATCGATTTCGAGCTGCGGCGAGGCGAGGTGCTCGGCATCGCCGGGCTGATGGGCGCGGGACGCACGGAACTGCTCGAGTGCCTGTTCGGCGTCACCGAGCAAAAGCCGGCCGGCCGTGTCGTCCTCGACGGCAAGGAGGTCCGCTTCCGGCATCCTCGCGAAGCCGTCAAAGCGGGAATGGCGCTCGTCACCGAGGACCGCAAACGCCTCGGCCTGTTTCCGCAACTGGCCGTTCGCGACAACATCACCGTTTGCACGCTCGGCGACGCGGCGCGGGCCGGCATCGTTTCCGCCCGCGTCGAACGCAAGCAGGCCGGCGAGGCGGTGTCGATGCTCGGCATTCGCACCGACGGCACCGAAGCGGGCATTCTCAGCCTCTCGGGCGGCAACCAGCAGAAGTGCGTCATCGCCCGCTGGCTGCGGACCCGGCCCAAAGTCCTGCTGCTCGACGACCCGACCCGCGGCATCGACGTCGGCGCCAAAGCCGAAATCTATCGCGTCATCGACGATCTCTGCCGGCAGGGCATCGGCATCATCGTGACCAGCAGCGAACTGCCCGAGCTGCTGACGCTCTGCGACCGCATCCTCGTGTTGTGCGAAGGCCGCCTCACCGGAGAATTCCGGCGAGGCGCGTTCACCGAGCAGGCGATCATGGAAGCGGCGACGAACCGCGAAGCGGCAAAAGCGGGTTGAGGCCTCTCGTCGTAGGGTGGGTCAAGCGCAGCGCGGCCCACCGGCACGGTCTTTGTGCTTTCAGAAGCCGGCAGACCCCGGGTGGCCCGACGCCGTCGAGGCGTCGGTGTCGCTTCAGCGACAAGAGGGCGCGCCATCCGCCTGCCC
>JBAQZJ010000647.1:0-1659 GCA_049790855.1 Planctomycetaceae bacterium | reverse complement strand
CCGTCAGGGAGCGCTCATCGGTGGCCCTGCGCCCTCAAGCGCTCCCTGACGGTCGCGGCTCTGATGGCGCGGCTCTCGTTGCGACCGTGACCAAATTCCGTGAACCGTCGCCTACCGTGAACCGTGGCCGTCCGTCGCAAATTGCATCACCCTGTTTCCGTCCGTCAATTCTTCCGTACTTCCGTTCTTACCCCATGCCGTTCTCTTTCTCTCTTGAATCCCGCGATTCACGCTCCGCCGCTCGTGCCGGCGTCTGGACGACGCCGCACGGCAGCGTTCAGACGCCCGCCTTCATGCCCGTCGGTACGCAGGCGACCGTCAAAGGATTGCTGCCCGAGCAACTCAAAGCGGTCGGTGTCCAGAAGTTGCTGGCGAACACCTATCATCTTGCCCTGCGTCCGGGGGCCGAGGTGATCGCCGACTTGGGCGGCCTGCACCGGTTCATGGACTGGGACCGGCCGATCCTCACCGACAGCGGCGGCTTCCAGGTCTTCAGCCTCGCCGACTTGCGGAAAATGAGCGACGAGCACGTCGTCTTCAAGTCGCACATCGACGGCAGCGAGCTGGTGCTGTCGCCCGAGCGGGCCGTGCGGATTCAGGAACTGCTGGGGGCCGACGTCATCATGTGCCTCGACGAGTGCCCGCCGCACGGCGTTGCTCGCGAAAAGCTGAGCGACGCCGTCGACCGCACCACCCGCTGGGCGGCCCGTTGCCGAGATGCTCACCGGCGAGAGGATCAGGCGCTGTTCGCGATCGTGCAGGGCGGGACCGAGCCGGATTTGCGCGAACGCAGCGCCGAAGGACTGGTTCCGCTCGATTGCCCCGGCTACGCGATCGGCGGGTTGAGCGTCGGCGAGGTTCCGGAGGCCATGTATCAGACGCTCGACACGACGACGCCGCTGCTGCCGGAAGCGAAACCGCGGTATCTGATGGGCGTCGGAACGCCCCGCGATCTGATCGAAGGCGTGCTGCGGGGCGTCGATCTGTTCGATTGCGTGATGCCGACCCGCAACGGCCGGAACGCGACGGCCTTCACGAGCACCGGGAAAGTGAAGGTGCGGAACGCCGTCCATCGAAACGACGAATCGCCGCTCGACCCGGCGTGCGACTGCACGGCCTGCACGCGGTATACGCGGGCCTACCTGCGGCACCTCTTCATCGCCGAGGAAATGCTCGGCCCGATCCTGATCTCGCTGCACAACGTCGCGTTTTACCAGCGGCTGATGCGCGACCTGCGAGCAGCGATCGTCGCCGGACGGGCGAGCGCGTTTCGGCAGGAACAGCTTGCGGCATGGGATACGGCCGTCTAATCTCCCGCGGCTGAGTCGGCGTGACGTCAGGTCACGCGAACGATGCATGGGGGTGGCTGGGGACGACGCGCAGCATGCCTCGCCGGCGCCATAGACATGATCGCGTCGCCCCCAGTCAAGCGACGTTCGACTGGGGGCGGGCCGTTGGACGTCTCTTGACCCACTCATCTCCAAGGCGGCCCGACCCCAGCCACCCCTGTCGACATTCCCAGCCCTGCGACTGCTTTGCAATTCCGGCGATATTCGTGGAATATGGGCGCTTCTCCCGTCCCGGTCCTCCGGTGACCGGCCCGCCCGATGGATTGTCCGCGCGAAAGTCGGGCAAGGAGGGCGGTCCCTCGCTGGCGCG
>JBAQZJ010000646.1:0-18508 GCA_049790855.1 Planctomycetaceae bacterium | reverse complement strand
CGCGCCAGCGAGGGGTCTCCAGCCATCGGCACACACCCACCGTTTGAGCGAAGTTGGACTACTACTTGAGCGAAACCATGCCCGGCAGGCTTATTGCGATCGAAGGCGTCGACGGTTCCGGCAAAGGGACGCAGGCGAAACGGCTTTACGAGCGTCTGCTCGCAGCAGGTCGCAAGACGGCCCTTTTCAGCTTTCCCCGATACTCCGACACGCATTTCGGCGGGTTCATCGGCGAATACCTCAACGGTCGATACGGGTCGCTGGACGAGGTCCACCCGTTTCTGGCCGCCCTGCTCTTCGCCGGCGATCGTTTCGAGTCGCGTGGTCCGCTGCTCGAAGCGCTCGCGGCGAACGACGTCGTGCTGTGCGACCGGTACGTCTCTTCAAACATCGCTCACCAGGCGGCGAAGCTGCCGGTGGCCGAACGACCGGAACTGATCCGTCGGATCGAGACGGTCGAGTACGACGTTTACGGCCTGCCGCGGGCCGACAGGACGATCCTGCTCGACCTGCCGGTCGTCACGGCGAAGCGGCTCATCGCGAACAAGGCGAAGCGCAGTTACACCGACCAGGCGGAAGACCTGCACGAATCGGACGGCGTCTATCTCGGAGCGGTTCGCGAGATGTACCTCGCGCTGGGCGATCGCTCGCCGGGATGGAGCATCGCCGCTTGCGAACAGGACGGCACTCTGCGTTCGATCGACGACATTGCCGAAGCCGTCGCGAAAGCCGTCGCGGATCTTTTTTAGCCGGAAGGCGGCCCGCCGCATAACTCGGCGGCGCGTGGCAAATCGGCGAGCGTTCGCAGTCCGAACAACTCGAGGAACCGTTTCGTCGTCTCGTAAAGGTACGGCCGGCCCAGCGAATCGTGCTCGCCGGCGATGCGGACGAGGTTGCGATCCATCAGGTACTTGAGCATCTCGGCGCTTTGCACGCCGCGAATCGCTTCGACGTCGGCTCGCGTGCAGGGCTGGCGATAGGCGACGATCGTCAGCGTTTCCAGGGCCGGCGGGCTGAGCCGCAGGTGGTCGGTGCGGCGATGGAGACGGTCGAGCCAGGGCGAGAGTTCGGGCCGGGTCAGCAGACGGTAGCCGGCGGCGATTCGTTCGATGCGGAAGGCCGTTCCGTCGTGGTCATAAGCGGCGTTGAGCCAGTCGATGGCCCGCTTCGCATCGGCGGCGTCGGGAAGCATGGCGTGCTGCGCGATACGTCTGGGCGTCAGCGGACCATCGGCGACCACGAGCACCGCCTCGACACGAGCGGCGGCGGCGGGACGGTGCAATCCACGTCCCGCCGACAGATCGCGATGAGATGTGTCGAAGCGGTATCTTCGGGCCGGAGCGACGAGGCGTTCGGGCCAACCGGTCGGCGGTCGTCTCAGCGGGTGGCCATGCACGCCTGAACCTGCCTCAAAACATCGTCCGCGGCGGCAACGGGCGTCGCCGCTTCCGCTTCGAATCGGCGGGTCACGTTTCGCCCGTCTTCCGCCATGTTGCAACTGAAATAGAACTTGCCGGGGACGTCGCTGTTGGTCAGATGAAATCCACGAATCCCGAGTTGGTTCAAACGGTCCAGCACCTGTTCCCACGAACCCTTTGGTGCTTCTTCGTTCTGCGACAGCCCTGTGTTCCCATGCGCGGCGGTTTCAGCGTTTAGGCCGAACGCTGCGGGACTTCCATTGTTCGTTCCTGCCGACGGGGCAATTTCCCGATGGACGTTTGCCGACTCGTTCAGCCCGATCGCCATGTTCGCGGCCGCTTCCCGATGGCCCGACGTCCTTGCGATCTCGGATTGGTCAGAAGGTGCCGGCTGAAACGGCGTCGCGTCCGGCGCTGATGCCGGCTGGCCGGCATCGACGATCGGAGAGAAAGCCGCGGAGTTCGTCGGCGTCCCCAAGGTGGTCGAGGCCGCGCCCAAGTCACCGTCGATCGCCAGTTCCACTGTCTCTTCCGTTTCGGCCCCGGCGGTCGCCGGACCGATCGACGGGAGTCCGAAGACCGCCAGACATGGCACGGCGATCAACGGAAGAGACATTAAGACCGAAGAGAACGCTCCTGCTGCATTAGACATCGGGCGAACTCCTTCCTGTCGTCCGCGGGTCGAAGCGTTATGGCCGATCCATGGCCGAGAACCTCTCCATGCAAATGGGATACCGCCATCGGGCGGCATTCGCCCCTTTACGGCATCCCGATTGCAGCGATTTGCCGATCCGACCAGATTCCGCGTTCTCGGCGGGCATGAACAGTCGCGACCGGTGGCTGGCCGCGGTCGGTGGAAGCGCCGGAACAATGACGCTTCGTGTACGGTTTACACGCATTGACCATAGCCACTGCAACCCTTACAACAATCCCGGTCCTGTTCCGGAAGTCGAGGTGATTCGATGAATCAAACGGTCCAGCGGGGGCTGGCGGCCTCTCTGCTCGCACTCTTCGTGATCGGCGGACAGATCTGCCAAGGCCAGGCTCCACCGGCAGACGATGCCAAAGCGCCGGAGGAAACGGGCGAACATCCGCTCAAGGCTGCGATCAAATTGACCGGACAGGCCCGTCAAGCCGCGAAAGAACTCGGCGACTACACGGCGATCTTTTCCAAGCGGGAAGTCGTCCGCGGACAGATGTTCGCTTCGCAGATGCGGATGAAGTTCCGACCCGAGCCGCTCAGCGTCTATCTGCGGTTCGTGAACCCGGAGCACGCCGGACGCGAAGTGCTGTACGTCGAAGGCCGCAACAACGGTCAGATGCTGGCTCACGAAGCCGGGGGGATCAAATCGCTCGTCGGAACCGTCTCGGTCGATCCGAACGGTCAGATGGCGCTCGCCGAGGCCCGTCACTCGGTGACGCATATCGGCATCGAGAATCTGGCGGTCGGCGTCGCCGCTCAGTGGGAACGCGAGTCGGCTTTCGGCGAGTGCGACGTGAAGTATTACAACGAGGCGAAACTCGGCGAGCGTCCGGTGCTCGTCATCGAAAGCTCTCATCCGACTCGGAGAAAGCAATTCCAGTTCGCCGTCACCCGGCTCTGGCTCGATAAAGAGACTCGGCTGCCGGTTCGCTGCCAGCAATACGACTTTCCGGCTGCGCCCGGCGGCGAGCCGGTTCTCGTCGAAGACTATACCTACACGGACATCAAGTCCGAAGCGGAACTGACGGAGGCCGACTTCGACCCGCGAAACCCGGCGTACCAGTTCTAATACGGCCAGTGCGGTCATCCGCGAGAGCCTGCGACCGCCGCGGCGGTCGCAGGCTCTCGCCTTTCCCGCCTTGTCGCGTTTCCCGCCTTGTTGCGACCGCTAGAATCGAGCTTGGTTCACCGGCGATTCCCGATGCCGATCGAACGATCATTTTCAATACCTTCCGGACTCGCCGTCGAAGAGTCCGTCTGCGGCGTGCGCCGACATGTTGCGACCGCCCGTGCAAACGGCCGCGCGATCGGTTTCGTGCCGACGATGGGAGCGTTGCACGCCGGACACGCGAGCCTGATCGAGGCGGCGCGAGATCGCTGCGGTTCCGTCGTCGTGAGCATCTTCGTCAATCCGACGCAGTTCGGACCGGGTGAGGATTTCCAACGCTATCCGCGAACGATCGATGCCGATCTCGCCGCCTGTCGAGAGGCGGGGGCCGACATCGTCTTTCTGCCGTCGAAGGACGAGATTTATCCCGAAGGCTTCTCGACGTTCGTCGAGGTCGCGGGTTTGTCGGACGTCTTTGAGGGAGCGATTCGGCCGGGACACTTTCGCGGCGTCGCCACAGTGGTGCTCAAGCTGCTGAACATCGTCACCCCGGATGTCGCCTACTTCGGGGCGAAGGACTACCAGCAGCAACTCGTGATCCGACGGCTGGTCGCCGATCTGGACTTGCCAGTCGCAATCGAGACGCGCCCCACCATCCGCGAGCCGGACGGCCTGGCGATGAGCAGCCGGAACCGCTATCTCGATCCTGTCCAGCGTCAACAGGCCTGTGCGCTCTCGAAATCGCTGACGACGGCGAGCGATCGACTTCGATCGGGAGCGCGCGATTTGACGCCGGTGAAGGCGGAGATGCGGCGGATCATTGAATCGGCCGGGCTGACGACCGACTATACAACGGTCTGCGACCGGCGGACGCTGAGGGAATTGACGGAGCCGGAATCTCGAATGGTCCTGCTCGTCGCGGCACGACTGGGCGACGTGCGGTTGATCGACAACCTCGAGGTCACGCTTCTCTGAGGATGAAAGCCGCGGTGCCGCTCCGCGCATCGGCTTCGGGATGGAATCGATGCGACAGACGCTGTTTCGGATCAATATCGGCAACCTCTGGTCTTTCGAGCCCCTCGACGGTGTGACGGGCATCGGCGCGGGCTACCTGCTGCTGCTCGGGCTGATCGTCTGGGCGATCTCCATCGTTCGCGAACGTCGAAGCGGACCGGTCGCCGATCAGCCGTTCTGGCCGCAACTGATCGCCCCGGCGGCCGCGGTCGCGATCGTCCTCGGCCTGTCGATTCAGACGCCGCCGTTCATGCGGAACGGTGTTCCCGTCTTCGGCTACGGGGCGATGGTGTTTCTGGGATTTGTGTTCGGCGGCTGGACGGCGCTGCGGCGTGCGAAGTCGGCCGGCATCGATCCCGAAGCGATCTGGGATCTCATCACGTGGGTCTTCGTCGCCGGCATCGGCGGGGCGCGGGTGTTCTACCTCGTTCAGAAGCACAAGAAGGTGTTCGAGGACGTCGCGGGGCCGGGCGACTTCGTGTTTCGAGTCGTCAACCTGACGGACGGCGGACTGGTGCTGCTCGGCGGCGTCATGGCGGTCGCCGTCGCTGTGGTCCTCTTTTGCGGCCGGCGAGGCATTTCACCATTGCGGATGGGCGACGTCCTCGTGCCGTCGTTCTTCGTCGGGCTGGGTTTCGGTCGCATCGGTTGTCTAATGAACGGTTGTTGCTTCGGCGATCGCTGCGATCTCGCCTGGGCAGTTCACTTCCCCCAGGAAAGTGCGGCGTGGGGAGCGCTCGTCCATCGCGGATATCTCGGTCCCGAGTCGCCGCTGACGTACGGTTTGCACCCGACGCAAATTTACAGTTCGATTTCGGCATTCCTGCTTGCGGGGCTGACGGCCGTGTATTTCCGGCAGCGTCCCTTCGACGGGGCGGTGCTGGTCGTCGGCATGATCCTCTACTCCGCAAAGCGAGTCGTCATCGAGTTCCTGCGCGGCGACGAGCTGGGGCAGTTCGGCACCATGTTCACGATTTCGCAGTGGATCAGTGCGGGTATTTTCGTCGGCGGCCTTGTTCTGCTGTTCTGGCTGACCGAGTGGGATCGCCGACGCTCCCAACCGGCAAAATCGGTCGAACCGGCCCCCGCTCCGGTTGGCGAACGGTAGCAGCCTCGTCTATTCTCGCAGAAGCCTTTCTACGTTCGGGAACCATCCCGCGGGTGCCGGCGTCGAACGAATGTCCCCCGTGAACCCCTCCGACCGAGACCTGATCCGGAAATGCCGGGACGGCGCCACGGAGGCGTTCGGCGTGCTCGTCGAACGCCACCAGGATCGCCTGTACGCGGGACTGTTCCGAATGCTGGGATCGGCCGACGAGGCTCGCGAGGCCGCGCAGGACGCCTTCGTTCACGCCTACCAGAAACTCGACACCTTCCAGGGCAACGCGGCGTTTTCGACGTGGCTGTTCCGCATCGCCGTCAATGCGGCGTTCAGCCGTCAGCGACGCTCGCGAAAGTATCGAACCTCGCTCAACGGAGCCGGTGACGATGCCGGTTACGATCCGGCCGATCATCGGTCACATTCCGATCCCTCCCAGCCGATCGAACAACGTGAAACGCAAAAGATCGTACAAGACGCCCTCGCGGCGTTGCCGGAGGACTTCCGCACGGCACTCGTTCTGAAAGAAATGGAAGGGCTGCGCTACGAAGAGATCGCCGAGATCATCGGCGTGCCGATCGGAACGGTCCGCAGCCGCATACATCGCGGTCGGAAGGAACTGCGGCAGAAATTGAGGATCGCACTGAAAGGACAGACCTGATCGCTCGACCGGCCGCATAGAATTGGACGATCGAAGACCGGCGCTGTGCCGCAGGAACCTGGAGAAAGCCCGATGAAAAGAACGGCCGCGTTCCTTGCCGCCATCGTCTTCTGTACGGCGGGTTCCGCCGTGTATGCCTTGTATTCAGTCAACGACGAGGGAACGTGGCCCAAGAGCTGGCCCGGCGAATTGGAACCGCTGCGAGAGCAAGCCCGCACGTTGGTGGGTCCGATGCTCGCCAATCGGCACTACCAGATCCCTTTCACCAGCCGAGAAGAGTTTGAAGACGCCTGGCCGCACCTGTTGAAGGTTAAAAGCGAAGGAGCACCGATCATTCTGGTTCATGCGCCCAAGACGGACTTCATGTCGATCGAGCCGGCAGGCGTTCTCATTCATTCCCCGCCGAAAGGGTCGCGCCGACCGGAAGCCCCGATCTCCGGCGTCGCCAACGCGAGATCACGCTGGATGCACACGACCTTCATCGAACTGGTCGTTGACGGCGAAATCGTCGATCTCAACCGCATCACCCTGCCGGCAGACACGCCGATCATCGACGAGCGGTTCAAGGACGGCGGTCAACAGCCTTGAATCTGGATGCGACTCGATTCCGCGTTCCGCGTGGAACTCACTTGCGATAACACCACTTTGACCACGCTTCCCTGCGACGGACGATGACGAACGGACGACCGACGACCGACGAACTGCTCTCCGCGTATCACGACGGTGAACTCACCGCCGCCGATCGCGATGCGGTCGAACGTCTGTTGGCCGATTCTGCCGATGCCCGGTCGGAACTGGAAGATTACCGCGCCCTGTCGGAACTGTTCGGCGGCATTCCGAAGGAACGTGCTCCAGCAGATCTTCGTGCCGCGGTCTTGCAGCGGATCCAGCCGTCGCATTCAGCTCCCGCGCCGGTCGTCAGTTCCACCGGCACGCGAAGACTTCGGCGAGGCTTGCTTGCGTTGTCGGGGATCGTGACGGCTGCGGCCGGCCTCTTGCTGGGCTTCAATGTGTTCGACGGCCGGTTTGGTGATCGACCGAACGGAGGCGCGCCACCCGCCGCCGATGTCGGATCGGCTCCCGAATCGACGGCAGCGCCGACGCCAGACTTCGCCACGACTTTCGGGGCGGTGGCTGAAGAATCTGGCCCGCGATCTGGACCTTTCACACGAGACGGCGCAGCCGACGTCGTTTCGGACCGCGATCACTTCTGGCACAGGATGGCCGGCGACGAAGGCCGTCCCCCCGAAGACGCCTTGCCGGGCGACATCTACCGATATCTGGAGCAGACCGATGCCGGCAACGTCGTGGTCGTCGAAGCGACCGTGGTCGATGTGCGTGAGGCTCTCGATCAGGTCCAGGTGCTGCTGTCGCGCAATTCGATTCCGACGATGCCCGTCGGTCTCGATGCGTCGAGTGCGACAATGGACGAGGCGGACGCGGTGAACGGCGAGTTCGGCGTCTATGTCGAATCAGACCCACTCCAGATGAATAACGCCCTGATGGCACTCGATGCTGCCGTCGCCGACGATCCGCAACTGTTTCTCGGCTTTCAGGTCTCGGGGGTGCTCGACACCCCGCCCGCCGCGGCAATGGCCGCTTCGACGCCGCCGGCCGTCCGGCTCAACAGTGAATCGCTTCGCCTTCGCGAAATGCCCGCACTGGAGTCAGCCGCTGGCAGTTCGGCCCCGACACCGGCTGAGCCGGAGAATCGGACGCTGAATGCCAGGTCCAGGTTTTCTCTTCCGGCAGATGCGACGGAACTGGGCGCGGTCCCCTCACCTGCTCCGGCGGAGACTCGACAAGAGATCGGGCGTACAAATGAGCCAACGGCGGCGGCGAAGCGACTCGGCAAAGAAAGTCTTCCAGAATCGGCGCCGGAACAGGATGCCGCGAAGTTCGCACCGCATGAGTACGGCTATCAGCAGGTCGTTCAGTTCTCAAAGCGGGAACTGGAAAGCCAGCTTCTCCTGAAAGAGGCGGCTCAAGATCTCTCTCGTGCAGACGAATCGAAGTCGACGATGCAGCGCCAGCAATCGTCGAGGCGAAGCGACGTCACCGATGGAACGTCAGCCACTCAAGGAGCGGCCGACCGTCGACTGTATTACGCCGAGCAGGCGCAACCCGCTGTTGCCGGACAGCGAAGACTTCGACTGCTGCTCGTTCTGGAAGCCGGATCTCAGAAGGCCAAGGCCGATGCGAGCGTTCCGCCGGTCGAGGCGCCGCGACCGGTGCGCGGCAAGGGCTGATCGTCACGGAATGCGGTCCTCTGTGCTGTCTGCCTTCAGAGCCACGACCGTCAGGGAGCGATTGACGGCGAACCCGCGCCGATAACGCACCCTGACGGTCGCGGCTCTGACGAATTCCGCCGATCACGGGAATCGCAGTAGCGGCAGCTCGCCGGCAACGCTATGGCCGCCGCAGTGGTAGAGCGCCTTGGGAACCGCACTGTCGAGCGCCGCTTTCCATTGTCGTTCGGGGTCGGCGGCTTCGGCGGCGGGCATCAGCAAGTCGAGCAGACCGGTCGGAAACTCATACTCGATGACACGCGCGCGCTCCAGTTTCAATTGCTTCTGAAGTGCCGCCAGCGCGTCTTCTTCAAAGCCGATCCGATCGACGAGGCCGGAGTCGACCGCCTGCTGTGCGGTGTAGACCTGGCCGGTGGCGAGCGCGCGCACCTTCTCTTCGTCGAGCTTTTCGCGATTTGCGTCGATCACTTCGACGAACCGGTCGAAAGCGTCGGCAAGGATGACCTGCCAGACGTCTTCCTCTTTCTCTGACATCGGACGGAACGGATTCAGCGAATCCTTCAATTCCCCCGTCTGCAGAGAGTCGGATTCGACGCCGATCTTTTGCGCCAACCCCGTGAGGTCATACCGAGGAATAATGACGCCGATCGAGCCGGTCCAAGTCGTCGGCTCGGCGAAGATCAGCCCGTCCGGCCCGGCTCCCATCGCGACGTAAAGTCCGCCGGAGGCCGCCATCCGTTTCATCGAGACGACGACCGGTTTCTTGGCGCGCAACCGTTCGATGCGGTGATAGATCTGGTGGCTGTCCGCGACCAATCCGCCGGGGCTGTCGACCACCAGCAGGACGCCGCGAACACCGTCGTCGTCTTCGGCTCGCTCTAGCGCGGCAAGCGTTCGGGCGGTGAACGGCGGCGAGATCGTACCGACGACTTCGATCCGGGCGATCTTGGCCTCCGCATCGCGGTCGCCGTCGTGAAACCGTTCCGGCGGCGGCTCTGCACCGGCGTAATAGCGATCATAACGAGACCAGAACACGAGATTCACGATCGCCGAAACCGCCAGAAGCGTGGCGAGGAACCACGTCCTTCGGCGCCACCGGCGCGCGGTTCGTGCCGGATCACTGGTGGACGTTTGAGTGGAACCGGACATGAAGCTCCCTCAGGTGAACTACTTCGCAATCGAACGGTTTCGTGCGGTCGATTCAGACCGGAATAACGCCCGTCAGCACAGCCGGTTTTGCGGTGGCCTGTCAAGTCGCGGTGAGTTTGCGGGTCATGCCGGTCGTCGGGGCCGTGCGGAACGGAGCGGTGGAATCGGCGTCACGATCGGCATCCGTGAGAGAACCGGAACAACCGGACGCTCGATAAATAGACCTGCGGACGGGCTGCGTTATTCCCCTGCGACGTTCCGGGATCTTCCGGTCGTCGCCTGCCGGTCCGCACGGCCGTGAAACGGCACGACCCGAAGCTTTGGCAACGGACACCGGTCGTCCCGCGGGGGGCGGCGTCGACCGGACGCAGGAGACGTCGGACCATGGTGCGGTTTCGATTCGTTTCCCGTCGGCCCGGCGGGCTTCGGCCCTGGGCGGTCGGAATGATAGTGGCTTCTGCCGGACCGGCATTCGCGGCGTCGTCGGCGGTCGAGACGCTCGACGCCGCCGTGGTTCGTGAACTCAATGCGATCCGTGCCGAGCCGGCAGTCCAGGCGACGTCGTACCTGGAACAGCCTCGCTCGTTCGACGCGCAGGCGCCGCGAGACCTGCCCGACGCGAACGATCCGTCGATCCGGCCGGTCTCCGGTCATTCGAGTGGGCCGCCGGCCGCACAGCCGACGCCGGCCCAGCTCGAAGTGATGCGGCAGCTCGAGGAGATGTACCAGCGCGATGGACGCGGGCCGATGCCGTCGCTGCGATTGAAAGACGCGCCGAACACGCGATTGCCGAACGGCCAACGCGTCGTCCCACCGCAGGGCGAGCAGTTCCCGTCAGCGTCGGGCGTCCAGCCGGCGTCCGGATTCGGAACGTCGCATTCGTCGGCAGCCTTCCCGCCGGCACCGGCACCGGCACCGGCGACGTCGGCCCCATCGAGGCCGGTTCAACCTGCCCAGAAGCCGAAGAAGGGTCTCCTGTCGTGGTTCCGGCGAGACAAGGAGCCGCAGCCGTCGCACAGCGCCGAAAAGAACGAGGGCGGGCTGTTCAGCCGGATGTTCCGGCCGTTTCGACGCGAGGACGAGAAGCCGCAGTATGCGGCTCCTTCGACCCCTCCGGTTCCGCCGCCGCTGCCCGATTTCAGCCCGCCCGTCGAGTATGCCGTTCAGCCGTCGGCGCCACCGCAGGCGTTGCCGCCGGCTCCCGCCCGGCCGGTCAGGTCGGCGGAGGTTTTCCCGCCGCCGGCACCGCCCGTCGTTTCCGCCCCGGTTCCGTCGGCTCCGCGGTCGATGCCGGCAGAAACCCTTGTCCGCGACGACTTCGGCTCGTCGAAGTTCGTCAGCCGACCGGAGACGCCCCATCCGCTCGACGATCCATTCGCGTCCGTGCGCGACGTCCCGACGCCGGAGACGTCGTTTGCCGAACTCGATCCTGACTTTTCCGATGCAGCCCCGGAATCGACACCGGAACTGACGCCCGCAACGGTTCCCGCTGCGATTGCGGCAGATGACCCGTTCGGCTCGATTCGGCCCGACGAACCATCGCTTGAACAACAGTCTCCGGCGCCCAAACCGTCTGCAGAAGCGCGCTACGCCGAATTGCAGCGCAAACTTGCCGAGCGGGCCGGCCTGGGCGGCTTCCAGGGTTTCTGTCCGGTCGCCCTGCACGATCGCCGCGAACTGGTCGATTCGCGGCCCGAGTTCATCTGCGTCTTCGAAGGACGGACTTACGAGGTGTCGTCGGCCCAGGCGAAGGTGCTTTTCGACGCCGACCCCGAGAAGTACGCGCCGGTCAATCGCGGCAACGACGTCGTGTTGACCGCTCGCGGTGAGACGGAAGTCGAAGGGAATCTCAATTACGCCGTCTGGTTCAAGGACCGGCTCTATCTCTTCCGCACGGCGGAAACCCTACGTGAGTTCGATGCCGCTCCGAAAGAGTACGCCGTCAACGAATAGCCGCGGCTTTCCTCGTCGGACCGTTGCCAGCCGCCGCCCCCCGCAGGTCGCCGACCAATCGGGGGCGGCGGTGTCTTTTCAGCGAGACCGCAGCATCGCCTGTGCCACCATCGCAAGCTTCTTCCAGCGCGGCAGCGCGACGCGATGACGGAAGACGTCGTAATCGCGGCGCTCGATCTCGTCGAGCAGTCCCCCGTAGATGCTGCGCATCGCGGCGAGCACCGGACGTCCGGCAGTGCTGACGTCGCCTGCCAACGGTTCCGAGCGGCGGTAGTAGAACCGCGACCGCTCGACCTGGAACGCCATCAACTGCCGAAACCGGTCATCGACGATTCCTGCCGAGATGTCGTCGGGGGTGTAACCGAAACGGTCGAGATCCTCGGCCGGAAGGTAGACGCGCCCCATGCGGGAGTCTTCGGCGAGATCTCGCAGGATGTTCGTCAGTTGAAAGGCGAGGCCGCAGTCGACGGCCCGGTCGTAAGCGGAACTGCCTGCGAATCCCCAGACATGGATGCAGCAAATCCCGACCGCCCCCGCGACGTGATAACAGTAATTCGCCAGCTCGTCGAACGTCTCGTACCGGACCGGCGAGAGATCCATCGCGACGCCGTCGATCACATCGAGAAGTGCCTGACTCGGCACGCCGCGACGCGACGCGACGTCGATCAGTGCCGGCAGGACGGGATGGCTCGACTCGGCTCGACGTTCGCCATCGAGCGAAGCCGTGACGGCGTGACGCCAAGCGTCGAGGTTGGCCTGTCGCACTTCGACCGACACATCCGGCTCGTCGCCGAGGTCGTCGCAGACCCGCATGTAGGCGTAGAGCGCGCCCATGTCGCGGCGGACCGCGGCAGGCAGCGTCAGGAACGAATAATAGAAGTTCTTCGCCGTCCGCCGGGTGAGCCGGCGACAATGGAGGAACGATTCCTCGAGATCGGCGGACGTCGTCGCGGCGGGCGGAGTCATCGCGTGCTCCGCAATCGACTCGTCAGCGTTCGTCCGGCAGCCTTCATCAGCAGCCGGGCGGTGTCGGCCTTCGATAACGCCGGCCGAGTGTCCCACACGCGAAATCCGATATCTTCGACGCCGTCGCAGATCCGCAATCCCCCGAGCGCGAAGAGCGCGATGACGGTCTGAAGACGCCCCGGCATGCGATCGGCCAGCGGCAAACCGTCCCGGAGCAGCGCTCGTGCCCGATCGACTTCAAACCGCATCAGGTCGAGAAATGCGGGTGTCGTCCGTCGGTTGACGAGATCGTCTTCGCAATAGCCGAACCTCGCCCGGTCGTCCCGCGGGAGGTAAATCCGGCCGATCTCGAAGTCGCGGGCCACGTCCTGCCAGAAGTTGATGAGTTGCAGGCCGGTGCAGATCGAATCGGAGAGCGCGACGCCTTCTTCGTCGTACCGGCCGCAGAGCTGCAACACGATCCGGCCGACCGGGTCGGCGCTGCGACGGCAATAGTCTCGCAGGTCGGCGAACGAATCGAATCGCGTCTTCACCTGATCTTGCTGAAATGCGGAGATCAAATCGTCGAACGGCTGTTTCGGCACGTTGTGCGCCGCGATCGTCTCCCGGAGGGCGACGAACACCGGGTGCCGTGCCCGCCCGGCGAAACAGTCATCGAGCTCAGACTGCCACCAGTCGAGAAGCCGGAGCGATTCGGCAGGATCGTGAATCTCGTCGCCGAGATCGTCGGCCCAGCGGCAGAACGCATAAACGTTCGCGAAATCCTGTCTGAGGCGCCTTGGCAACGCGATCGACAGCACCGGGAAGTTCTCGTAATGCCCGGTCGACAGCTCGCGGCAATGTCGCCGCGCTTCGTCCGGCGAAACGATGCGCTTGACCGCGTCAGGACCGTAGCGTTCGAGCAGTGTGGTGAAACGGGATTCGGCGGTTGTGGCAGTCATCGAAAGGACCAGCGCGGCGACCTCGGCATCTTCCGGCTATCATGACCATTCTCGTCCATCGAAGGAACGGCTCGGGGATCCGCCGACGCACCGCACCACGGGAGTCTCGTGTGGACGATCGATCCCGGCCATCGAGCCGAAGCCGCGTTCGCGTCTCGCCAATTCGTCGATCTACGTCGAAAACGGTTCGCCACTCATCTCTGATTTCAATGCCGCTCGCTTTCACCTGACGGTCCAGGCGACTACCGTACCTCGTCCCACTTTCGTGTCTCGAAGCGTTTCTAAGCGGTGTCGTCATGTCTGTTCCGAAGGTCGCCATCGTCGGGCGGCCGAACGTCGGTAAAAGCTCCCTTTTCAACTGGATCGTCCGCCGGAGAGTCTCGATCGTCGATCCGACGGCCGGTGTGACGCGCGATCGCGTCACCGTCGTCGTCAACGAAGGCGAACGCTATTTCGAGCTGATCGACACCGGCGGGATCGGCGTCGTCGACAGCGACGCGCTCGAAGCGGAGATCGAACGACAAATCGAAATCGGCCTGAATGTCGCCGACCTGATCCTGTTCGTCGTCGACGCCAAGGCGGGTCGCACCGCGCTCGACGTCGACGTCGCCGAGCGACTGCGGCGCCTCGCCGCCCCCAAGATCCTGGTCGTCAACAAATGCGACGGTGAACGAACGAAGGCCGAAGCGCCGGAGTTCTTCGGACTGACCGACGGCCCGGCCGCCCTCACGAGCATTCACGGAAACCACGGCCGCGACGACCTGATCGACACGATTCTCGACAGACTCCCTCCCGCCGAGGAAGACGAAGCGGCGGAAGGCGCGGCGCTCGTCGCCGAGCCAGAGCTGAAGCTGGCGATCGTCGGTCGACGCAACGCCGGCAAGAGCACGTTCATCAATGCGCTTGCCGAGGAGGAACGGGTCATCGTCAGCGAGGTCGAAGGCACGACCCGCGACAGCGTCGACGTGCGTTTCGACGTCGACGGGAAGACGCTCATCGCGATCGACACCGCGGGGGTCCGCAAGCGGAAAAGCCTGGCGGGCGACGTCGAGTTCTACAGTCTCGTGCGTGCGAAAGAGAGCATCCGCCGGGCCGACGTCACCTTGATGTTCTTCGACGCCACGAAGACGATCTCGCGAGTCGACAAACAGCTCGTCGACGAGCTCATCGAGCGTCATAAACCGTGCGTGTTCGTCGTCAACAAGTGGGATCTCGGCCTCGAAGCCGAGATGACCAGCGAGAAGTGGATCGACTATCTCGCCAGCAGTTTTCCGACGCTGCGTTACGTGCCGATCGCCTTTCTGACCGCGAAGGATTCGAAGAACATCCGCGTGGTCGTCAACCTCGCACAATCGATCTTCAAACAGACGCGGCTGCGAATCGGAACCGGAAAGCTCAACGAGGTCGTCCGCGACGCGATCGATCGAAAACAGCCGCCCTTCAAGGGAAACCGCCGCCCGAAGATCTATTTCGCGACGCAGGTGTCGACCGAGCCGCCGACGATCGTGCTCAAATGCAACGATCCGAAGCTTTTCAGTGCCGACTGGACGCGCTATCTGTTGAGCGTGCTCCGCGAACGGCTGCCCTTCCCCGAAGTGCCGATTCGGCTCGTGTTCCGCGCCCGGGAACAGTCGGACGGCAAAGACGGATAAGGTCCGGCGTGCGGATGTTTGCGCCGGCATGACGCGTCCGCCGAGCACGCCCTATGCAAGCCGGTAGATCCGCACCGCATTCTCGTGGAAGAGCTTCTTGCGGAACGTTTCGGGCCGGTTGTCGACGATGGCGGCGAGCGCGTCGACCCAACGCCGATAGCTGCCGCGGATCAGGCAGACCGGCCAGTCTCCGCCGAAGAGGACGCGGTCCTCGCCGAACGTGTCGAGACAGAAATCGACGTTCGCGGCGAAGCTGTCCACGGTCCATTCCGGCGCGGCCGACTTGTCGACCAGGCCCGAGATTTTGCAGACGACGTTGCGCTGCGCGGCGGCGGCTTTGATCCCTTCGCACCAGACGGCGCGCAGCGTCGCATCGGATTGCGCGCCGATGTTGCCGCAATGGTCGAGCACGAAGGTCGTCTTCGGCGACTGCGACGCCAGTTGAGCGCCGTCGAGCAACTCGCCCGGCCGCATGCAGAGATCGAACGACAGTCCGGCATCGCCCAACCGCTTCATCGAATCGACGAACTCCGGCTGGAGACACAGCCCGCGAGGCCGGTTGCCGTGCAGGACGGTCCGAACGCCCTTGACGCACTTCACGCCGGAGAAGCGTTTAATGTAGTCTGCGAAGCTCTTCTCGTGCGGGTATCCGCCGATCACGGCTCCCGCAACGATGTTCGCGGGATCGTCGCAAAGCTCAACCGCGAATTCAGCCTCCTGAACCTGTTGCGCCGGGTGTACGTCCACTTCCATGTAGACGGTTTTCACGACGTTCAGCCCCTCAGCCGCGGCGCGGAAGTCGTCGACCAGGAACGATCGATTGATCGTGTCCGGCGCACCGGCCAGCCAAGGCAGATTGAACTGTTTCAGATCCCAGAGATGCTGGTGCGAATCGATGATCGGGAACGTGCTCGCAACGGTTGCCGAGTCCTGCGTCCAGAGGGGGCTTGTCACCCCTAATCCCGCCGCGGCCGCGGCCGATTGCAGGAATGCGCGTCGGTGAATCGCGCGAGGCATGAAGGCTCCTGCCCGCGCCTGCGGGAAGCGAGAAAAAAGAAGGCCCGAGGTAGTTTGTGATAAGTCTAGCGAAGGCGACGACTGTACGAAATGTACCGGCAGGAATGGACCCGCTGAGAAGTTGGGCCGGACCAGGCCGCACCGGCGCGACACCCTTCCGGCCGTCGCCGAAACGCAGTGAATTCCGGCCCGGCCTGCACCCGAAGAAAAGGAGGAGACGACGCGCAGCCCCTGGAATGATACGGTACGTTTATGCACGCCCCTGCCGTGACGGAGCCGGCTCGTTGTCCCGCACGCGGCCGGGCGTTACTGCTGATTCCGACGGTGGCGTTCCTGTTGGGAATCGGTGCGGCGATCGCGACCGCGAGGAGCCGACCTGAACCTTATCGCGGCGTCTACCGTCAAGAGGCCGTCGAGGTGACGGCCGACGTGTCGGGATCGATCGTGGCCTTCACCAGTGCGCACGGAAAGAGCGTGAAGCCGGGAGATCCGCTTGCGACGCTCGAAAACGCCGCGATGGCGCAACAGTCCCGCGAGTTGACGGCGCAGCGCGACGATGTGCAGCGACGCCTCGATGCCGCGACGGCGAACGCAGCGACTCAGGCGGCCTTGCGCATCGACTCGCTTGAAAAAGAACGTCTGGAGACGCGGCTGCGATACGCCGACCTGCTGCGTGTTCGCTTCGACGTACAGGTGCGGAAAGAGGCGCTCCAGCAGGCCCGCGGAGGATCGCCCGTCGCTCAGGATGTGAATCGCCTCGTCATGCCGGTTTCTGTCGACGCGCAACTCGAGCGGCACCGGATCGAGATTTCGGATGCGGTGAACCACGAGCAGGTGCTCAACGCGCAGGTGGCCCTTTGCGAAGAACGCCTCGCACGTCTCGACTCGCTCAAAGACGGGATTCCTTCGCAGGTGGAACGTTCGCTGGGAATCGATCGATTACGGTCCGATCTCGTCGCGATCAACGCGAAACTCGCGGAAATCGAAGCCGGCGACAAATCAACGGAGATTCTTTCCCCGGCGTACGGCCGTGTCGGCATCTACCGCCGCAAGGTCGGCGAGTTCGCGGCTGCGGGAGAAACGCTGGTCGAGGTTTTTGACGCAGAGCGGCCGTACATTCTGCTGACCGTGCCGATTTCGGAGCTCGCAGTGCTGACGCCGGGCCGCGAGGTTCGGGTTGAGTTTGAAGGGATCGAAACCCGTAAACCGCTGAAAGGCGTGGTCGCCGACGTCGCGTCGGAGGCCGAACGGAATGCGGACGCCGCCGTGGCTCCGGGAACCGTCGTCGCACAGGTGCGTGTCAAACCTGTTGGTCGAATCTGGCCGACGCCGCCGCCGGGAGCGACCGCGGATATTCACCTCGAAGATCGGCACGAAAAATAGAACACTCGGCGAAGCGGGATCAACGCATCGCCACTCCGTGATGCGTCAACGACATTCACCGGATTTTCACTAGGATTCCAGACGTCAGCTTGATATTTCTAGGGTGATGCTGTCGGCCCGGACCGCCAAGCCTTCGCACGGCCCGGCCTTCCTGAGCCGCTCTTTGTCAATCCGGACGTTCGGTTAGAGATGGAGACGCGTGGGATGAACTCTCTTCTGACGGTCGAGTCGGGCGCGGCTCTCGATGGCGAGGTGGATCTCGTCGGCGAGGTGGATCTCGTTGAGGAGATGCGCCTGCGGACGTGGGCCAGGCGGAACTACGTCACTGTGTGCGAGCGCGAGCCGTCGTGGCATCCGGTGATCCGCGACGAGATGGCTCGCATGGATGACGAAGCGCTGTCCGCATGATGCGACGCAGAACGTCCTGACGGTTTCGGACCGACGCCCGGCCCCTTGCGGCATGGGCGTTTTTTGCATGCGCCATCCATTACGCCGATCGTCCGCCGTCCACGAGCTGCGCGAGACAGATCTGCGACCAGGTCTCGAATTCGTCGGCCGTGGCCGCGAGTTCCTCCGGACGGGCAAAGCCGATCTCCGCGATCGACGCTTCGCGGGCGACGACCCGCGGCTCATCCAGTTCGTAAACGTGAACGACGCCGAGATGGACGCGTCCCACTTCGGTCTGATCGTCGTTGAGCAGTCCGAGGATCGAATCGCGAGCACCGCCGGCGATCTCGACTTCTTCGGCGATTTCACGCCGCATTCCGACTTCGTACGGGTGCTCGCTGCCATCGGCGTCCTCTTCGGAAATGTGACCGCCGATGCCGATGGACCGTTTGCCGAGCAGTCGTCCTTCACCGACGCCGGACCCGCGACGATAATGCAGAATCCGGCCGTCGCATCGAAACAGACAATAAGGAATGAGCTGCTTGTAACTCGGGTCGTCTTCGGCGTCCGATCGTGGCAGAAACAACGTGTGCCCCCGATCGAGCAGCGCACCCAGGTACGGTCGCACGTCGGCGTTGAATCCCTGAAAGTAACCCAGTTCATGGAACAGCAGGGTCGGTATGACGAGCACACGCTCGCCGCCGTAGCGATCATCGGACAAGGCGATCTCCGTAGGGCCGGCTGTGCCGGCCGGACTGTGCGTCTTGGGGTACCCAGCCCCTCGCTGGCGCGTCGGGCTTGCGAACGC
>JBAQZJ010000645.1:0-6728 GCA_049790855.1 Planctomycetaceae bacterium | reverse complement strand
GCGCTGCGCTTGACCCACCCTACTCGTCATCTCTCACAAAACGGTGGGTGGCACGCTCTGACAAGGACGTGGCGAGAAACCGCCGCCGACACGCCCTGATCAGGCCGTTCCCTACAGGCCCATCGCCATCAAATAGAGCACGACGAAGATGCCGGCCATGAAGGCGAGCGTCTTCCAGAAGAAGCTCGCCGCACGATGGATGATGACCTCGGTCATCTCGTAGCGGCTCGCGTTGTAGGCGAGACTGACGGCGAAGGCCAGCGGCACCAGCCACCAGAAGCGGTTGATGTCGCCGGCGAACAAGGCGGGTAGGAGCGGCATCGTCGTCTCGTTCTCGTCGGCGAGCGGCAGGCGTCAGCCTGCCGGTGGTTTCGAGTGATCTCAACCTGCCAGTGGTTTCAGGTCGCGGACTCTCACGCCGGTTGCTCGGCCGGCTCCGGCCGTCGTGACGCATCGGAGCCTTTTGCGTCGTCGTTCCGCCGGCGTTTCGACTTCCGTTTCTGGCCCGGCTCATTGCCGAAGCCGTAAGCCGGGCCGTCGAGCGCGTCCCAGATCGCCAGCACGTTCAACAGGCCGGCGATCCAGGTGAAGACGTAGGCGATCTCGAGTCGTCCGCCCAGCTTCGCGGTGAGTGCGTCTTCACCGCGCCCGCCGAGCGGCACCTGGTAGCGATCCCGGAACGGTCGCGGAATCCCGCCGTTGAGAAAGACTTCTGAACCCGGCTGAATGTTCAGCGCGGGCGGGACCGGAACGCCTTCAGGAACGCCTTTCAATTCGGCGATCAACGTGCGGCCTTCGTTCGACGAGACCCGCTGCCCGAACCTGACGACGTTCGCGATTTCGGCTTCGACGGTCGTTCCGTCGTCGGTCGTGCCGCTCACTTTTCCGATCGTCATGCCGCCGGAAGGCTCGAGCGACACCGTTCCGCGGATGACGGCGAGTTGCCGGGGACCGTTGATCGTCATGACGCCGATTTCGCCCTCGAAGGGAGCCGACATCGGTTCATCGAGACTGCCGCGATCGTCGTTTTCTTCACCGTGATAGCGGCCGCTCTGGATCATCGCGGGCCAGGCGAGCACGCCGACCGGAAACTGGGCGCCGTAGCCCTGCAACAGGCGACCGACGAGCCGCGTGTTGCCCGCTCCGCCGAAACGGCCGGCCGTCTCGCTGTCGCCGAGGTAGACGACCTTCCATTCTCCGAGCGCCTGCCCTGTGAAAAACAGGCCGAGAATGCAGAAGAAGTAGACGCCCGCCTTGAAGTTCCGCCGCTGATAGAGATGCCCCAACCCCGGCAGCAGCAATGCCAATCCGGCGGCGAGCCAGCGGTTCTTCAAGTCGACCGTCGACTCGGCAGGCGGAGGGGCAGAGGAGGACATATTGCGCGCCGAACGAAAAGAAGGCCGGACCGGCGTTTCGCGGCCGGCTCAAGAAATCATTCTAGAAACGATGGGGGAGAGGGACCAGTCCGAAGCGACGTCGTGGGCGTGGGGAGGGGGAGAGCGGGGGACGGGGGGAGGGGGTGACAGCAGCGGGCTGGAGCGATCGTGATTTCTCGTGCTGTGGCGAGGTCTCCCGACCTCTTGCGAGGGGGAGCGGGAGAAGGGGGGAGGGGGTGACAAGCGCCTGATGGGCCAAGGGTAAGAAAATCACCGTTGAGGACGCAGAGGTCGCGGAGAAATTGCTTCTCTGCGTGCTCTGCGTCCTCAGCGGTGAAACTGCTTTCCGACAGCGAACGTAGGGCCGGCTGTGCCGGCCGGAATGGGCGTTCGACCGCCTCGAAAGATTCGTCCCCGAATTTCGTCCGGCACAGCCGGACCTGCCGGCGGAACACCCTTCTGTTCAACCACTTGCATTCTGAAACAGTTTCCCGAAGCGGTTCCGAAGCGCCGTTTCGCCGACGATGAAATCAGGACTTACGTCACAAAACGTCGGCGATGGTCGTTAAGGGTGAGAGCACGTGTGACTCACCGGTGGTTTCGATGTGCGGGATGTCTAGACCCTTCCGCACGATCCGAGGCTGCCAACAGTACGGCCACTTTCGGCCATGACCCGCAGGACGGCGCGACCGCGAGGAACCTCGTTCGTTTGGAACGACGCTCGCGACGGCTCCAGAGGCCTGCAAACCAGGGCGCCTTGGATTTTTGTTGGAGGAGTTCAGGAGTCAGGAGGTCGGGAGGTCAGAAAATGGGCGACGAACACACACGGGAGGTTGATCGCGAAGCAAATCGACAAAATCAACAACGCGAAACGATAAACGGGACGCGGACGGTTCGTCAGGCGGAGCCTGACCTGCGCGTGGTCATGCGCCGACGGTTTGGACGGCTTTCAGCACCTGTTCGTGCAGGCGTCCGTTCGTCACGATGACGCCGCGGTTGGCGTTCAGGCCGCGTCCGTGAGTGAACTGAAGCGGTTTGCCGTCGACGTCGGTGACGGTGCCGCCGGCCTCTTCGACGACGATCACGCCGCCGGCGTGGTCCCAGATTTTCTCGACGTAGTCTTTTCGAGTGGGCAAGCGAAGGTACACGTCGGCCCTGCCGTCGGCGACGACGGCGTATTTCGCCTGGCTGTCGAGCCGCACTGGTTCTTGTGCGATACCCAGCCGCTTGGCGATCTCGGCCGAGGCGCCGTGGGCGCTGTGTCCCGATTCGACCGATTCGCAGAGCCGGGCCTGCGAGGCGTCGGCGATCGTCGAGACTTGCACGGTGCGCCCCTTGCCGTCGGCTTCGTCGAGCGGAGCGACCGTCGCCCCCTCGCCGCGAAGCGCGACGAACAGCGAGCCGCCGTTCTCTCGACCCTCGTCTCTCGACTCTCGGCTGATCGAAAGATTCGGGCAGCCGAGGATGCCGATATCGATCTTGCCGTCGACGATCAGCGCGAGCGAAATCGCGTATTGCTCGCCGCGGAGGAAGCCTTTCGTCCCGTCGATCGGATCGAGCGTCCAGAACCGTTCGCGGTAGTCGTTCGCTCGTCCCCGGTCGATCCAGTCGCAGACTTCGCCGCCCGCCGTGCGAATTCCAACAGCGGCAAGCTCGGCGACGATTCGCTCGAGGAACGGGGCCATCTCGGCCGTTCGCAACTCGGCGGCATCTTCTTCGCCGATGACGGGGTCGTCCGGAAACGCCGTGTGCAGCGCCTGGCAGATGACGGCCTGACTGGCGAAGTCGGCGACCGTCACGGGGCTTTTGTCCTTCTTCTCGATCGAGTCGCGAGTGATGCCGGCCTGCACCGTCCGACAGATGACGGCCGCCCGCCGCACCGCCTCGATTGCGATGGGAACATCCTTGGCGTAACGACTCGACATCACGGCCCTTTCAAGACGGAACGCCCGCCCGTCGCGACGGGCGGGCGGGATCGATGAAGCGAAGATGATTGTCGGCATTATGCCGCGGCGCGTTCGGTCGATGCCATGCTCAGCCGCTCCAGGATCGCGTCGACGGCCTTCGTCGTCGCGCCGGTGACGGCAGTGCGGTCGGCGAGCGTCGTCATTTCCTGCCGTTTGCCGTCGAGAAGAACGTCGTTCGAGAGCCATTCGTGAAGCAGATGCGTCATCTCGGCGACGACGAGCGCATCGTCGTCCGAATAGACGAACTCGGGCATCACGAGTCGGTCGGCCAGCAGGTTGGGCAGCGAGACGTACTTGCAGGTCAGCACCCATTTCGCCAGCGCTGCAGCCAGCGGGCCGCCCTTGTAAATGACGACGGCCGGCGTGCGGCGGGCAAGCAGTTCGAGACTGACCGAACCGCTGACCATCAGACAGCAATCGGCCAGTTCGACGATCTCCGAGGTCTTGCCGACGCAGAACTCGATCGGAAGCCCGTCGCCCAAGTCTCTCGCCATTTGCCGGAGCATCGTGCGGTGCTGCTCTTTGTAACAGGCGACGCGAAACGTCACATCGGGGTGTCGCGCGGCAAGCCGGTCGACGACTTGCAGTAGTGCCGGACCGTTCCGCGTCACCTCGAGATGACGCGAGCCGGGCAGAATGCCGACCGTCCGGCGTCCGGGCGTTCGCCGCTCGGCGAGAAACGCTTCGTCGAGTCGATGATCGGCGACTTCGTCGAAGAACGGGTGGCCCACGAAGACGGCGTCGATGCCGCGGGCGTCGTACCAGTCGCGTTCGAAGGTCAGACCGGACAGCACGTGGTCGACGTTCCGGCGTGCTTTGCGAATCCGCCACGGCGCCCAGGCCCACAGTTGCGGCGGCATGTAATAGAACACGCGAATGCCGCGTTTTTTCGCTGCGCGGGCGACATGCCAGTTGAAGCCGGGAAAGTCGATGAGCACGACGGCATCGGGCCGCAGTTCGTCGAGACTGCGTTTCGCCTGGCGATACAGCCGCCAGAAGGTGAACAGCATCGGGATCACGCGGAAGATCCCCATGACCGCCAGGTCGGTCATGCGATACAGCAACCGGCAGCCGGCGGCCTCCATCAGCGGACCGCCCAGCCCGACGGCCTCGAAATCGGGCACGCGTCGCCGGAATTCGGCGATCAGATGCGCGGCGTGCTGATCGCCGCTCGGCTCACCGACCGAAAAGAAAATACGCATACGAATCCGTCCGCTGCGGGGCAGGAAAGTGCCGTGACGACAACAGGTTCAGACCGATTCGTCAAGGGGAACAGAGCCGCGATCGTCAGGAAGCGTTTCACGGCCCCGGTTCGGAGAGCACCACGAAAGACACGAAACACACGAACGACAGGTGGCACGCCCGGCATGGGTGTGGATTGCCACCGTTCCAGCATGCCGTAGAAACAACAGGAGAGAACCACGGAACACACGGAAACGGAGTACGTCAACGGCGCAGACAGTCGGTTGGACAGGCAGTGAGCGCATTACCTTTGCCGCGTACGTCGCTTCACGATCATCGTTCTCTGCTGACTTCCGTGTCCTCCGTGTCCTCCGTGTGTTCCGTGGTTTGCTTTCGTGTCCTCCGTGTCTTTCGTGGTTCCCTCCGAACCAGGGCTGTTAACCGCTCCCGACGGTCGCGGCTCTGAACGACCTCGGGAATGGGATGGCTCTTGAGGCACGGGCCACTTCCGGACTATCCTTCCGGCCCTCTCCCGCGGCGAATTCCATGCGTGGTTCCCTTCGCTCGATCACGGCTCTTGCCGTTCTTTGCGCACTGGCCGGTTGCAAGGCCCGGCCTGAGGCGAGGTACGTCATGCGGTCGCCCGACATGGGAGTGATCGCCATGCCCGAAGAAAACGCGGCGAATCGCGAGCGGGCCGTCGCGCTGATGCATTCGCACTTCCCGGAGGGCTACGAGATCGTCTGCGAGGGTGAAGACGCCGTGATGGCGCCGTTGCCGCGAACGGTTCACAGTCCTCACGGACCGCATCGCCACCGAATGGTCGACCCCGTCGCCGTCGCCGCGTGGAACGAGCCGGGCTTCCAGCAACAGGTCGAAAGCCTGCCCGGCACGCCGCAGTCGATGGAAGGCTACGCCCGCCAGCCCGTGCCGTCGGTCGGCGTGCACGTCGGCGACATTCCGCCGCAGCCGGTCGGTGTTTTGCGCAGCGAATGGCGGATCACCTACCGTCGAAAAGATGCCGCTGCCGCATCGGGCGGCGAATCGGCCCCGCAGTCGCTGTTCCCGGCGTATCACGCCGAGGCGGACGACGACACCCGCGCGGCACAGCAAGCTCCGTAGCTTCACTCCACCGTTCTGGTTCACCTTCGAGTCACGTTTGCTGACGGCGTTTGGCTCAGGCGTCGGACCAGCCGGAGTTTGTCGCTCGTTCACGCTTCGACGTGCCGGTAACATGTCCCGCTTCGAGAGTGCATCGCCGAAACGCTGACGGGAGCATTGCCGTCGATGTCCGACGCCGCGCGGCAGTCGCTGCAACCGATCCTGGCGGTGACGATCGTCGTCTACATGGCGGCGATGTACGCGATCGGTTTCTGGGCGAAGGGAAAAGTCGAGAGCGAGGAAGATTATCTCGTCGCCGGGCGACGGCTTCCGTTCTCGCTGGCAACGCTGACGCTGCTCGCGACCTGGTTCGGTGCCGAGACGATCCTCGCGACGCCCGACGAGGTTCGTCAGGAAGGCCTGCGGGCGACGGCGATGGACCCGCTGGGCATGGGGCTGTGCCTCATTCTCGCCGGCCTGCTGCTCGCGGGACCGCTCTGGCGAATGGGTCTGCTGACGCTCGGCGACTTCTTTCGCGTCAAGTTCGGTCCGGCGGCGGAACTGCTCGCGTCGCTGATTCTGGTGCCGAGTTATTTCGGCTGGATCGCCGCACAGTTTCTGGCCCTCGCTTCCGTCATGGAACTGTTCTTCGACTGGGATCCGGTCTGGGGGTTGGCCGTCGTGGCGATCTTCGGCACCGGCTACACGCTGCTGGGCGGAATGTGGTCGGTGACGCTGACCGACGCCGTGCAGATGGTGCTGATCTTCGCAGGACTCCTCGTGCTGGGCGGCTCGGTGTTTGCGGAACTCGGCGGCGGCAGCATGAGCGCCGGCGTCGCCCGACTGGCCGAGCACGACGCCGAAATGCTGTCTCTTCTGCCGCGAGAGTCGATTCCCGAGTTCCTGGGCTGGCTGAACGTCCTGGCGATCGGTGCGCTGGGAAGCCTGCCGGGACAGGATCTCGCGCAACGGATGTTCGCGTCTCGATCACCGCGCGTCGCACAGGCGTCGTGCATCGCCGCGGGCGGCTTGTACTGGTTCGCCGGAGCAATGCCGGTGCTGCTGGCGCTCGCCGCCGACCTCGTCTTTCCGGAGGCTGCGG
>JBAQZJ010000644.1:0-9572 GCA_049790855.1 Planctomycetaceae bacterium | reverse complement strand
GATGCCGACTCGCAAGCCCGACGCGCCAGCGTGGGTCGTCGGCTCCGTCAACGAAGTTCTCCCCTTGGAAGGGCGTTCGCGACGCCTCGTTTTCGATCGCCCTCAATTCGTCCCGCCGTATCGGTCTTCGCTCCAGGTCCGGGCGACGTCGCAGAGGACGGGCAACGCCGCCCGATCGACGGCGGTGGCGACGATTCCGCGAAGCCGCTGCATCTTCGAGCGTTCGTCGAGCCAGAGATCGCGAAAGTGAACCGACTCGCCGGTTCGCACGAAGACCGAGTCTCCTCCGAGCTGCCGCGCAAGCTGCACCGACACGGGAAAATCATAGACGTTCGGCGAGTGGATCAGCGATCCGCCGAAGGCGCCGGTCGCCATCAAATCGTACAGGCACCCGGGTGCCTCGTCGGCGTCGACGCCGGTCAAACCCGCCGCGGTCACCGCCGCGACGCTCTCGCGCTCTCGACCGACGAAACCGATCATGTAGATGTCGCGTGACGACGACAGCGTGCCGCGATCGACGACGGGAAGTGCATCGAGCGCCGCGCGCGCCGGCCGTGACGGATCGTCGTCTCCGACGCGGATGGCGTCGCCGCGGGCTTCAACCCAACGCCCTTCGGAACCGCCCGACGGAATCGCGACGAGCGAATACAGAACCTCGGACGCGGTCCGCAAATGGAGCATGACGCTCCAACCGTCGCCGGTCCGGTCGCGATACTGCTTGGTTCCGTCGATGGGGTCGAGCGCGATGACGTAGTCGGAGTCATCGGCGAACCGACCGAGATCTCCGCTGACCTCTTCCGCTTCGATGCGGCAGCGTCGAAAAATCGGATCGCCGTCGCGCAGCGCCGCGACAAGCAGTTCCTGCACCGACAGATCGGCCAGCGTCAGCGCATCGGTATTGGAAAAGCCGCTCGATTTGCCGCCGACGGCGATGTCGTACTGGCGGAGTTGCCGCGCGACGGCCCCGGCCCACCGCAGCACGGGCGGAGCCTGGGAGGCGAGAGCCTCGATGAGCTCGTTTCGGTTGATCATGGCGTCGTGCTCGGCTTCCTGCAAAACAGTGCGTGCGTTTCTAGAGGCCGAACGACGTCTTCAACACGGCGTGGTCCGTTCGGCCGAAGCGGTGGGCGCGACCGGTCGAGAGATTGCAAAACGTCACTTCCGCCGGACTGAACAACATCGGGTCGATTTTATAGAAGTCGCCGCCGGCGTCCTCAAAGAGTTGTCGGAACGGTCGCCCGTGTGCGGGCGAGGCCGACGACGGAACACTCGGGCCGATCGTCTCGATCGATCCATCGTCCCCCGTCACCCACAACGTGACGCTTCCGCCGTACAAGATCGCATCGTTCGTGACGCCGATGCCGGCGAGATCATCTGCGGCGATCGGCGGCAGCGGTGTCGTTCCGAAGCCGCTCTGAACTCGTGTCACGTCGAACTTCAGTTCGTGCAGCTTGTGAAGCGCCGTCTCGACGCTTCTTGAGACCACCTGCACCGTCCCGGCAATGCTCGCGGTGCGGGCGACGCAAAGAATGAGTTGCTCGGGAGCGATCCGCAGCTTTTCGACGAGCCGCGCGACGACCGCCTCGTCGGGCAGCTTTCCGCTCTCGAGAACACCCACGACCTGCGCCGCCTGTTCGGCGTAGTTCAGTTCTTCAAACAGCGGTTCGACGCCTGCGACGGCACGCATCGGTCCCGAGCCCATCGCAAAGAACTTGCCGACGGCGATCTGCCAGCCTGCATATTGCGACAGCAGGCAGGCCGCGACCGGCCAGTCGGTCTGAACGGTGACGCACGGCCACGCTCGTCCGCCGAGCGAACCCGACTCGACGGCGACCGCGCCCAACCCGGCCAGACAGACGTGCGCCAGCTCGACGCCGGCCCGCACTCCGCCCGAGACGTCTACGCCGAAGTCGAGAACCGTCGCCCCGGCGACGTTCGTCGCAGCGATGCGCAGCGATTCGTCACCGGCACATCGCCTGGCGAGTGCGGCGGCAGAAATGTTAAGACCGGACGGAACGCGAATCGGAGTCATGTGCGGTACGGTGCCCGAGGCGACGCCGTTCGTCAATCGCCTGCGGTCTGACGATCGACAGGAAGTTCCGGCGGAAGCTCCTTCTCGCGAAGGGCGGTGATTGCGGCGTCAATCCGCGCCGATGCTTCAGCGAGCGATTCCGACGTGAGCGGAACGTCGTACAACCGCATCGGCGGTCCGAGCCGGACGAGCCGTGCGCTCACCGGCAGCCGTCCGAACAACCGTTGGACCGCGATTGCATAAATCGCCAATTGCAAGCGATAGCGATTCACGATCGACGTCTCACTTTGGTTCGCATCGGCGACCGCCTTGTAGTCGAGCACATGCCAGTCGCCGGTGCGATCTCGATAGAGACAATCGATGGTTCCGACGAGTTCCGCGGGCCGATCGACTTCCGGACGATCCCACCGCAGACGGAATTCGACTTCGCGATACAGCCGTTCCGCCTGAGCCAGCTCTTCGCACAACGGCGAGTCGAGCAAGGTGTCGACGGCATTCAGAACGCGACGGTGAATTTCCGGGTGCGTCACGCCCTGCGACGAAAGCAGACATCGATCGACCAGTTCGGCAAGCGATCGTGTTCTCTGTACGGCAGATTCGGAAAAGTCGATTCGCTCCAGAACCGCGTGCGAGACGGTGCCGATGATTCGTGCGTACTCGCTCGTGCCGGCGATGCCGTCCGGATGGGCGGCCGCCTGTTCGAGAGAATCCGCAGCGTCGCCTGCGAAATCGCGTCGTGCTCGTTGATCGATTTTGCAGAGTTCCGTCACGGTGAACTCGCTTCGTCGTGCCGTATCGGCGGACATCACCCCGATCAGTTCCGGCAGCGGCTCGGGCGGCGTCTCGGAGACCAGTTCGCGGAATCGCGGCAACGCACTCGGGTCGCCGGTCGATTTGGACGCCGGCTCCGGCGGTCGCGGCTCTTTGTGATGAACGCGTATCTTCGACACCGATTGCGGTGCAGACGCGTTGCCGTTCGCCGAACCGAAATACGGGTCGAGCAACGGCAGCCCCGTCGACAGGTCGAAGCGGCGCGCAAGGAGTTTCATCCACGGCGAACGCGGCTTCGCGCCGTGCTCCAGGCCGGCCGACAGGATCAGATGATCTCTGGCTCGCGTCAACGCCACGTAGAGTAACCGCGTCTGTTCAAGTTGCTCTTCGCGCGCTTCTTCGAGCCGATGAATCAGCACTCCCAAATGCGGCGGGCGACCGTCGCCGTCGTCGGGAAGCTGGAACAGCGGACCAAGTTCCGGGTGGTAAACGGCACGCGAATCGCCGCCCGGTCGTCGCCAATCCATGTCGGCCAGCACGACGACGGGAAACTCCAGCCCCTTCGACTGATGGATCGTCATCAATCGCAGCACGTCGCTGACTTCGGGATGGGTGATCGCCAGCTCCTCGGCGGCCTGTTCGCGCACCGCATCATTCAACCGCACGACGAACTCGCTGAGGGTGAACGGCCCCGCCGCGTCGAACGACCGCGCCAAGCCGATCAGCTTGCGGAGATTCGCCAGCTTCCGCGGACCCAGATGCTCACAGAGCAACGCCGCGTCGTAGCCGGTGCGCTCGACCGCCAGCGTCAGCAGTTCCGCGAGCGGCAATCGATCCTTCTTGTCGCGCAGTTCCGTCAAGATGCGATCAGCACTTCGCACCTGCGCAGCCTGAAGCTCAGGCAGCTTCGGCGGAGACGCCAGCCCTGCGGCGATCGACGAGTTCTTTTCGGGCTTGAGCAGAAACAACGTGTCGTCGGTCAGCCCGAACAACGGCGATCGAAGCGCTCCGGCCAGACTCAATTCATCGCCTGGATCCTCCAACCAGCGACACAGATGCGCGACGTCGAAGGTCTCCTGCTGAGCGAAGAACGCTCGGCCTCCTGCGAGAAAATATTCGAGACCCCGGTCGACGAGCGCCTGTTCATAGAACGCCACGTTGCTAAGCGTGCGGAACAGGATCGCGACGTCGCCTGGCACGACGCGACGCAGCGTCTTCGTCTTCGCGTCGAGCACGCGCGGGGTCGGATCGCTCAGGAGTTCGGCAAGACGTCCGGCGATCCAGCGGGCCTCGTTCCGGCGACGATCCTCGGCCTTTTCCGCCTTGTCCTGCGACACGGCGAACAGGAACTCGACGCACGGCTCCGGCGAATACTGCGCCAGGTCGGCCGGTAGAAGCGGTTCGTAATCGCTGATCTCGTTCGAAAACGTCTCGTTCACGAACCGTAGAATCGCCGGCTGACTGCGGAAGTTCGTCGTCAGCGGAAGACAGCCTTCCTCCGGCAGTTCCTCCCGGATCGTCGCGAAGACCCGCGGGTCGGCGCCGCGAAATCGATAGATCGACTGTTTCGCATCGCCGACGAGAAACAGCTTCCCGGCCGGAAGCGCTTCGCCGCAGAGCAGACGAACGACTTCGGCTTGAACCGGGTCGGTGTCCTGGAACTCGTCGACCATCAGCAGGTCGATTCCCGCGACGGCGCGGCGCCGAACCTGGGCCTGATCGCGCAACAGGTTCCGCGTCAGGCACAGCAGATCGTCGAAGTCGAGCTGAGACTCTTCCTGTTTGCGTCGCGCATATTCGTCCGCGACGACTCGCGCGACGCCGTGAACCGTCAGCGCGACCGTCGCGGCCTCGCTGCCGTCGTCTGCGGCGACCTTGCACTTCTTTCCGAAGTCCTTCAACGCCTTGCGAAACGATTCGAATGCCTCCTTGACCGTTTCGTAAAGCGCCGGGTCACCCCAAGCCTTCGCACCGCCCTTGACCTTCGCTGCTTCGTGAATCTGGTCAAGAACAGTCGGATCGTTCGACGGATCATCATTTAGTCGTGCGAGTAGTAATGCCCTGCCTTCCTGCATCTTTGGATGCGACGGTTCGTTCGCCTCGAGCAGTTCCACGACCGACCGGGCCGTCGGCGACTCCCAAAGCTCGCGGGCGAGCTGCGGTACGCACTGTTCGACCCAATGCTCCTCCCATGCCGCCAGCAGCGACTTCGGCGTGTAACTCTCGATTCGCTCCAGGTCGGCCGTGCGGACGCCGTCGAGTAGTTCCCGCAGAAGTTTGACCGACCGTTCGAAACCGAACCGCGTCACCAGGTCGATCGCCGAAGCGTCGCCCGTTTCGAGTTGCCGGCAAAGTCCCTCCTGAACCGATCGCTGCGTCAACAGGTCTCCGAACGAAGGGTCGATCAGTCCGAAGCCTGGGTCCAGCCCGGCCTCGACGGCGTAGGTTCGCAGCAGCGTCGCACAGTAGGCGTGAATGGTGGTGATCCGCGCGGTGTCGAGTCCGCGAAGCACGCCGAGCCAGTGATTCACGCATTCGTCTTCACAATGCAGCAACTCATTCTGGCATGCCGCACGCACGCGATGCCGCATTTCGCGACCGGCCTTCTCGGTGAAGGTGATCGCGACGATCCGCGACAACGGATCGGCCCGGCCGTTCGTCGGTTGAAGAAAATTCAGAAACCGCTGCGTCAGAATGAACGTCTTGCCGCAGCCGGCGCCGGCGGACACGGCGACCGAGATCGCCTTCCAACCGGCGTCGAGAATCGCCTGCTGCTCCAACGTCAATGGCATCGATCGGGTCATGCGAACGGCTCAGACGGTCAACGTCCGAATAGTCAGGCGAGCGGCAGGCGTCAGCCTGCCGGTGGGTTGAGTGTCTCGTCGCGTCGCGTGTGTGATCGGCGTCAACGGCTTCCGGAAAATCGCTGCTCTTGACGGCATTCGGGAAGACGGTCGCGTTGCAGAGACGCGTCCCTCCCACCGGCAGGCTGACGCCTGCCGCTCGCCTCTGCGTCGATGCACGCCCTCTCGGTAGTCTTCATGAATCGGATTCGTCCTCTTCGCCTGTCGCCGCCGCGCCCTCGTATCCGGGTCTCAGCTTGCCGAGCCGTTCGGCGACCGATCGGAACTGTCCCAAACGCGCGACGGCTGCCGCATCGGCGTTGAATTGCTCGCCGGGATCGTCCGGCACGACAGGGAACCGTCCCGAGCGGATCGACTCGGCGAGTTGCGGCACGACGCGGTCGAGCGTCTCTTCCAGCCAGGCGACCTGCTCGGAATCGAGTGACGGAATGCCGTTCATCCGACCCTTGAAGCCGCACACGAACCCTTTGCCGTCGAGGCTCCAGAAGCCGAGCTGAAACAATTCGGCGTCCACCAGGCCGAGGCGACGAGCGGCGGCGGCATAGATCGCCAACTGCAACGACCGGCCCAGTTCGAGATCTTCCGGCTCGAACCGCCCCGGTGACTTCGTCAGTTTGTAGTCGATGACGTTGAACACGTCGCGTCCGTCGCACCGGCCGACGTCAATCCGGTCGATCTGTCCGCGAACGCGCACCGAATCGGCCTTCGTACCGAACTCGACCCGCGCGTTCACCGGCTCGATCGCATGGCCGTCTTCGTCGACCATATTTCCGAAAGGCACCTCGAAGCGGGCGGGCGTCGGCGGACCGTCCCAGCTTGCGACCAGCGCCTTCAGGTATCCGTTCCACTGCACTCCGTAGCGATCGGCGCGCTTCGTCAGCACGTCCCGCTCGATCTGCCGAAGCGCCCGTCGCAACGGTGAATCGCCGCCGGGGGCGAACAGCGCCTCGATCTCGCGTCGCAGTTCCTCGACCAGTAACTCGGCGGCAGTCTCGTCGGTCGCGCATGATGCCTGTCGCCGATGCATCGCCGCCAGCGCCGCATGCAGGTCGCGACCCCGGCGCGCAAGATCGGTGCCGGGACCGGGATCGACAAGCGGATCGAGACACAGCACGTACTGGAGAAAGTATCGGAACGGATTCGCGGCGTAGGTCTCCAGCTCGGTGGCGCTGAACTCGTGCTGCGCTCCGAACCGCCGACGCAGCCGCTTCAGATTCCGCGGGTCCGAGAGCACGCCCTCGTAGGTCGTCAGCCCCCGTGTCCTGAAACGTGCCGTGGCCATCTCGGCCGCGGCGGCGACGTTGCGGGCCGTCTCGGCGAAGTCCGAACGAGACGCCACCGTTGCGAATAAGCCCGCGCGGCCCGCCAAGGCCTCTCGCGTGGCCAGAACTCGCAAGTCCGACGCCGTGATACATTCCCCCTGCGCCGCCGGCACCGGGTCGAGCCGGCCGCAATGTTCGGCCTGCAACGCTTCCGGCAGAAACAGGTCGAGCACCGCCGTGACGTAGGGGCTGGGATACAACGGCTCGCCGCCGTCGTTGACGCTGGGGTACGACAACGTCAGCGATTGCCGGGCACGCGTGACGACACCATAGAACAGCAGCATTTCTTCGCGGCTGCGACGTGCCCGATGGCTCAGCGGCACTCCGTGATCGCGAAGTCGCAGTCGTTCGGCGTCGCCGTACAGGCAATCGTCGCCATGGGACTGCGGGAAGACCGATTCGCTCAGGCCGCAGAGAAAGAGATGCGGAACATCGAGGTTGCGCACTTGGTCTGCCGAAAGCACGCGGACTCGACCCGCCTCGCGAACCTCGCATTTCAGTCGCTGGCCCGTCAGCAGCTCGGCGATCTGCCTGCGAAATTCGACCAGGCCGATCTCGCGCGCCGGACCGTCCGTCAGCGCCTTCGCCTTCTGCGACTCTTCCAGCAGCCGCACGAACGCCTGCCAACCTCTGAACTCGTTTGCGGCAAGCGCGTTTACATCGTCTCGCGTTACGTCATCGGGCACGATGTGCAATACCGACGCGATGTGCAGCAGTCGACCGACCCAATCGGAGAACACGGCGCGACGACGTAGCGGGGCCAGTTCGTCGGACAGCCGCCGCAAGGTCTCCAATGCGATTGCCAGTTGCGGGTCGTCGTCGGCTCGTTCCAGACGTCGCGACAATGCGGAGAGAATGATCTCCCGCCCTCCGTCGAGATCGAATGCACGGAGCTTCGTCGACACGGCGCGGGCGGCGGCGCCGTTGGCGATCGAGGGCCAGTCGGGCTGCAACAGCACCGAATTGAGCACGCCCGTCAACTGCGGGTACGCCCAGTCGTCCCGCTCCAGATCGAGCAATGCGAACAGGAACCGCACCGCCCCCGTGCTGGTGATGGCCGGCCCGACGTCGACTGCCGCGGGAATTCCGGCCGCCGAAAACGTCGAGCGGACGAAATCGGCGATGCCGTCGAGCGTTCGGAACGCGACGACGACGTCGTCGGGCGGGGTGCCGTCGACCAGAAGCCGCTTCACTCGTTTCGCGACCGTTTCGATCTCACCTGCCGGTCGGACGCACGACAGAACGGCGAGACCCGTCGCGTCACCGCTTCGCGGCACTTCGCGCGGATTGTCGAACAAATGCGACGCGAGGTGCCCGACGACGGTCGCTTTCGCCCGATCCGGCAGGCTCAGCCACACGGTGTCCGGATCATGGTCGACCAGTGCGCTCTGCAGCTCGGCAAGCGCTGCCGTCGATTTCGTGAAAAGCTCGCCTCGCCCGTCCGCCCGGTCGAGCGACAGCGTGACGAACATTCGTTCCGCCCAGCCGGCAAGGCCGGCAAGCATTTCGTATTGAGTGCGTGTGAAGTCGGTGAAGCCGTCGACGACGATCAAGGTCAAATCGCCGTACGGACCCCGATGCCCTTGCTTCATCAGCGTTCGCGCCGACCAGAATCGCCCTTCGCCGTCATACAGGCCCGAGATCCCGTCGTGGTCGATTTGTTGCGTGCCGGCTGCGTGCAATCGTTGCTGATAGGTTCCGTAGATCAGCGTCAGTTCGCGATACTTCGGATTCGATGCGTTTCCGTCACCGGGATCGGCCTGCCGACATGCCTTCTCGAAGTCTTCCGGCCACACCTCTTCCCGCTTCAGTTCCGAAATGAACGCTTCGCACAGGTCGAGGAACCCCGGCGTGTCGGCGACCTTGCCGAAGTACTTCAGCTTGCCGCGGCGACTCAGATCGTCGATCAATTCGCGAAGAAGCCGCCGTTTCGCGATTCCGCTCAACGGTTGAATCGCTTCGGAAGCCGTGCCGAGCAGGTGCTCGGCGAATTCGTCGAACGTGACCACTTGCGGCGAGAAACAGACCCGCAGATCGGCTGCAAGCAGCGATCGCAGCACGGTCGCCCGCGATCGTTTCGACGGTGTGATCCACAGCGCGGTCCCGATTCGGTCTTCCGCCTGGCGCGCCACGACCTCGTGACGAAACGCCGAGAGAACTCGTGCCGTCTTACCCGATCCCGCCGGCCCGCAGATCAATTCGACGTGTGCCATCGGTGCTGAAACGCCGGCCGTCGGCACGGCGGTCATTCAAACGAGACATGATCGAGACAGTTTCGGTTTGCGATCGTAACCGCATGTCCAGACGATCACCAGCCTTGGTGGGCCGCGGTCGTGGGTCGATTTGCCGGATTCACGTGATGGCATTTGACGTTTGAAACCGGTCACGCACTGGTTGAGGAGTTAAGTTGCCAGTTGCGCTGGGTGCATGGTCCTCCCTCTCCCTGGGGAGAGGGATCGAGGGTGAGGGGTGCCGTTTGACGTGCTTCTGCAAGCTTCTGCACGGAATTGCACGTCGACTCTCGTTCGGAGCAGGCGGCGATCGTACCCACAAGGCACCCCCTCACCCCTGACCCCTCTCCCC
>JBAQZJ010000643.1:0-2224 GCA_049790855.1 Planctomycetaceae bacterium | reverse complement strand
CCCTACCCCCCGCTCCCCCCTTCTCCCGCTCCCCCCTTCCCCTCACTCGACCGTCGCGAACAGTTCGTCCGCCGGCGGCAATACTTTCGGCCAGTCGCCGCGCCAGCGGATGTTGCGGATGCGGCAGTTGGTCTTGTCGGCGTAGTGGAACAGGCCGAAGGCCCGCTGGTTCGTCGCTTCCAGCGGCCGCTTGCAAACCGCTTCGCCGTTGAGCGTCACGGTCGCGACGTCACCTTCGAGCGAGAGCTTCAGCGCATTCCAGGCATCGGGTTTGAGCGGCAATTCTTTCGGGCCGATCCGGTGTTCGGATTCGTCGCTTTCGTTGCGTTCGGCGACGCCGGTGCGGTCGAACTTGCCGTCGGTCATCCAGTGGACCTTGACGCCGGCGGGGTCGAGCAGGAACACGAGCCGGTCGAGCGCCGGGTGAACGAGCGTCTCGCCCGGTTTGTAGAAGAATTCGTACTCGATCTCGCCGTCTTCGAGCATCGGCCGGTGATAGACCAGCGTTTCTTCGCTCGTCGTTCCCGAAGAACGTTTCGACGCGCGGATTTCTTCGCCGACCTTCTGCCAGTGGACGCCGTCTCCGACCATTCGGCCCGGGTAATAGCCGCGCCAGCCTGAAAGACCGGGAGAGGCCGACATCGCGACTTCGTCCGGCACGGTCGGGGTGCCGGCGATCGTCACGTTGCGGACGGCGCCGTTCGTCTGCCCGATCGCCGCGATCGTGATCCAGGGATCGTAGTTCGGATCGAGCTTCTGTTCGTGCATCTTCACGTCATTGGCCCACGCCGTGAACACGCCGTCCTTCACCACCGCGCGATAGTCGCACCAGGCGCCTTCGTCGCCGAAGTCGATCGGCGAAGACAGCGGTCGCACGTCGTCGGCGCGACCGTATCGGCGGAGGTAATAGTTTTGGCGATCGTATCGCGGCACCGCCGCGAGATCGGCGACGCGGAGATGGGCTTCCCGCCATCCGGAAATGTGGAGCTGACAGCGGATCTCCACGTCGCCTCGCAACGGCGTCGTCAGATGCAGAAAATCCCAGTGGGGTCCGCCGCGATGGGCGACGTCGCCGTTCGGACGAAGCTGCCACAGGGGCCGCGGCTCGCCCGGCCCGCGGTCTTCGGCCCGGCCGAACTCGACGGACCGCCAATGGACCAGCGGCGGCGCGTCGGGAAGCTCGCCGCGCGACAGACCCGTCTCGAACAGCGCCTGGGCTTCGCCGCGAAGCCGGCGGGCGTGCCGCTGCCAGAGGTAACCGACCGTCTCCTGCGCGCCTTTCTGAAGCTGCTCGGCGACGAGGCGATCGAGCAGCGCCGTCGCCGGTTTCACGAGCGATGTGTGATCGAGCGCCGCATCGGCGACGATCAGTTCCGGCCAGCGATCGTCTTCGTTCGACGAGGGCGGAACCTTCGCCAGCAGTGGTAACAGGGTGTCCAGATCGCTCGCCGCCGCGTCGAGATCGTTCTGCTCGATCGCGACGAGCGCCTTCAGGGCGAGCCGGTTGCGTTCGTCGAAGGCCGACGCCGGCGGAGCCGCTTCGATCGTCGCGGCAAGCTCGTCGAGCCGGTCGAGTTCCTTCGCCGTCTCGACGAGCAGTCGAGCGGCGCTGACGATCCGTCCGCCGACATGGCTGCGCGGAGACGACGGCGACGGTTCGATGCCGTAACCGGTGACGACGGGCGGCGGATTCGCGGGGCTGAATGTTCCGCCGAGCCGCCAGACCGGCGTCGAGACCGACGGCAGCACATCGGCGATCAAACGCTCATAACGCACCGCCGCCGGCAGGTCCGACAGCGTATTCAGTCGCTCCCACGGCGGACCGCTGAAATGCTTTTCGGTGATGACGGCGCGCTCGAACTGCGCGATGTTCTGATCGCTCGAAGCGCGAGCGGCGGCCAGCAAATCGACTTTCGTGGCGTCATCAAGCCGCTCTGGCCAGTCGCCGCGAAGAATGACGTTCCGCACCTGCGATGGCGTTTCGGAGTCGCGGAACAGGCCGAACAGCCGGCTGTCGGTCGCCGCGAGCGGCCGCTCGAACACGAGCACGTCGTTGAGCGTCATCTGCAACGTGCCGCCGGCGATCGCGAGTTTGACGCGGTTCCAGTCGCTCGATTTCAGCGGCAGCCTGTCGGGTCCGCGCTGACATTCGGGTGCGTCGACGGCGTTATCGGGCGACAATCCGGTCCAGTCGCTTTCGGTGCCTTCGTTCACCATCCAATGC
>JBAQZJ010000642.1:0-6942 GCA_049790855.1 Planctomycetaceae bacterium | reverse complement strand
GAACGGAGAGGCGGAATGAGAATGGGGAATTTTGAGAATCCCGGTGCCGTTCTGATCGTGGCGGCCATATTGCTCGACGCGCTGGCCGGGGTCGGGTTGATCATCGCGGCTCTCTCAATGGCGGCGGCGTGGGGTTGGCGGCCAGCGATGGCGAGGCGGGATGGGAGATGGCCGGCCGGCCTGAAGATGCTGGTCGCCGGCGTCGCGCTGCTGGCGCTTGCCCTGCTCTCAGTGTCCCTCATCGTGGCCTACTACTACGTCGTGGTCGTCGGCTGACGTGGAAAATCAAACTGTACCACTACCGAGAGCCTGGCCTGCGACGGGTGGCTGGGGTCGGGCCGCGGCCTGCGTCGTCGTGGCGAAAGACAGGATCGGCCCGCCCCCAGTCGGGTGCGCCGTCCGCGCGCCCGACTGGGGGCGACGCGATCAGGCCGAAAGTGAACACGACGCTGTTTTCGCGTCGACCCCAGCCACCCATCGTCCTGGCCTGCCGTTCGCTTTCCCTTGCGGACCTTCGCCGTTACACTGCTCCATTCCGCGGACGAGACTACGCACGTTATTTCAGAGACGGATAGAGCCGATGCCGGCACCGAACAAGGCCAACCTCAAGAAGTTACGGAAAAAGCGCGCCCGGCTGAAGAAGAAGCTGAAGTGCCGCTTCACCGGGAACGGTGAGATTCCGCGTCCCGTTTACGTCGACTACAAAGACGTCAAGCTGCTCAAGCAGCTTGTCGATCGGGAAGGCCGGATTCTGCCCAAGCGGCGGACCGGAACCAGCGCCCTGTACCAGCGGGCCGTCCGCGAGGCCGTTCTGCGTGCCCGCTTCATCGGTCTGATGCCCTACGTCGCCGAAGAGTAACAGCTTCGCTTCGCAGTGAACAAAAATCTCGCAGCCCGGCGATCTACGGATCGACCGGGCTGTTTTCGTTTTTTGCCGTGCCGCTCGTGCCGAATCTACGGCTTTTCGCTCGCTTTCGTCTCGAACGCCTGTATTCGGTCGCGAAGCTGGGCGGCGGTCTCGTATTCCTCGTGTTCGACCGCGGTGGCGAGTTCTCGGCGGAGACGGATCAGTTCGTAGTGATGTTCGCTGCCGGTCGGGGCGCTCTTGGGAGCCTTGCCGACGTGCTCGGTCTCGCCGTGAATATTTTCGAGCAGCGGCAGGAGTTGCTCCTTGAAGACGTCGTAATCGAGCGGACAGCCCAGTCGGCCGTGCTCGCGGAATTCGCGGAAGGTGATTCCGCAGTTCGGGCACGAGACGTCGTCCGCCTGCCGGGCTTCGGCGTCGTCGGCGAGATCCTGAATCGCCTGGGGTACGCCCGACTCGTCTTCCGCCGCCGGCTGGTCGAGACGGGTCATGTATTCGTGGAAATGCTCTTCGCAGAAATGCAGTTCTTTCTTAACGTCGCCGTCACAGACTTCTGTGATGTGGTAGACCGCCGGTTTGGGGCAGGAATTGCACTTCTTCATCGCAGGCTCTTTCGTCGAATTCCGGCGTACCGGTCGTGCTTTAGCGTATTTTATCCTCGCCGCTTGCGAAAGGCGGAGATGGTCGGCATCTGGTCGGCGATTTTCTCCGACTTATGTGGCTGCGGTCGCCGCTCGGGAACTGCCCGGCGGCGGGAAGCGATCGCTGAACTCCGATGACGGTTCAGCCGATCACATACATAGGCATCGACGATCGGTGTGCTCGGATCGTCGCGGGGCGATGCGACACGTGAATGCGGATCCGAGGCGGGGCAGGCAAATGATCAGACGGACGAGCGGCTTCGGAACATGGCTGCTGGCATCGGCGACTCTGGCAGCCGGCGCCGCCGAGGTCCGTCCGCCTGTGGAAGCGCCGCGCCCGCCGGATTCCTCCGGGGGGCCGCGACTCATGCTGGTCGAAGACGCAGGGCCGAACTCCGGCGGACCTGGAACTTCGGCCGACGAGAAAGGTGCCCCGGCGCCGGCGGCCGAGCCGGAAGGCGCTGTCGGATCGGAAGTGCCGGCCGTACGAGCCGGTGTGGGCGGCATCTGGGCGCCCGAGGCGACGCCCGGCGAGCGACCGATTCGCGTGTTGCCGGCCCTCGCCGGCGGCGATGAATCGCTGCTGATGAAGCCGGCCGATCCCGAGCCTGTCATTCCGAATCCGACCGAGCCGTCGGAACCGAAGCCGATCGCGGCCGTTCCGTCGGGTTCGAAGCCCGTCGGCACCGAGCCGCGACCGCTGCCGACCGAAACTCCGACGACGACTCCGATCACGCATGCCGTCGATCCGCTCGATGCGCAGGTCGACGAAGCGATCGAAGTCACCGCCCGCCGAGTGCTGATTGCCGAAACGAACGTGCCCGGCGAGCGGCCCCACACCCCGTGGCAGATCGGCCACAACATGCTCGCGTTCCGCAAGAACTGTGTCGTCCGGGTCAACGGCGAGAAGGTGAACGCATACGACTGGGTCGCGACGAACCCGGTCTACCGTGCCCGCGTCAAACGCGGCGGCAAAGATGCGCCGACGACCGTCGAGAGCATGAACTGGTTTTATCTGACCCCGAACGGCGCCCGCCCGCAGAAGTTCACCGGCGAGGCGTACGAGTTCGAAGGGCACCCGAACCAGTTTCTCGCATTCTTCGCGCTCGCACGAATTCCACTCGACTTCGAGTTCACGATCCAGGGGCGGAAGGTCACGTTCAGCCAAATGCTGCACAATGCGAAGATGGAGGTCAACGACCGCGAAGAGGTCACGTGGGATCTCTGGGCGTTCGCCTACTACTTTGACATGAACGAGCAGTGGCGCAACGCGAAGGGGGAAGCCTGGAGCATGGAACGGCTCGTGTCGACAACGCTCCGCCAGTTCGCCAACCCCAACGGCGCTCCCTGCGGCGGCTGTCATGCCCTGTTCGCCCTCGCCAGCGCCCGCAATGCCTATCTGCAATCGGGCAACCGGTTGAGCGGCGTCTGGATGCAGGCCCACATGCACCTCGAAAAGCACATCGCCCTCGCCAAGGCGATGCAGAACGAGGACGGCTCGTTCTCGGGCATCTACTTCAAGGGGCCGAAGTACTGGGACGACCCGAGCAAACGGATTTCGACCTCCGGCCACACCCTCGAATTCCTGATGCTGGCCCTCCAGCAGAACCGCTTGAAGGAACCGTGGGTCCGTCGCGGCATCGCGGCAGTCGCCCGCGACCTCGTGCAGTACCAGCGGGAACCGCTGGAAGTCGGCGGCATGAATCATGCCGTTCATGCCCTCGTGCTCTATCGCGAACGGACCCGTATGGAGTTCGCCACCGCCCCACGGGATGTCCGCCCCGTTTCCGCCGACGCCGAAAAGGCCGGCGACGCACAGGCGAACTGACGATGCCGTCGTACGTCTTGATGCCACTTGCGATTTCGCGGCGCGTCGGCGAGGAGCAGTCCACGTGCTGCGAAATCGCACACAGGCAAGCCGTGCAAGCGGCACGACCCGTCAAGCGGTAACGACTTTGCAGGCGGCAGGTTAGGCGACGTGCGTCAGATCGACCCGCGAGCGGTTGTCTGGGGCGGAACGGCGTCTACAATCGTCGGGTAAGGCCTGCCTCTTTCGGCGACCAGCCCGGATCCGCCGACTCTTCCGCGAAACTCTCATGTCGGACTTGCTCTCGGACGCTCTCAATCTTGCGCGGGCGCGCAACACGTTCAGTGTGATGCGCACGCTGCCCGATGTTGCGGAAGACTCGATCTCGACCGTTCGCAAGACGCTCGACCGGGTCGGCATGGACGGCATCGAGCTGGCGCTGCGTCGGCCGGGTTCGGACGGCGTCGCCGTGCGTGTACCGGCCCGCGCCGAAGCCGCCGTGTCCCTCGACGATCCGTCGATCAAGGGCATCCACATGTCGCGACTCTTCCTGCGGCTGCAGGAAGTGCTCGACGACCGCGATTTCACGCCGGCCGCCGTGGAAGACGTGCTGGGCGGGTTCCTTCTCTCGCATCTCGACATGAGTCGTTCGGCATTTCTCGCCGTCGATTTCGAGCATCTCGTCCGGCGCCCGAGCCTGCTGTCCGATCTCTCGGGTTGGCGCGCTTATCCCACCCGCGTCGAAGCGACTGCCGGTCCCCACGGGGTCGCCCATACGCTTCGGGTCCGGCTGACTTATTCGAGCACTTGCCCCTGCTCCGCCGCGTTGTCGCGGCAACTGATCCAGGAGCGATTTATCGAGACGTTCGGCGACCGGCATTCGGTCGACGTCGACGACGTCACGAAGTGGCTCGGCACGCAGCGGGCGATCGCGGCACTGCCGCACAGCCAACGCAGCCACGCCGACGTGACGGTGCGACTCGGCGAGAGTCCCGACGAGTATCCGATCGACCGCCTCGTCGACGATTGCGAGGAAGCCCTCGGCACGGCGGTTCAATCGGTCGTCAAACGGGCCGACGAGCAGGAGTTCGCTCGTCTTAATGCCGAGCAGTTGATGTTCTGCGAAGACGCCGCACGCATCCTCGCCCGCGCCCTCGACAGCGACCCCGCGTTCGCCGACTACCGCGTCCGCGTGCGACATCTCGAAAGCCTTCATCCGCATGACGCCGTCGCGGTCGTCACGAAGGGCGTCGAAGGCGGATTCGCGGCCTCGGCGTGATGAGCGATTCGCCACGAACGACGTCTGCCGAAGCCCATCCCTTGCAAGGGGTGGGCTTGATCGTTTTCGCGATTATCGTCGGCTGCGCCGCGCACGTCGACGCCCACCCGATCTCGATCGTCGTCGAAACGGCCTTCGTCGAAGCAGATCAGGTGACGATCGACGTCGAATGCTTCGCCGAGGATCTCTATTTCTATCACGACCTCAAGCCCAACCAAGAGAACGAGGCGACGGCCGATTCGCTTCGACAGGCGGCGGTCGCGCACGGCCCGCTGCTGCTCGAACGGCTGCCCGTCTTCGACCTGAAGGGGCGGACGATCGAAGGCGGCAAAGTCGCCTCCGTCACCGGCGACGAGTTCACCGAGAACATCCCGCTCGGCGAGCTGATGGGTTACAACCTCGTCTACCGACTCGAACTCCCGCTGGAAGCGCCGCCCGAGTTTCTCTCGTTCGGACAGCGGCTCGTCGATGAGAATGCCGGGTTCCCGGCGCTCGTCGATTTCCGCGTGAAGCAGTCCGGTCGAGACGACGAGGTCGAAGCGACCCTGAAGCCGGGCAACATCCGGACGGTGCGATTCGACTGGTCCGGCAGTCAAGCGCCGACGGACGATGAATCGCGCGAAACCTGGATGCAAGCCCGGCGAGACGACATGCTCGGCGCGACGGCGCTCAACACCGTTCGCTCGTTCCTGTACGTTGCCCGTCGCGAAGTCCGGCACGAACTGTTGATCCCGTTTCCGCTCGTCGAGAGTTTCTTCACGGTCGAACGCGAGCAACCGGACTTTCTCTCTCCGAACGAGCAGGACGCCGCGCAGGTCGAGGTCGCCGACTACTTCCGAACGAAGAACCCGCTTTCGATCGACGGCACGACGGTCGAGCCGGCCGCGATTCGCGTCGAGTTCTTCACGCTCGAAGACCGCGACCTGACGCAGTCGCCGAAGCGGCGGACCGTCAGTGCCGTGAACGCCCGCGTCGGCGTGATTCTGTCGTACCCGCTGGAACGACCTGCCGGCTCGGTGAAACTTCACTGGAAAGCGTTCAACCGGCAAGCTTGGCGGGTCGATGCGTTCTGCTTCGCGGGCGATGACGTGCAGCGCCCGAAGTTTTCGATGGCCACGCGGGATGACACGTTCGTCTGGACGCGACCCGCACCGCCGTCGCCGCTCGAAGTGAAGGTCGCGACCGCTCCGCCGCCGCCGCGGCTGTCGGTGCCGTGGCTGGCATTGCTCATCGGCGGGTTCGGCGTCGTGGGCGGGCTGTCGCTTCGAAGCCGGCGTGCCGTCGCGGGCGGCATGATGGCGACCGGCCTCGTCGTTGCCGCTGCCGCCTGGCAGGAACCGCGCTGGACCTTTTCTGATCCGTTCGCGGGTACTCCCGTCGTATCGCAGCAGGAGGCGGACGAAATCGTCAACCGCCTGCATCACAATCTTTATCTGGCGACCGACGCCTCGACGGAAGACGAGGCGCTCGAAGCCCTCGCAGCGGCTGCCGACGGAGAACTGCTGCGTGAACTGTACCTCCGGCTGATCCGCACGTTTCGTGAAGCCGACGAATCGGGAACGTTGCCGGTGACGGAGGACGTCGCCATTCTGGACGGCCGCAAAGTCGGCGAACCGTCGCCCTCCGGCGGCTTCGACTACCGTTGCCGGTGGGAGGTCGCCGGTCGTGTCGAGCATTGGGGCCACGTCCACACCCGCAAGTATCGGTACGAGGCGCTCTTCCGGCTTGAGCCGCGTTCGTCGCGCTGGACAATGACCTCGATGGACCTTCGCGACGCTCGTCTCGTTCAGGACGAAGCGATCGGAATGCTCTGACCAAGCATTCTGACGACCAGCACGTGCGGCTTGGCGAACTTTCCTGCATGAATCGTCTCGATGATCCGCTGCGACGACATCGCCTTCGGTTACACTCGATCGGATTTCCGACTGGCGTTGCCATCGTTGGCGATCGCTGCCGGCGAACGTGCCGCTCTCGTCGGCCCGAGCGGTTGCGGCAAGACGACGCTACTCGACTTGATCGCCGGCGTGCGCACTCCCGATCGCGGCCGTGTGACGGTCGGCGAAACGGTCGTGTCGGTATTGTCCGACCTGCAGCGGCGTGCGTTCCGACTGGCGAATGTCGGCTTCGTCTTTCAGAACTTCGAGCTGTTCGATCACCTATCCGTGCGAGAGAACATTCTGTTTCCGGCGGCGGTGTCGGGACGCCTGCGGAGCGAACGGGCGGCGTTCGAGACGGAACTCTTGCGACTGTCGGACGTCGTCGGCCTCGGCGATCGACTTGATCGCCGCATCGGGCGGCTCAGCCGTGGCGAGCAGCAGCGGGTCGCATTGTGCCGGGCGCTGGTGCATCG
>JBAQZJ010000641.1:0-1523 GCA_049790855.1 Planctomycetaceae bacterium | reverse complement strand
TCCCGATCTGCCGCTGTTCGTCGAAATCACCCGCCGCCGAAACCCAAACCGTTTTCTCAACGCTCATCGACAGGGCCACCGAGTCTCTTCAGCCGCCGCCCGCACCAACCGCGGGCGGCGGCTGCTTGCATTGACGCACGGCTGGCGTCGATGCACGACCGTTTCCGATCGCTGGTCCCACGCTGACAAGTGGCGCCGTCGGTCACTTCGTTCCAAATCACCATGAGCGATCCCTCCGACGATTCCATCCGGCTTGACCAGTTCCTCAAGCTGGCGAGCTGTGTTTCGACCGGTGGCGAGGCGAAGCAACTCATCCAGTCGGGCGAGGTGACCGTCAACGGCGCCGTTGAAACCCGCCGGCGTCGAAAGCTCGTTCCGGGCGACCGAATCGTCTGCCGCGGCGAGGAGATCCACGTGCTTTCCGACCGAGACGAACCGCCCTCGTCGTAAGCCGTCTTGCCGTAAACTCTCCGGCGTCACAGAATAGAGGGCTTGCCGCGATTTTCGCGAGCGGAGCAGGAACCGGACGATGCCGCTCAAGACCGAACCACTCGAGGAACCGCAGCTGATCCTGACGCCGGTCATCGACATCATGTTCCTGCTGCTGATCTTCTTCATGGTCGGTACGCAGTTCGTCGACGACGAACGTTACTTCGACATCAAGCTGCCGACCGTTTCCGACGCGATGGCGGTGACCAGTCTGCCCGACCCGGCGACGGTCAACGTGACGGCCGCCGGCGACGTCATTCTCGACGGTCAGGCGATCGCCTTGCCCGAACTCGAAAGCCGGCTCGTCGCCATGCGGGAAAACTACCCCGGCCAGGCGGTCGTCCTTCGCGGAGACGGTTCGACGTCGTACCAGCAGGTGATGGACGTTCTTGCGGTCGTCAAAAAATCGGGCATCACCGGCGTCTCGCTGGCGAACCGGCCGGCGGCGAAGGAGTGAACGTCATGTCCGAGGGCTTCTGGTGGGCCGCACTGGCGATTGCCGGGGCCTCGGCAGCGGCGCACCTGTTCTCGATGCTCGGCACACGCTGGGGCGATCGCCGAGCCTCGTTCAAAGCCCTGCTGTTCTCGCTGCTGCTCCACCTGTCGCTGTTCTTCGGCCTGTTCGCCGTCGGACCCAAACTCGAACAACTCGGGCGCTCGCCCGACCGCTCTCCACAGCCCGAACCCGAGCCGATCGCGATTCGCGAGATCGTCTCCGAGACCGGCGAGACGGAACTGGCGGACGCGACCGGCGACGCTCCGCTGTGGGACAGGCCGAGCGAACGTCCCGCCGAACCGGCCGATCGATCCGAACGCCCCGTCGAGCTTCCCGCCGCCCTCGAAGAATCTCGCACGGTCGTCGAATCGCCCGAGGCGCCCGACACGCCGATTCCGTCGCCGGCGATCTTGCCCGAGATGCCGGAGGCGTCGCCGATGGTCGTCGAGTCGGCGACGCCGCAGCTCTCTGCGGAAAGCCGGCCGCTTGAGATCGAAGAAGAGACCGCCGAATCGCGTGTCGAGGAGCGTCTGCCGCT
>JBAQZJ010000640.1:0-2621 GCA_049790855.1 Planctomycetaceae bacterium | reverse complement strand
GTCATTTGATCTTCGTCACCGTCGGAAACATGGACCCGTTCGACCGGCTGGTTCGCGCCGTCGACGCCTGGGCCGCCGGCCGGTCGCGGGGCGAGATCCTCGTGCAGATCGGCAGCGGTCGGTATCGGCCGGAGCATTGCCGGCACGTCGATTTCTTAACGCCGAACCAGTTTCGCGAGACGTTCGCCGAGGCCCGGTTCGTCGTGTCTCACGCGGGAATGGGCACGATCATCACCGCGCTCGAACTTTCAAAGCCGCTCGTGGTGATGCCGAAGCGTGCCGCGCTCGGCGAGCAGCGGAACGAGCATCAACTGGCGACGGTCCGGCGATTCCGGCGGTCGACCCGCATCCGCGTCGCGGAGACCGAGGAAGAGCTTCACGAGGTGTTGAAGTCGCTCGTCGCGACGTCGTCGGAACCGGCCGGTGTCGTGGCCGCCGCCGAGGAGTGGAAGCCCGATCCGTCATTGATCGAATTCGTGCGGAACTTCATCTGGCAGGACGACGGCGCTCGCTGCGCCGGGAACTACGCGATTCGAGGAGCAGCACGGTGAACGTCGGTCGGAAGGGATTGATTCTCGCGGGCGGGTCGGGCACACGCCTGTACCCGATCACGCAGGTCGTCAGCAAGCAGTTGTTGCCTGTCTACGACAAGCCGATGATCTATTACCCGCTGTCGACGCTGATGCTGGCGGGCATCCGGCAGATTCTGGTGATCAGCACGCCGCAGGATCTGCCGCTCTTTCGTCGACTCCTCGGCGACGGATCGCAATGGGGCCTGGAGCTGTCGTATGCCGAGCAGCCGAAGCCGGAAGGGCTGGCGCAGGCATTCGTCATCGGAGCGCCGTTCATCGGGTCGGATGCGTCGTGCCTGGTTCTGGGCGACAACATTTTCTACGGGGACGACCTGAGCGATCGGCTTCAGGCGGTCTCGCAACGCGCCGAAGGGGCGACCGTTTTCGCGTATCATGTACACGATCCCGAGCGCTACGGCGTCATCGAGTTGAACAGTCAGGGGCAGGCCGTCGACATTCAGGAGAAGCCGAAGGAGCCGCGGTCGAACTACGCGGTCACCGGTCTGTATTTCTACGACAACGACGTCGTCCAGATCGCGCGCGACCTGAAGCCGTCGGCGCGGGGCGAACTCGAGATCACCGACGTGAACCGGGCGTATCTCGCGAATGAGCGGCTTCGCGTCGAGGTGCTCAAACGCGGCAGTGCCTGGCTCGACACCGGGACGTTCGATTCGCTTCTCGACGCGTCGACGTTCGTGTCGGTGCTCGAGAGCCGCCAGGGGCTGAAGATCGCCTGCCCGGAAGAAATCGCCTGGCGGATGGGCTACATCGAGACGGAGCAACTGCTGCGGACGGCGCACACGATGCGCAACAACTCGTACGGTCGGTATCTGGATAGTCTCGTCACGCCACGCGGGCATTAGACGACGGAGTGTTCTATGAAGATTCTCATCACGGGCGGAGCCGGGTTCATCGGCTCCGCGGTCGTGCGACACCTGATCGAAGAAACCGATCACGCCGTCGTTAACGTCGACAATCTGACTTACGCCGGCAATCTGACGACGCTGGCGATGGTCGATGACGATCCCCGTTACGAATTCGAGCAGTGCGACGTCTGCGACGGTCCCGCGGTGGACGACGTCTTCGAGCAACACCAACCCGATGCGGTGATGCATCTCGCCGCCGAGTCGCACGTCGATCGTTCGATCGACGGACCGGCGGCGTTCGTGCAGACGAACGTCGTCGGCACCTACACGCTGCTCGAAGCGGCCCGTCGCTACCGGGCGGAACTTCCGTCGAGACGGAAAGAGGCGTTCCGCTTTCATCACGTCTCGACGGACGAGGTCTTCGGCTCGCTCGGCGATTCCGGCTACTTCACCGAACAAACGCCCTACGACCCGAGTTCGCCTTACTCGGCGAGCAAGGCGGCGTCCGACCATCTCGTCCGCGCCTGGCACCGGACGTACGGGTTGCCGGTCCTCGTGACGAACTGCTCGAACAACTACGGGCCGTATCAATTTCCGGAGAAGCTGATTCCCCTGATGATTCAGCACGCCCTCGACGGGAAACCGCTGCCGGTCTATGGCCGGGGCGAGAACGTCCGCGACTGGCTTTATGTCGACGATCACGCACGGGCGCTGCTGCTAGTCCTCGAACGAGGCAGGGTCGGCGAAACGTACAACATCGGCGGCAACAGCGAACGGCGGAATATCGACGTCGTGACGACGCTCTGCCGAGTGCTCGACGAGATGGTCGTCGATTCGCCTTATGCTCCGCATGACTCGCTGATCACCTACGTCGCCGACCGGCCCGGTCACGATCATCGGTATGCGATCGATGCCGGCAAGATTCAGCGGCAACTCGGCTGGAACCCGCGCGAGTCGTTCGAGACCGGATTGCGGAAGACGGTCGAGTGGTATCTGGCCAACCAGGACTGGTGTCGGTGCGCGGTCTCAAGCCGCTATGCCGGAGAACGACTGGGCTTAGCAGCCTGTTGAAAAACGGCATCCCCGGCGCTATGTTCCGGCGGTTGGTCGTGGGGATGGTCTGAGGAGAAGCTATGGGCTTGGGACGCAGGAAGCGGGAGCGGCAGGTCGAGTTCTGGGTGGC
>JBAQZJ010000639.1:0-4095 GCA_049790855.1 Planctomycetaceae bacterium | reverse complement strand
CCTTCAGGGTTTTCGCGACCGGCAAAGGATGTCACGCAGGATGTCGGCGCGATTGATACTGTTTGGGCCGGCGACGAGTGAACACCTCTTTTTTAAATGAGCAAACGACCCCCGCCGTTCGCGGGAGCCGTCTGAATCGCAGCACAAGCAATGCACTCGGAGGGATTCGAACCCCCAACCCTCGGTTCCGAAGACCGATGCTCTATCCAATTGAGCTACGAGTGCGCTTCGTCGTCACGACAGGAGCCGAACGGGCCGGCGACATCGTTCACCACAAGTATCTCGACAGGCGGGTCGATCTGCAAGCCGCAGGCCGCTGCTGCTGGCGTTGATGATTTGCGCTGTGGCGAACGAGTCGCGGTAGGCCGCCTGAAGCAGCCGGAGCCGAATCGGACCGCCGATCGCGACGACTGTCGCCTGCGTCGATCCGAGATCGCGCCGAAGAGCGTGCCGCAGAGGGCACTGGTAATCGGCAGCCCGTCTCGGATGTGCCGGACGAATGGCGCGAACAAATTCAACAGCCGATCGGCCGCTGTCGCACGCCATGATCTCGGCGGCGTGCTGGAGCGGTTTCTGCGACGGTTCGGCCGACTGCAGGACCGGAAGCAGACGCTCATCCCGTCATCGCTGCAACGGATCGTCGCCCTGATGGCGGCCGAAGCTGTTGACGCCACGCAGATGTTGGCGACCGGCTCCATCGACGAGTCCAACGTTGCGTCGACGGAAGTCGGCACGGCAGATCCTGTTGACGAATCTGCTCATGCCGGACGAAAATCGCCGCGCCGACCCGTGATCTAAAATCGACGCAACCCCGGAAATACCGGGGTTGTGTCGAGAGGCGCCGCCCGGATTCGAACCGGGGATGGTGGATTTGCAATCCACTGCCTTAGGCCACTTGGCTACGGCGCCGATGTGGAGTTTCGTATCGGCTGTCGCGACCGTGCGACTTGTGCCGCGACGGACGGTTTTTGCAGCCGCACTCGTTGCGACACGAAGTCCATCAGGGCGGTTCGCTCGCTCGATCCGGATCGTATCGGTGCTCTCGGAGACGGTCAAGCCGATTGGGGGAACTCTGACGATCGGGAAAATCGGGTTGTCCACAGCGAATGCACATCGTCGCACATGCCGATTCCGCGACGGCGACGATCGCGGAAACCCTTCCGCCCCTGTCGGTTCTGTTGCGTGTTTGCGGGCACCTTCCCGGTCGGTGGCGGGCAACTGCCTTGCGTTCCTCGACGGCCGCCGCCAGCGGCGCTACCATCGAAACCACGACGCGACTGTTCAGTCCGCGGTCACTCCGATTTGGACATGTGTCCTTCCTCAACTATGGCTGATTTCGAATTTCCGGCGGCCGATGCGACCGAACAGGATCTGATTCGTATCGCACAGAACGCGCTGAGCCGCTGCAATTGGGTCGTGGGGCGGTGCGCCGCCGACTGGACCCAGCGATATTCGCGCGGTCGGACCGACGCCGATTTCGCCCAACTGGTCGGGCTGTCGGCCGACCAGGTTTACCAACGGAGGCGGGTCTGGGAAACGTTCGGCGACGTCGTTGACGACTACCCGTCGCTCCGTTGGTCGCACTTCTACATCGCCCTGAACTGGGATGACGCCCCGGAATGCCTGCAATGGGCCGATGAAAACGGTGCGACCGTCGCCGAGACCCGGGCTTGGCGTCGGGCGATGCGCGGCGAGGAACTCGACGAGCCGGCCGAAGAGTCGACGCTCGGCGACGATCCGTCGATCGGCCGTTTAGGGGCGATTTCCGCCGCCGTTCGTGATCCCGACGAAGACGGTCGGCCCGAACGGTCCTGGAGCGACCGGGAACGCGATCGGCAGCAGGGCGACGACGATGTTCCGTTCGTCGCCGGAACGGTTTTGTCGGCAAACCGGGAAACGGCAGGCGACGGATCGGATTACGCTCCCTTCCGCAAAGACGCCGGTTCGACGCCGCCGGGGGAAACTCGCGAAGAAACGGCCCACGACGACAAGCCGGCCGGCCAGATCGCCAAGCGGGTGATTTCGACGCTGGAGCGGATCGTGACCGTGCTGACGCCGCAGATCGTCGCCGCGTTCCGCTCGCTGCCCGACAAGGACCGTCAGCGTCTCGTGACGGCAGTCCAGTCGCTGGCCGATCGCGTCACGGCGCTCGAGAAGCAGCATTCCTGACGGCCTGCCCGTTCCGGCGACGTCCCGGTGTGAGACGCCGGCCGTCGGCCTATAATGTCGGCGGCCCACCGGCCGGGAGCCTGCCATGAGCGATTCGACGGAACGTCCGCATCCGGAACCTGTCGAGCGCCTTGCCGCTCGTCCGTCGAAATCTTCGGTGCATTCGACCGACTCGACGCCGGCGATGATCAGCCCTTGGCTGGTCGCGGCACTGCTGGTCGCCGTCGCAGCGTTGATGCTGGGCTACTTCAAGCAGCTCATGCCGTCGAATCGATTCGACCCCGATGCCGAACCGCGGGTCGTCGCGGCGCGAGGCGATCTGGCTGCCGATGAGCAGGCGACGATCGAACTGTTCCAGACTGCACGCGACTCGGTGGTGCACATCACGAACGTCGGTGTGGTCCAAGATCGCTTCAGCACGAATCTGTATGAAATCCCGCAGGGAACGGGTTCCGGGGTCATCTGGGATCACGACGGTCATGTCGTGACGAACTTCCACGTGATCGACGGGGCGCAGGGAGCGAGAGTTCGCCTTCGTGACGGCACCACCTACGCCGCCCAGTTCGTCGGCGGCGAGCCGGACAAGGACATCGCCGTGTTGAAGATCGACGCACCGTCCGACGAGCTGCCGCCGATTCTCATCGGCAGTTCCGCCGACCTGCAAGTCGGTCAGAAGGTGTTTGCGATCGGAAATCCGTTCGGGCTCGACCAGACGCTGACGACCGGCGTCATCAGCGGTCTAGGCCGCGAGATTCAGGCTCGGTCCGGCGCGACGATCAACAACATCATTCAGACCGACGCCGCCATCAATCCCGGCAATTCGGGCGGTCCGCTGCTCGACAGCGCCGGGCGGCTGATCGGCATGAATACGGCGATCATCAGCCCGTCGAACGCCTACGCCGGGGTCGGATTCGCCATCTCGGTCGACGATGTCAACCGGTACATTCCGCAGATCATTCGCACCGGCCATGTTGAGAAGGCCGGCTTGCGCATCGCGATCGCCCCCAATCATCTGGTCGATCCCATCTTCGAGCAGGGGGCGTTTCCGCGACGGGGAGTGCTGGTGCTCGACGTCGCCCCCGGCGGTCCTGCCGACGAAGCCGGGCTGCGGCCGACGCGCATCGCCGGCGATCGGATCGACTGGGGCGATCTGATCGTCGCCGCCGACGAGACGACGATCGAGTCGACCAACGACCTGTACGCCTTTCTGGAGACGAAATCGGTCGGCGACACCGTCACCCTGACGATCTTTCGTGAAGGCGACGCCCTGAAAGTGCCGGTGACGCTGCAACTGCTGCGGGGAGAGGATGCGTAGTCGTACCGAGGGAGCGTTCGCAGTCGCGGGGTGCGACGAAACCGGAGATCGGCCGTGAACCGGTTGAAGGCGGGGCCGGTCGGACTTACGATGCGGTTTGAGTCGTGCCGCGGAACCCTGTTCCCCCCTCTCTTGAGTTCGCATGTCCGAGATCCGCGCTCCCGACGTCGACACGCAGGACGGGGTGACCGTCATTCACCTCGGTCCGGAGTACGAGAATCTCGACGAATCGCGGCTCGATGAATTGCGGTCGTCCATTCTCGAAGTCGCCGAGACCGCCGCACCGCCCAAGGTCGTGCTCGATCTGTCGCACACGAAATTCTTCGGTTCGGCGTTCATCGAGATCATGTTCCGCGCCTGGAAGCGCGTCGACGTGCGCGGCGGAACCTTCGCCCTCTCGGGGCTGACGCCGTACTGCGCCGAGGTCGTGCAGGTCACGCACCTCGATCGGCTTTGGCGCATCTACCCCGATCGCCACAAGGCCGTCGCCGCGCTGAAGACGTGAAACGATCGCGGCTCTGTGAGCAATGTAGGGTGGGTCGAGCGAAGGAACGACGTCGGTCATGAGGTGGAGCCGACTGAGCGCCGGCCCACCAACGATCGTCCATCGA
>JBAQZJ010000638.1:0-8638 GCA_049790855.1 Planctomycetaceae bacterium | reverse complement strand
ACCAACGGGAGCGCGTGACGAGCTCCCGTTGGTCGCGGCGAAACAGGCATCCCGTCACGTCGCGGCAGGTTCGAGCCGTTCGTGAACCGCGCGGAAGGCGTTCGCCATCTCGCGGGCCGACTGCCAGCGAAGCTGCCGGTCGACTTCGATGCCCTTCATGATCGTTTGGGCGATGCCTTCGTCGAGATCGGGGGCGATCTCGCGAATGTCGACGGGCGGGCTGTTGAGATGCTGCATGATCGCTTCAAGGCTCTTGGCCGACTCCCACGGCAGCCGCTTCGTACACATCTCGTAGCAGGTGACGGCGTACGAGAAGACGTCGATCCGCTGATCGGTCGGCTGCCGGCGGATCAGTTCGGGGGCCATGTAGTTCGCCGTGCCGGTGCGGTTGCCGGGCCTGCGGAACTCGGGCGTGTTCGGCACGACGAGGCCGAAGTCGATCAGCTTGACGTGATGGTCTTCGCTGACGATGACGTTCCGCGGGCAGATGTCGCGGTGGATGAAGTTCTTCTCGTGCAGATAGGCGATCGCCTCGCCCAGTTCGATCATGAGCCGGAGCCGGTGCTCTTTCATCGTCGCGTTCTGCGCGTCGACGTAGAAGGAGAGGCCGTAGCCCTCGACGAACTCCATGACGAGGTATTGGAGATCGTCGGTCGTGATGCCGTGCTCGAAGGTTTTGACGATGCCGGGATGATCGAGCTGGACGGCGACTTCGCCTTCTTTCGGCTTCGTTCCCCCCTGAAATCGCGCCTCGAACTTCCGCGTCTGCTCGCGGTCGAGCACTTTCAGGGCGACAGGCCGGCCGGTCATCCGATCGCGCGCGCGCCAGACCTTCGACATGCTGCCCTGTCCGACCCGTCCGATCAGCTCAAACCGCTGTTTGACGTCGGTCTTCGGGATCTTCTTCTTGAAGAGCGTCTGGAAGAATCCCATCGGCAGATCGGAGGGGAGAAGGGGCGAAGGGCGATCGTGGAACTTTCACAGTACCCGACCGCAGCCGGCGCTGCCAAGCGACGCCTTGGGAAAGGGACGGCGCGCGAGCAGCCCGGCTTCGTCACGAAGCCGGGTTGCTCGCCAGTTCTCTTACGCGCCTAGCGACCGCAGTAGTCGATGATCCGCGACAGCTCGCCGCGAAGTTCCGGCCGCGCCACGATTCGATCGACGAAGCCGTGCTTCAGCAGGAATTCGCTTGTTTGGAAACCTTCGGGCAGCGTCTGCTTGACGGTCGCCTCGACGACGCGCGGCCCGGCGAAGCCGACGAGCGCTTTCGGTTCGGCGAGCACGACGTCGCCCAACGAGGCGAAACTCGCCGCGACGCCGCCCATCGTCGGATTCGTCAGCACCGAGACGAACAGCCCGCCGGCCTGATGAAACCGGGCGAGCGCCGCGCAGGTCTTGCCCATTTGCATCATCGAGAGGATGCCCTCGTGCATCCGCGCCCCGCCTCCGGAGCCGCTGACGATGACCAGCGGCAGCTTCGTTTCGGTGGCGCGTTCGATGGCGCGCGTCAGCTTCTCGCCGACGACCGACCCCATGCTGCCCATGATGAAGGCCGAGTCGGTGATGCCGAGAACGAGCGGACGGCCGCGGAGATACCCCCGGCCCGTGACGCAGGCCTCCGACAGGCCGGTCTTCTTCTGTTCTTCGACCAGTCGCTGGGCGTAAGGCCGCTTGTCGACGAAACCAAGCGGATCGCAGGATCGCAATTCGGAATCCCACTCTTCAAAACTGTCCTCGTCGAGAAGCTGCCGGATGCGCTCGCCGGCCGAAACGTAGAAGTGGTGCCCGCATTCAGGGCACAGCCCGAGCTGCGTTTCGACCTGCTTCCGGAAGACGGTCGCCTTACAGTCGGGGCAGCGTATCCAAAGCCCCTCGGGCACGCCGCGCTTCCTAGGCGCCGCGGCATCGAGCGTCGTTCGAGATTCCTCAGACACGGAGCTCATGTCCGTCGTTCTCCGAGGCGGCGTAGGTGGCTGAGACCGGCGTCATGCCGGCGGTTCGCGAGCCGGCCGCAGCTGCGCCGTTGACGAGCGGCTGTCCATTGACCGGCGTTTCGTCGTTCGGCGAGCCGCCGGCAAGCGGAGAGTTCCGACCGTTCGTCGGATGGCCGTTGACCAAGCCGTTCGCCGTCGGAACGTCCGAAGTCGGGACGACGGTCGCCAGCGCATCGTCGTTAAGCGTCTCGACGCAGCGGCCGGCGTGGCTGCACATCGGCCCCGTAAAATCGGGCTTCGTGCCGCGAATCACCCCCGCGATCAGCGTCGCCAGCGGGTCGGCCGCGACGATCACGACTCGCTTGTGTTTCCGCAGCGGTTTCTTGAGGGCCTGCGCGATGCGGGTCATGGCCTCGCAGACCGGTTCGCCCTGCGGCGGGCAGATCGTCTCCGGATGCTCGTGCCACTGCTTGAGCAGTTTCGGGTACTTGCGACGAACTTCGTCGAGCTGCAGACCCTGCCATAGCCCCAGGTCGAGGTTCCGCAGATCGGGAACGTCCTTCACGGAGACGTCGAGGGCGTCGCCCAGCGCCTCGGCGGTCGTGCGAGCCGGCTCACCGGGATCGGTCAGGATCACGTCGACGTCCAGGTCGCTCAGTTGGCCGACCAGTTCTTCGACGTAACGCTGTCCGCGCTCGTTGAGCGGCAGGTCGAGCAATCCCTGAATGCGGCATTGCTCGTCGAAATCGGTATACCCTGGCCGAACCAGGATCACTTCGGACATGAATCCTGCGGGCGTTGTCGCCCGCCTCGGAAAGTCGAAAACCGCGGCACGCTCGCCGCGCCATCCGTCAGTTCGGCGATCGCCGTCCCGTAGTCGGGCTGGTCGAACACCGCGCTGCCGGCGACAAAGAGGTCGGCGCCGGCGCGAGCCGCTTCGACAATCGTATCGACGGAGATGCCGCCGTCGACGGAAATCAGGTGATCGCCGGCCGACTCGCGGAGTTCCGTCATCTTCGGCAACACGTCCGCCATGAATTTCTGGCCGCCGAAACCAGGACGAACCGTCATCACCAGGAGCAGATCACAATCGGCAAGATAGGGCGACACGGCAGCCGAGGCCGTCTCGGGGTTGAGTGCCAGCCCGGCCACGCGATCGGCCTCGCGAATTCGCCGCAGGATCGGTCGCGGGTCGGCGGCCGCTTCGACATGAATCGTGACGACATCGGCGCCGGCCTTCAAGTAGTCGTCCAGATAACGGTCGGCGTCGGCGATCATCAGATGGACGTCGAAGACGAGTGGCGAATGCGGGCGGATCGCCTCGATCACCATTGCCCCATACGAAAGGTTGGGCACGAAGTGCCCGTCCATCACGTCCCAATGGAGGGCGGAGGCCCCGGCGGATTCCAGCCGCCTGACCTCTCGCTCGAGATTGCCGTAATCGCACTTCAACATCGAAGGGGCGACCACCGGCCGCCCCCGCTGAAGAACCGCGATCGTTTCATCACGTCCCATTGCTCACCAGAACCGTCGAAACCGACGGCGGCCTTCACAGTGAACCGACGTTCCGATTTCGAATCCCATTGTAGCACGCCGCGGGCCTTCGCCAATCGGAACCGATGTCGCCCTCCCAAAAGCACCGCCGGCAGGCGGACCTGCCGGCGGCGAATGACCGCTTTTCGTGACGCCGATCAGAGAGCGGCCAGTTTCAGAATCAGGTCGGCGGTGCGGTTCGAATAACCGTACTCGTTGTCGTACCAGCCGAAGACTTTGACCATCTTGGTGCCGAGCGACGTCGTCCAACCGGCATCGAAGATGCAACTATGCGTGTTGCCGATGATGTCGCTCGAAACGATCGGATCTTCGGTGTACTCCATGATCCCCTTGAGCGGACCTTCCGCAGCGGCCTTCATCGCCGCATTGATCTGCTCGGGCGATGCTGGCTTGGAGAGCGTCGCGACCAGATCGGTGATGCTGCCGGCCGGAACCGGCACACGCAGCGAAATTCCTGTCAGTTTCTTGTTGACCGGCGGATAAACCTTGCCGACCGCCTTCGCGGCGCCGGTCGAGGTCGGAATGATGTTCAGCGCCGCCGCCCGCGCCCGATGCGGGTCGGAATGGATTAGGTCCAAGACCCGCTGATCGTTTGTGTACGCATGAATCGTGGTCATGAGGCCTTCTTCGATGCCGAAGCTCTCATGCAGCACCTTGACCATCGGAGCCAGGCAGTTCGTCGTGCAACTCGCGTTCGAGACGCACTTGTGCTCGGGCTTCAATTGATCGTCGTTGACGCCCATGACGACCGTCAGATCGGGTTCGTCCTTGGCCGGAGCCGAAAGCACGACTTTTTTCGCGCCGGCCTTAAGGTGGGTGTCGTAGCCGGCTTTGCCGTCGGTCGCCCGCGAGGTGAAGATCCCCGTCGACTCGAGGACGACGTCGCAGCCCAGTTCGCCCCACGGCAGCTTGGCGGGATCCTTTTCGGCGAAGATCTTGATCTTGTCGTCGTTGACGATGAGGGTGTTTCCCTCGACGCGAACGGTGCCGGGAAAGCGACCCTGAACGCTGTCGTATTTCAGCAGATTGGCGAGCAGTTTCGGATCGCCGAGATCGTTGATGCCGACGATGTCGAACTTGCCGGGTCGAGCGGCCATCGCCCGAAACGTGATGCGACCGATGCGTCCGAAACCGTTGATGCCGACCTTCACAGCCACGATGTGCTCCTTTCGGCCGCCGCGGGCGGCGCGTCGCCAGAGAAAGCGCCGATCGATCGTCGCCGGGCAATTGGCCAGGACGGCGACGGCCTCGGACGCCTGAAGGTCGCACGACCCCGGTGGGATCGGGCGACGGTTTCGTCAGAGACGTCAGATTCTGTTTCGCGCGGGATTGTACCGGCCCTGCGCCGCGCGAACAAGGACCGTGTTCCGCTGCACGCAGTTCGCGACATCGGAAGGCGTCGATCCGTCGGCGTTTCGATGATCATTCGATCGGGAGACGTCCCGCGCAGGTTCCGGGGATTCCTTCTGGGTCGTCACCTGGCCGACCGGCTATGCAGGAGTGCTGCCGAAGACGACAGCGACCACCGTCCCGGCGTGCTGACGAAGGGTTTCCGGATCGACGGGGGAGAGGATCGATGGAAAGTGGACATCAGCGGCACAACGGCCGACCCGAGGTCGTCGTCGTGACCGGCTCGTCGGCCGGGGTCGGCCGGGCGATCGCCCGCGAGTTCGGCAAGCATGCCGCCTGTGTCGGACTGCTCGCGCGAGGAGAAGACGGGCTGCACGCCGCGAAAGAGGAGATCGAACGGCACGGCGGCCGGGCGATCGTGATTCCGACCGACGTCTCCGACCACGACGCCGTCGAAGCGGCGGCAGAGGAAGTCGAGGTCACGTTCGGCCCGATCGACGTCTGGGTCAACAACGCGATGACGACGATCTTCGCGCCGTTTCACAAAATCAGCCCGGACGATTATCGACGGGCGACCGAAGTCACCTATTTCGGTTACGTCTGGGGGACGATGGCGGCGTTGCGGCGGATGCGTCCCCGCAATCGCGGCACGATCGTGCAGGTCGCCTCGGCCCTCGCCTACCGGGCGATTCCGCTGCAATCGCCGTACTGCGGAGCCAAACACGCGATTCGCGGGTTCACCGATTCGATTCGCAGCGAGCTGATGCACGACGGCATCGACGTGCATCTGACGGCCGTCAACCTGCCGGCGGTGAACACGCCGCAGTTCGACTGGTGCAAATCGAAGATGCCGAACCGCGCCCAGCCGGTTCCGCCGATCTTCCAGCCGGAGGTGATCGCCGAAGCCGTCTACTTCGCCGCGCATGCCCGCCGCCGCGAGTTCACCGTCGGCTGGCCGGCACTGAAGGCGATCTGGGGAAACAAGTTCGTTCCGGGATTCGCCGACTGGTATCTCGCGAAGACCGGCTACGACGGGCAGCAGACCGACGAGCCGGCCGACGACGAACGTCCCTCGAACCTTTACGAGCCGGTCGACGGCGACCACGGAGCGCATGGCCGCTTCGACGCCCGCGCAAGCGGCATCAGCATTCAAAGCCGTCTGAACATGCACCGCGGCCTCGTCGCCGCCGGCGTCGTCACAGGCCTGGCACTGACCGGCCTGCTCGCCACGAGAAACGGCCGCTGATCACGCTTGCGATTTCGCGGCGCATCGGCGCGGGGTGAAATCGCAGCAGCATCACACGATGATCCACTCGTTGATGTCCAGATCGCCCGGCTGTTCCGGCGAGCTTGGCGACTCGGGATGGAATTGCCGGCGCACCCACTCGAGCCAGTCGTCACTCGGCGGACCGTAAGGGCGGAACTTCTCGGCCGTGCCGCGTTCGTCGCGGTAGAGCAGGGCGCGGTTCGTCCCGAGACGGCTTGCGGCCGGCGAGTCGAGCAGGTGGCTGGAATCGGTCGCGCTCATCTGGAACACGACCCGCATCTCGAACTCGCGGATCAATGCGCGACCCAGCCAGCGATCGACGTTGCCGTACGAATCGCACCAGACGATCGCATGGATTCCGAAAGACGGCCCGTCGCGCAGGATCTCGGCGAACCGTTGTGCGGCGCTCGGCTCCCGCTCGCGATCGAAACCGCCGAACCCGAAATCGTCGTCTCCGCGACGCAGATCGCGAAACCGGCTGAGATCGTCGATCAACAGAAAAACCGCCGGCGAAGAGGCATTCGATTCCGTCTTGCGTCGCGACAGTTCCGCCGAGATCTCCATCACCAGAGACGTTGCGCCGTCCGGCGCGACAGTCTTCGGCGCATACGGCAGCACGTCGAGAGTCGCATCCCAGCGGTCGGTCCTTCCCGCAGTGCCGGCGCTGCGCAAGAGGTGAAAAACAGGAGCCGGTTTGTCGCCGTCGAATGCCGCATTCAAACCGGCCGAGAGGCCGATGACGCAGGCGGTGAGGATTCCGGTCGCGGCAGCAGGATCTTGGCCGACCAGCAACAGGTTGGCGCCGGCCTGTCGAGGAAAAGTGACTTCCGTCGGACCGGTGATCGCCACGGCATCGCCGATCCACGCCGACGGTGCGGTGTCTTCCTCCACTGACGGCGAACGCCTCGACCGTGTCGACTCGAGACGTTGCGCCAGCGCGGCGTTCTGAGCGGGGTCGGCGGGAATGTTGCCCTCGAAGACGACCGGTGACGCGGGCGGCAGAGTGTGACTCTCCGCCAGTTCGCGAATGCGGACGAGACAAACGTCCCGCTCTTCGTCGCCGAGCCATGCGACCTGGAACGGGCTGTTGCCGTCGACCATTCCGTTTGCATCGTTGTAGATCGCCTCGCCGGGGCGCGTGAGCAGGCGGGCGGCGGCGTTGTCTTCACTGAGAATCAAGCTCGCGTCGGCGTCGCTGCATTGCAGAGCGATGCGGACTGCCATCTGCCCGATCGTCGTGCGGGCCAGGGAATAGGCGCCGCCGAGCGTCTGCGAACCGAGCAGCACGTGGATGCCAAACGCCCGTCCCTGACGAACCAGCCGGTCGAGAAGCAACGAAGCCGTCTGCGAATAGCGGTCGTCCTCGGTGAAGAACTCCTGAAACTCGTCGACGACGAACAGAATTCGCGGCATCGGCTCGTCGGGCCGGGCCTCGCGAAACGCCGCGACGTCCTGCACGCCCGCCTCGCGAAACCGGTCGCCGCGTTCCTTCAGAATCGCATCGAGCCGTTCCAGGACGCTGACGCCGAACTCGCGATCGCTTTCGATGGCGATGACGCGGGCATGGGGAAGCCGATGTGTCGCATACGCTTTGAATTCGACGCCCTTTTTGAAGTCGATCAGGTAGAACTCGATTTCTGACGGCGCGTATCGCAGAGCCAGGTTCGTCACCAGCACGTGCAACAACGTCGACTTGCCCGAACCCGTCTTGCCCGCGACGAGCACGTGCTGCGACGTCCCCGATCCCAGCCGCATGTGCTGCAAGCGAGTCGCCCCCGATCGGCCGAGGGGGCAGTCGATCGATCGCCGGCTGTCGGCGGTCCAGTAGCGTTCGGCGGTCGGGGCGACGCGGTGAAACGGCACTTCGACGCGCCGCACGTCTTTGGACAACTCGCCGATGCGCCGCACGATCGCCGCGAATTCGGGCGGCGACGGCGGGGCGTCGGGCTGGAATGTGAGCCGATCGGGCGCCGCGGCCTCCGTGACGAACTCGCCGCGATCCCAGCGGAGCACGGTCGCCCCGGCTTCGAGATTCGCGACGTCGAAGCCGTGCGGACGCGGCTGTTTCGTGTCGACGCCGATGAGGGCGAACACGCCGCAACGCCGTCCGCTCGTCGCGATGCTCGTCAATCGCTGCGCGGCGCGCTCGGTGAAGCCGTGGGGAAAGTTCGAGACGACGAGCACTCGATACGGCTCGGCGACTTCACCGGCGTGCGTGTTGTACTCCTCGATCGTTTCGAACTCGTTCCGCAGGTATTTCTGAAACACGTTCTCCATGTGCTCGGTGAGATCGCCGAGCTGCTGCTCGATCCGGCCCGCCTCCGTCCAGATCCGACCCGAAATCAGCAGTTCGTCATAATCGGCCAGGTGCATGAACGCGGCGAAGTGCTCGCCCAGCCCGACGGGGTCGATGATCGTGAACCGCACCTTGCCGGGAGGCAGCAGCGTCAGCAAACGCAGCATCGCGACTTGCAGAATCGGCACGGTCTCCGCTCGGCCCTCGCCCGCCGCATTCACCACGAGGGAGGGAGGG
>JBAQZJ010000637.1:0-22782 GCA_049790855.1 Planctomycetaceae bacterium | reverse complement strand
AGCGCAGCGCGGCCCACCAGCGGGGTCTGCACGCTTCCGGAGGCGCAGAAACCGTGCTGGGGGGCCGCGCTGCGCTTGACCCACCCTACTCGACCAATACGCTGCGCAGCGACTTCAACCCGCGATGAACCAGCCCCGCGACCGCTGGCGCGGAACGACCGAGATGCTCGCCGACTTCCGCGAGCGAGCGACCGTGGAAGTAGTGCCAGACGATCGCTTCGCGCTGGGCTTCGGGCAACTCGTCGAGGGCCGCGGCCATCCGGGCGACCTGTTCGTTCCGGTCGGCCCGCACGCTGGGGCTGGATTCGTTGCCGGCGAGAAAGGCGTCGATCCGGCAGGACGATTCGTGGATCGCCGCCTCCAGCGAACGCTCCCGGCGGACGTCCCGTTTGTCGCGATGCAGATCGCGAGCGGTGTGCAGCACGTTCCGATTGAGGATCTGCCGCAGCCACGCCGCCTTTGCCGCCGAGTTCTCCGCCCGGCAATCCTCTGCCGCGGCATGTGCCTGGAGCAGCGTCTGCTGGACGAGGTCCGAAGGGTCGAGTTTCGCGCGCAACGGCCCGCGAAGCTGCATTTCCGCCAGAAATCGCAGATACTCGCGGTACCGGCCAAGGTCGTCCGGATCTCCGGACCGCTTGTCGTCATCGGCCATTCGCCGTCACCTTGTCTGGAATTCGACCCATCGTCGCTTATCTTAGCGTATGTTCCGGCGACCCGTTTCGGTATCCCGACATGTCGCGTCTCGCTTCATTCGTCCTCGCGCTCTTCCTCGCGACGCCGGTCGCCGCCGGCGGACCTGACTTCGCCCGCGACGTTTATCCACTCTTCAAGCGTCACTGCGTCGAGTGTCACGGCGCCGATGTCGTCGAAGGCGACCTGCGGCTCGATGATCGCAAGGCGTTTCTCGCCGGCGGCGCGAGCGGACCGCTGGTCGATGCCGACGACCCCGCCGCGAGCGAACTGCTGCGCCGCGTCGAACTGCCGGCCGACGACCCCGAGCACATGCCCGCGACGGGCGATTCGCTGTCGGCGAAGGAAGTCGAAAGGCTGCGGGCCTGGATCGAGGCCGGTGCCAAGTGGCCCGACGACTTCGACGCCGGAAAACATTGGGCCTACGAGGCGCCCGTCCGACCGGTTCCGCCGGACGTCGCCGACGACGGCTGGGCACGGAATCCGATCGACCGCTTCGTGTTGGCGAGGCTGGAAGCTGAAGGAGCAAAAGCGTCGGCCGAGGCCGACGGCTACACGTTGATTCGTCGGGTGTCGCTCGACCTGACGGGGCTGCCACCGACGCCGGAGGAGGTCGACGCCTTCCTGGCCGACGATGCTCCCGGCGCCTACGAACGCCTCGTCGACCGGCTTCTCGCCTCGCCGGCGTTCGGCGAGAAATGGGCGACGTCGTGGCTCGATGTGGCCCGCTACGCCGACTCGCACGGCTTTCAGCGCGACGATTTGCGCAGCGTCTGGCCGTATCGCGACTGGGTGATCGGTGCCCTCAACTCGAACATGCCGTTCGACCGGTTCACGATCGAGCAGCTCGCCGGCGACCTGCTGCCCGAAGCGACGCCCGATCAGTTGATTGCCACCGGCTTCCATCGTTGCACGACGGCGAACGTCGAGGCCGGCAGCGAGCCGGAAGAGACCCGCGTCAACCAGGTGCTCGACCGCGTCAACACGACGGCGACGGTCTGGCTCGGCAGCACGCTCGAATGCGCCCAATGCCACGATCACAAGTACGACCCGTTCACCCAGCGCGACTACTACGCCCTGTTCGCCTACTTCAACTCGACGGAGATCGAGGCAAAGCGATCGAACCCCAAAGTGCCCGGCTCGATCAAGTTCCTCGGCCCGACGATGCCGCTGCCCGAAAGTCCTGAGTTCGACGAACGCCGCGACGAGCTGACCGAATCGCTGGCCCGGATGGAGCAACGCATCGAGCGGATGAAAGAGTCATCCGACGACGAGAAGAAGATGAAGCCCTTGCTCAAACGCCGCGACAAGCTCGCCAAGCGGCTCGAAAAGCTCAAGCCGCCCTCGACGCTCGTCATGCAGGAACTGGAGACGCCCCGCGACACGTTCGTCTTCCAACGCGGCGTCTACACGAGTCTCGGTGAGGAAGTGACAGCGGCGACGCCCAGGGTGCTGCCGCCGGCCGACGGTCCAGCCGACCGGTTGACGCTCGCCCGCTGGCTCGTCAGCCGCGACAACCCGTTGACGGCCCGCGTCGTCGTCAACCGCTGGTGGCTGGAACTGTTCGGCAACGGCCTCGTCACGACTCCCGAGGACTTCGGCGTCAAAGGTGCCCCGCCGACGCACCCCGAACTGTTCGACTGGCTCGCGGTCGAGTTCATGGAATCCGTCTGGGACCGCAAGCACGTCCTCCGCCTCATCGTCACCAGCGCGACTTACCGCCAGTCGTCGGCCGTCTCGTCGGAACTGCTCGAACGCGATCCCGAAAACACCCTGATCGCCCGCGGTCCGCGGTTCCGGCTCGACGCCGAGACCGTCCGCGACCAGGCGCTTGCCATCGCCGGGCTGCTCAGCCACAAACAGCAGGGACCGCCCGTCCGCCCCTGGCAGCCGGAGGGTCTGTGGACCAAGGTCGGCGGCGTCGCCGAGGACAAGAAGTACGTCGTCAGCCCCGGCGAAGACGCCTACCGCCGCGGCGTGTACGTCGTCCTCAAGCGCGGCTCACCCTACCCGAGCTTCACCACGTTCGACGCGACGCCCCGCCTGACCTGTACGGTCGCCCGCGACCGCTCGAACACGCCGCTCCAGGCGCTCGTGCTGCTCAACGACCCGGTCTACGTCGAAGCGGCAATGGCGTTTGCGCAACGGATCGTATCGGAAACCCCCGACGCCGGCCTCGACGACCGGCTGCGCTACGCTGTGAAGGCCTGCCTGTGTCGCGCACCGTCGGACGAGGAACTGACGGTCCTGCGGTCGCTGTATGACGATCAATACGAATCGGCCGCACGCGAACCTAAGCGGACCGAAATGCTGCTCAAGAACGCCGCCGTCGCCGGCACTGCCGATAAACCCGCAGCCCCCGACCCTGCCGCTTCGACCGCGACCCCGAATGAACTCGCTGCCTGGTACGCCGTGGCGACGGCGCTGTTGAATCTTGATGAGGCGATTACGAAGGAGTGATCGATGACGAGTTCGCCGAACCATGAACCTTCACCCGACGCAATCATTCGGGATCTCCATCGCATCCGGGAAGCCATCGTCAAATCCTACGGCGGGGATCTGCACGCGTTGACGGCCGATGCCCGCCAGCGGCAGAAACAGTCGAGCCGGCCTGTCTGGTCCGGTCAGAAATCGACCGCCGCGAAAACCGGAGCAGCGAGCAAAGTGCAGCGATCGTAAAATGGAATCGCGTTCATCCCTGCGGACGCCATCGCCGTGGTACGGTTGGAGTTTCGGAGACGTTTCATGCCGATCCATGACTGGACCCGCGTCGACGCCGGGTTGTTTCATGACTTTCACCAGGGCTGGACGGTCGGGATTTGTAATATTCTCAATCGTGGCTGGCTACCGTCCGAACATCACGCATTGATCGTTGGAGATCCGCTTTTTGAAATGCAGCGAGCTGCAGCAGCAACGCACGCCGGAGGACGGCCCGGAGGCCGGCGGCGTCGCGGTCGCACAAGTCCGTCCCCGCGCTCGATTCATCCGGTCCGTCGAAACCGACGTTTACGTCCGCAAGGCCAACCGCATCGTCATCAAGCACCGCCACGGCCGGGTGGTCGCGGTGCTTGAAATCGTCTCGCCGGGAAACAAGAGCAGCGCTCACGCCCTGCGGTCGTTCGCGGAGAAGGCCTACGGGCTGATTCAGGAAGGCATCCACTTGCTCGTCGTCGATCTCTTTCCTCCCTCGCCGCGCGACCCGCAGGGGATTCACAAGGCGATCTGGGATGAATTCATCGACGAGCCGTTCGAGTTGCCTTCCGACAAGCCTCTGACCGTCGCCGCCTACTTTTCCGGCGAGTTGAAGACCGCCTACGTCGAACCGGTTGCCGTGGGTGATGCGTTGCCCGAGCTGCCGATTTTTCTCGATGACGGGATCTATGTCCCCGCACCGCTGGAGGCGACGTACAACGCGGCGTGGGCGGCCTGCCCGGACGTGATTCGCGAGTTGGTGGAAGGTTCCGGCTCGTGACGGGACCGCAACGTTTTCGACCACGTGCAATGGCAGGTCGGACGTCTCGGACGACCATGTACTACAACGCACAATTGCAGCGTGTCCTCACGATGCTATTCTGGTATCTTGCGACCGAACTTTGCTGCACCTTCTCCGGGCCGGTGGTGCCTCATGATCCGATTTCGATGTCCCAAATGCGGCAAGGGAATCAGCATCAGTGAGAACGCCGCAGGAAAACGCGGCAAATGTCAGGGATGCGGCGAGCAACTCCGCGTTCCAGATAGGTCAGAGGATGTTCCTGTTGCACCACCGCCTCCGCAGGATGTTGCAGAGTCCGAAGCTCCGCCTCAGGTGACCTTGGCACCTCGACCGACTCACGTTTCAGCGGTCCCTGTGAACGCGTCCCGCGCCGCCCATAGCCTCGGGATTGCCTCTCTCGCCGTAGGAATCCTCTCTTTCTTCGTCTGCTGGATGCCCATTGTCGGTCTTTTCCTCGGTGGATTAGGGGCACTGCTCGGGGTTGGCGGGCTGGTTCTCTCAGTGCTCCGCAAGGGTGGGGGCATGGGCTACGCGATCGCCGGTACCGCAGTGAGTTCAATCGCAGTGATGGTCGGAATCGGATATATGCTGTTGGCGGCCGGTTATATCTCTGCGCTCGATAGTGCCGTGACGGCGAAGATTAAAGAAGCCGAGCAAGAGAATGCGCGACAAGTCGCTAGCCGCGATTCGGTCGCCGGTGAGATGTCCAACAGTACCGATTCTCCCGAAGCGGGTAGTCCCGACAATAACTTTCCCGCTGGGCCGTCCTGGACTCCAATAGGCACACCGATTCGAATTGGCGATGTGCAGGTCGAGATCACGCGGGTGACAGTCGGCAAGGTTCCATTGAAAGACACGTTCGGCGAAGAAACAACGTCAGAGGACGATCTGCTGACGGTATGGCTCCGAGTGTCCAACTTGAGCGAACGGAAGAAGATCAACCATCTTAGTTGGATGTCGGAACATGTCATTGGAGATCCGCCAGCAAAGCTCACTGACGATGCTGACAACCGGTATCGACCTATCAATTTCGGCTTTACGACCCGTGTACGTGGCGTCGAAAGTGCTGCCTCAATCTATCCTGGAAAATCGATAGAAGATGCAGTCGTATTCGAACTACCTGTGGAGGGGATCGAATCACTTCGGTTGACGCTTTTAGCGAGAATGTTCGGTGAAAAAGACGACATCCGGTTCGAAATACCGAGCCAGATGATCAATAAGCAGTGAGGCCCGACGGCTGGGATGAGCTCACATTGCTCGCGCTGCCAGGCAAGTGTCGATCGGGTAACGTAGTGGCGCGCCCGCTGGCGGGTATTCGCCGCTCGCCGAGACAATTGAGGCCCATCATGTTCTGCGCTGACGACCACACCTTCCCCCTCCCCCGCCGCACGTTCCTTTCCCAAAGTGGCCTCGCCCTCGGGGCCACTGCTGCGGCGATGTTGCTGGCTGAGGATGCTGCCGCCGGAACTCGACGTGGTGACACTGGGGGGGCTGACGCCCCCCGCTCGCCGGGTGATCCGCTCGCGCCGAAGCGGCCGCATTTCGCTCCGAAGGCGAAGAGTGTCATTTATCTGCACATGATCGGGGCGCCGAGTCAGCTCGATCTGTTCGATCCGAAACCGAAACTGAACGAACTCGACGGCGAGGTCTGTCCGCCGTCGCTCGTCGAAGGCAAAGACTTCGCCTTCATCGGCGGCGAGTTGAGGCTCGCCGGGTCGCCGTACCAGTTCAAGCAGCATGGACAGAGCGGGCAGACGGTCTCTGAGCTGCTGCCGCACTTCGCGAAGATCGTCGACGACGTCGCGATCATGCACAGCCTGCACACCGACGAGATCAACCACGCTCCCGCCCAAATGTTCCTGCACAGCGGGTTCGGCCGCGGCGGACGGCCGGGCATCGGCGCGTGGCTGGCGTACGGTCTCGGTTCGCTCAGCCGCGACCTGCCGGCCTACGTCGTGATGCTGTCGGGGCCGGCGGGCGGGGCGGGCACGAGTCTCTGGGCGTCGGGTTTTCTGCCCAGCGTCTATCAGGGCGTCCAATTTCGCTCGTCCGGCGACCCCGTTCTGTTCCTGTCGAACCCGGAAGGCCACTCGCGATCCGACCGCCGCAACGTGCTCGACGCCGTCCGCAGCCTGAACGAATCGCACCTCGCCGAGACGGGCGACCCCGAAATCGCGACCTGCATCCGCCAGTACGAAATGGCCTTCCGCATGCAGTCGGCCGTGCCCGAGCTGGCCGACCTGTCGGGCGAAACGGCCGAGACGCTCGACCTGTACGGCATCGAACCCGGTAAGCCGTCGTTCGCGGCGAACTGTCTGCTCGCCCGGCGGCTCGTCGAGCGCGGCGTGCGGGTCATCGAATTGTTCGACAGCGATTGGGACCATCACAACAACCTCGACAAGCGGCTCCGTGCAAAATGCCGCGACGTCGACCAGGGCATGGCGGCGCTGGTGACCGATCTGAAGCGCCGCGGACTGCTCGAGGACACGCTCGTCGTCTGGGGCAGCGAGTTCGGCCGCACGCCGCTGAGCCAGGGAATTAACGGCGAGGGCAAGAAGACCACCCCCGGCCGCGATCACCACAAAGACGCCTACACCGTCTGGCTCGCCGGCGGCGGCATCAGGCCCGGCACGTCGCACGGAGCGACCGACGAAGTCGGCTTCGAGATCACCGAACACGGCGTCCACGTCCACGACCTCAACGCGACGCTGCTGCACCTGCTGGGCCTCGACCACGAACGGCTGACGTTCACGTTCCAGGGCCGCCCGTTCCGGCTGACCGACGTGCATGGAAACGTCGTGTCGGAACTGCTTGCCTGAAGGGCGAAGCGGCCTTCGTGTTGAGCGGTGAGAGAGATCCAGGCCGGCAAGGTCTTCCCGGTCCTCCCAGCCTGCTCATGTATCGGCCCTATTCCCCGCCGCGACGATGCTCAGGAGCGTCCCCATTGGAGGAATCATGCCTCGGCGGTAGAGAGACATGCGACGGGCCGGTCAATTTCGCGACCGTTTCGTTACGATGGGACATTCCCTCTCGTTCCGGACGCGGCCGGCATTCCGGCGGCGTCGTGCGCCAGTTCGTCACGCATGATCCAGCCGCTGCCACTGTCGGCGTTCGAGGCCTACATGTGGGCCGACGACACGCCCGACCATCCCATGACGGCGTTGGTCGAGGTCGCCTATACCGGTTCGCTCGATCGCGGGCGGTTCGAACCGGCGCTGCAGATGGCCCTGCGGGAACATCCGCTGCTGCAATCGATCGTCGAGTCGGACGGAAATCGACCGCGTTGGAAGAGGCTCGACAATGCGTCGCCGCCGGTGTTCTGGGGCGATGAAGACGAGGCGCTGCAATACCCGCAGCGTTCGGAATATCTCGATCTGACCCGCGAGATCGGCGTTCGCGTCTGGGTGCGCGCCGGTGCGAGCGCCGGGCGGGTCGTCTTTCAAATTCATCATGCGTGCGCCGACGGGCTGGGTGTGACGAACTTCGTGTTTGACGTGTTCCGGGCCTACGCCCACCTTGCCGGCGATCCGATCGCACCGCCGGCGCGCGACGCGACGCTGCTGGCGTCGCGAGACCGGTTCTATCGTCGACCGTTGTTCGGCCGACTGAAAATGCTGGTCTGGGCCGGCCTGCATATGGTGACGTGGCTCGGCTCCCGGCCGATCTCGCTCGCGACGCGGACGCACGAACCGTCGCCCCAAGCGCCGATGGAGACGATTCGCCACCAGGTCTTCGAACGTGCCGAACTGGATCTGTTGCTCGCCGTCGCGCACGAGGCGAACGTCACGCTCAACGACCTGCTGTTGCGCGACCTCTTCGTCGCACTCGCCGACCGCAACGGCGATCGTGCGGCAAGCGACGAGTGTCTTTGCCTGTGCATGCCCGTGAATCTGCGCACGCCGTCGGACGCCCGGATGCCGGCCACCAACAAGATGACGATGACCTTCCTCCGGCGCTCGCCGCAGGACTGCGGGAACGCGGCTTCGCTGTTGCAGAACATTCACGAGGAGACCAACGGGATCAAGCGGTCCCGCCGCGGACTCCGACTGATCGAAGTGCTGCGTCTCGCCCTGGCGCTTCGCGGCAAGGTGCCGCAAAGGCTGCTCGCGAAAAGCAGTTTCGCGACTGCGGTCCTCTCGAATTTGGGACGAATCGGCGAACGCGATACGGGGCTGCCGACCGACGAGGACGGCCGACCGCTCTGCGGCGACGTGACGATCGAGCGCGTCGTCACCGCTCCCAACGGCCGCCCCGGCACCGCGGTCGTCATCGTCGTGCTGACCTATGCCGGCCAGTTGACGCTGTCGCTGCGATTCGATCCGACGGTGCTCGCTCCCGGTGACGCGGACCGCCTGCTCGAAGACTACGTGCGGCAGCTTCGCCTCACCGCGGCCGAGAACCGCATGGCGTGCGCAGTCGGTTGATCGGCGGCGACGCGCGGCTTCCGGCAGTCGTCAAAGCGCAAACCACGCGATCGCAGCGGTCATCTCGGCGAGAATCGCGACCCAGGGTGCCAGGCCGATGACGATTTCCCGTCGCGGGAGCACGGTCCAATTCCCAAAGGCGAAGACCGCCGCTCCTGCGGCACACGGAACCGAGGCCGCCCAGAGCATTCCGACCGTGACAAGCGAATCGAGTTCGATTCGCCACAGGACGACGACCGAAGCGGCGAACTCGGTCGCCGCAACGACCTGAACGGCGACCCAGCATGCCGCGAGAAAACCCACCTGCCGCTCCGCGACGACCCGCCGCGCGCCGATCTGACGTTCGTGCTCGTCGGCCGGCGATCTGAAATTCGCGATACCCGCCGACATGATCACACGACCCGTCAGTCGTCACGCCATTCGACCCGTCGGACTGCCGGAGGGGGGACTCGAACCCCCACACGGGTTACCCCGTACTGGATTTTGAATCCAGCGCGTCTGCCGATTCCGCCACTCCGGCTTTTCGTGCGGCTGCTGCGGTGCAGCGAAACCTCGAGGAACATCATACCTGGATCCGTCGCGGCTCGACCACTTCCGACGTGTTTTTTTTCGTCGGCCTGATGCCACGTCAACAGTCGGTGCGTCGCCGCGGGGCCGCCGTCGGTTGCAGCGGAAATGACACGTCACTCGGATCGTTCGTTCGCAGCCCGGCGAATGTGGCCAAGGAATCCGACTCCGGCCAGCAGAAACGAGCCACCGGCGATTCCGACGAGCAGGTCGGTCATCGTGTCGTCGAGGCCCGGCTGATAATGCGTGCCCAGCGACTGGTCGAGAAAGAACTCGGCGAACTCCCAGACGAGGGCGGCGACGCAAACGAGCGAGCCGACGAGGACGCCGTGCGTGACCGGGTGAAACGGGCCGATCACGCGGCAACGGGAGGCGTTGATCGACGCCCGATGGAGAAACCAGGCGATGGCGACGCCCCCGGCGAAGTGCATCAGCACATCGAGCGATGCGAATCGCCGGTAGGCGTCCACGGCGACGACGGCGAAGGCGTGCAGCAGCAGGATCAGAAACGGCGCCCACCCCGCCTCGCTGAGGGTCATCACGATCCATTTCAGGAGTCTGTCGACGGTCATTCCCCTCTCTAGAACGGCGCCATTCCGCATGGACCGCGGAGCCGCGACCGGCTCGCGGCGCTAACGATGATACGCCGGCAGATCCTGTTGCGGTTCCTGAAATATCGCCCGATCTGCATCTGCGATGAACTCGTGACCGTAGCCGGTGCCATGACCGTTCCGGCGTCGGAGACCGCCGGCTCGACGCCGCGACGTTACTTCTTGTCTCCGACGTGGCTCGCCGTTAGTCTAGCCCTGTCACATCGACGGCTGCCGATCGGTCGCCGGGATCTCAAGAAAGGTCTATGCCATGAAGCGAACCGCCGGACTCGTGTTGATCCTGTTCGGAATCGGCCTCGGGGCATGGGTCGGCTATGCCACCTTCATTTCGGAGAATCCCGACCACCACATCCGGCGGCCCGGCAAGCTGATCGTCCTGGCGATCGGTGCCGCCGGCGTCGGCTTCGCCTGGGCCAGGAGCACTCCGTCCGCGGCGGCCGCCGAGACCGAGCCGACGGCCCCAGAGGCGGAGGTGTAGCGGGTAGTGCTTCCAAAGCAGGGATCACGCGAACCTTCCGCGATGATGTATTCGAGACGGAGATCCCGATTCACCCGCCCGGAGCGTCGGCGCGGGATTCAAAAGATTGGTGAATCTTCAGACGGAAACGATAGCGCGCGTTACCAACGATGATGCCCCGAGGGTCGAAACCCTCGGGGCATCATCGTTCACCGTTGGCGGCTCAGCGAGCCTTGCGCTTTTCGGTCAAGCGGAGAGAGGGGGATTCGAACCCCCGCTACCGCTTAACGCGGTAGACCGGATTAGCAATCCGGCGCTTTCGGCCACTCAGCCATCTCTCCGTCGGGCGTTGCCGCCCGTCTGGCATAGATTATCGGCGGCAGGGTCGCTGGTCAAACTTCGGCAAGGCTTGGAACTCGCAGGATCCGGCGTGTCACCATCCGACGGTTGACCGTCGTCGTCAATCGCCGCTCCGATCCTCGGCGGAGATCCCGCATGTGCGGGATATTTTGCCTATCTCGCTCGACCGACAATTACCGTGCGTCTCGGGTTCGCGGGTTTCGCCGCAATGTTGCACGACGCAACGTTGCACGACGTGACGGTTGTCGGTGTCCGTGCGGCCAGACTTCAGTCGCCGAGTTCCCGCGTCCGATGACGGCTTGCAGCCTTGGCGGACCGATGCGTTGGAATGACCTGGCGACCGCAGTTGCGGAATCTGCCGACGACAACGGAGAAGCGGATGACGGCGGGCGCAGCGGGCAAATCGAGTCGGAGGACGACGGATTCCGTCCTCCAGACCAGGCGACGCATCGAAGCGGCCCGCGGTTATCTTGCGCTCGGGATGCCTGACCATGCCCTCGCGGAGTTGGCGGCGATTCGGGACCGCTACCGGCACCGATTCGAGCTGTTTCAGCTTCGCGGTGAAGCGTTTCGCGGCCTGAAACGATGGGCCGAGGCGATCTCCGCCTACACCCGGGCGTTGGCCGAACGCCCCGACGCGCTGCCCGTATTGATGGCTGCGGCGGAGTGCTATCGACGGCTCGACAAGATCGATCGTGCCGTCACCGCGATGGAGGAAGCGAATCGGATCAGCCCCAACGAACCGGCGGTGCTATTCGCGCTGTCCCGGTACTACCTGATCGTGGGACATTTGCCGCGCGCCTTCCAGTGGCTCGGCCAGGCGATCCGGCTGTGCCCGGAGATTGCCGCCTTTGCGGCGGATGACGCCGACTTCGCCTCGATCAAGGCGCATCCGCAGTTTCAGCAATGGCTCGAGTCTGCGGCGGCCCGGCAGTCGTTCTGAATCACAGGGCGAACTTGCAGAAATACCCCCCTCGAAATCGGTCAGGCGGCGAATTGTTCCGGCGCCGACATTCGAACATCGACTCGGTTTCGCATGGCGGCCAGGCGCGACAGGCGCGGTTCGCGTGATGGCCGATTGGATCGAGGGCCGCGAATCCATCTGGTGAGTGGTCGGCGCGCGAGATATAGTCGGCGGTCTCAGGATTGATCTTCAGACCGTCAACGGACCGGAAGCGCCTCTGGCCCGCTCGGCCTTGCCGTCCAGTTCTTCTCGACGGAGCGACGTCCATGTGTGGCATCGTCGGCTATATCGGCCCGCGTCAGGCGACCCCGCTGCTGCTTCAGGGTCTCCACAGGCTCGAGTACCGCGGTTACGACAGCGCCGGAATCGCCGTTCAAATGGACGGATCGATCGAGATTCGCAAGTCCGCCGGTCGCGTCGCCGAACTGGATCAGCTCGTCAAGAGCCGGCCGGTCACCGGTTCCATCGGCATCGGCCACACCCGCTGGGCGACGCACGGCGGCGTGACGGACGAGAACAGCCATCCGCACGTCGGCGGGAACGGCGACGTCGTGCTGGTTCACAACGGCGTGATCGAAAACTATGCGTCGCTGCGAGCGCATCTGACCGCCAAGGGCTACGTCTTCCGCAGCGCGACCGACACCGAAGCCGTCGCGCACCTCGTCGCCGATTGCCTCGAAGAACTTGTCCGTCTCGGCGAAGACCCGACGAGTGCGTCGACCTGCGTGAAGGCCGTCACGTCGGCGCTTCCGGGGTTCAAGGGAGCCTACGGCCTGGCCATCCTGTTCCGAGGCTGTCCCGACCTGCTGATCGCCGTCCGCAACGGCAGTCCGCTCGTCGTCGGCGTCGGCGAGGGCGAGCACTTCGTTGCAAGCGACGCGGGGCCGCTCGTCGGACATACCGACCAGGTCGTCTACCTCTCCGACCATGAAATGGCAGTGCTGCGGGCCGAAGAGTTCACGCTGTTGCACCGTGACAGCGGCATTCTGAGACCCGACGTAAGGGTGCTCGACCAGTCTCCGGGCGAGACCGAGCGGAACGGCTACGCCCACTACATGCTCAAGGAGATCTACGAGCAGCCGACGACGATCGAGAACGCCCTCCGCGGCCGAATCGACGACGACGAAGCCACCGCGAAGTTCGGCGGCCTGAACCTGTCGCCGCAAGAGCTGCGACGGATCGACCGCGTCGTGCTGACGGCCTGCGGCACGAGCTGGCATGCCGCACTGGTCGGCGAGTACCTGCTCGAAGAGTTCGCCCGCATTCCGACCGAGGTCGAGTATGCCAGCGAGCTGCGCTACCGCAACCCGCCGATGAACGACCGCACGATGGTCTTCGCGATCACGCAGTCGGGCGAAACGGCAGACACGCTCGCTGCGATGCGAGAATGCAAACGCAAGGGGCAACCGACGCTGGCGATTTGCAACGTCGTCGGCAGCACGATCGCCCGCGAAGCCGACGGGGGCATCTATCTGCATGCGGGTCCGGAAGTCGGCGTCGCCAGCACGAAGGCGTTCACGAGCCAGGTGACGGTGCTGGCCCTGCTGGCGTTGTACCTCGGCCGGATACGACACCTCTCGGAGCCGGCAGGCAGGCGCTTCATCGAGCACCTCAAGACGATGCCCCGCATCGTCGAGAAGGCTCTGCACTGCCACGACCGGGTCCGCGAGGTCGCCGAGAAGTATTACGAGGCCGACAACGTGCTTTACATGGGGCGGCTCTACAATTTCCCGGTCGCGCTCGAGGGAGCGCTCAAGCTGAAGGAGATCAGCTACATCCACGCCGAAGGCTACCCGGCGGCCGAAATGAAACACGGCCCCATCGCGCTCGTCGACGAAAACACGCCCAGCGTGTTCATCATGCCTCACGGCGACATCTACCCCAAAGTGATGAGCAACATCGAAGAGGTGAAGGCCCGCGGCGGGCCGGTGATCGCGATCGCCTGCGAAGGCGACGAGCGAATCGCGTCGATCGCCGACGACGTGATCTATGTGCCCGACGTCGTCGAGCACCTTCAGCCGATCGTCGCCGCGATCCCGCTTCAACTCTTCGCCTACCACTGCGCCCTGCTCCGCGGCTGCAACGTCGACCGCCCGAGGAACCTCGCGAAGAGCGTGACGGTGGAGTAGGGTGAGGCGGCCCGGGAACCGCACGCATGGAGAAACCGACTGTTTACGTCGAGACGAGCGTCATCAGTTACCTGACGGCGCGGCCGAGCCGCGACGTCATCACAGCGGGCCGGCAGTTGTCGACGGTCCGTTTCTGGGATCGTCGGGACGAGTTCCACTTGGTCGCCTCCGAAATGGTCGTCCGTGAGGCGTCACGCGGTAATCCGATCCTCGCCTCGCGACGACTCGAGGTACTTGACGAGTTCGAGCTTCTGAGCGCAACTGACACCGCTCGACGACTCTCGACGTTGTTTCTCGCCGGAGCCGGCTTGCCTGAAAAGGCCGCCGAAGACGCCCTCCACATCGCGATCGCAGCCGCCAGCGGCATCGAGTTCCTCGTCACTTGGAACTTCGCGCACATGGCGAATGCAGCGATCCGCAGGCGAGTCGAGGAGATTTGCCGCGACGAAGGATTCGATCCGGTTATAATTTGCACACCGCAGGAGTTACTCGCGGAAGACGACGATCCCTGGGAGGAGCCATGATTCCCGACGTCAAGCACGACGACATCATCGAAGAAATCCAGGCATTCCGCCGAGAGCATGCCGCCCGCTTCGGCTTCGAGATCGACGCAATTTTTCGCGATCTGAAGGAATCGGAACGGCTCAGCGGTCGAACGTATACCCGTCGATCGCCGCGACGCCTCGCGGAGCAAACCGCTCGGGCTCCGTCGTTATGACGTCCTTTGTCCTGACCTCTCCCCCTCCCGGGCCGCAACACTTTGGACGCGGCCGAGCCGATGCGGAAGCGGTATCATAAGAAGCGGTGGTGGGCCTTGCTCGCCCTGTGGTTGGTGTTCGGCTATCCGCTGAGCATGGGGCCGGCGTGTTACTTCTGCGAGCGCGCCTGGCTGACGCCGCTAATCCTCCAGACCGTGTACCGACCGCTCATGTTTATGGGCGACCCGCAGGACTTGGCGCCGCTGGTGCTCTTGCACGCCCGCTACTGCAACTGGTGGTCCGTCCTCGGCCAACGCCACGACCGCGCAGCTTGGGAGCTGCAACACGATCGCCACCTGTGAGAGGCAGATTCCGGGCGTGCAGACAGCCAGAGTACCGAAGTCGGTGCCTGTCTCCATGTCACCGTACCTCGTCTGCAGCAGCTTCCGCCGAATCGCCTTACGTCAGCCGGCATTGGTGATAGAATGGACCGCTTCGCGGCACTTCCACCAGAGCGTCCAGTGGCGGATTTGATCATCGGGAGGGCGAGGCTCCCGCCGAGCCGCCATGTTGAGTTGCCGATAAACAGACGCTTGCGGCTCAGCGGGAGATTCGCCCTCCCGATGAGCCGATTTGTGATACCGCTTGCAGTCGAGCACCGACCCACCATGCAAATCATCCTCGCCAATCCCCGTGGTTTTTGTGCCGGCGTCAATATGGCGATCGCCGCGCTCGACCAGTGCGTCGAGATGTTCGGACCGAACATCTTCGTCTACCACGAGATCGTCCATAACCGGCATGTCGTCGACCGATTTACGGCGATGGGCGTGACGTTCGTCGACCACGTCGAAGACGTGCCGGAAGGTTCGATTCTGCTCTACAGCGCTCACGGCGTCTCGCCGGAGATTCGCGAGGCGGCCCGCGAGCGGAAGCTGATGACGATCGACGCGACCTGCCCGCTCGTCACCAAGGTCCACATGGAGGCGATTCGCTACGCAAGCCGCGGCTATCACATCCTGCTCGTCGGCCACGAGGGGCACGACGAAGTGATCGGCACAATGGGCGAAGCCCCCGAGAGCATCACGCTCGTCGAAACCCCCGAGGAAGTCGACGCGCTTTCCTTCCCCGAAGGCGCGAAGCTCGCCGTGCTTACGCAGACGACGCTCAGCGTTGACGAGGCCGAGCAGGTGCTGCGGCGACTTCGCGAACGATTCCCGCAGCTCGAGTCGCCCAAGAAGGAAGACATCTGCTATGCGACGACCAACCGCCAGGACGCCGTGCGACAACTCGCGACGCAGGCCGACCTGCTGATCTGCCTCGGCAGCCAGAACAGCAGCAACAGTCAGCGGCTCCGCGAAATCGGCGAGCAATGCGGCATCTCGGCCTATTTGATCGACGGAGCCGGTGAATTGCAGGACGACTGGTTCACCGGCGTCGAAACCGTGCTGATCACCGCAGGCGCCAGCGCCCCGGAAGTCGTCGTCCAGGGCGTGATCGACCTGTTGCACGACAAATTCGGCGCGACCGTCCGCGAAGAGACGATCCGCACCGAACACGTCAACTTCCCGATGCCGAAGGAACTGCGCCGGCTCGCCGCGGTGAAGTAAGGTAGGGTACTCTCAAATCGCCTCGACCTCTTCCGGCTCTTCTTCAGGTTCTTCCCACTGCGCCTTCAGCTCGGCGAGCTTTTCGTGTTCGCCGAGTTGCACGTAGAGACCGCGAAGCTGCTGGTAGGCCGGAGCGTAGTTTGCGCAGTCCTCCAGCGCAAGCCCGAACGTCTCCGCGGCACGCCGCTTGTCGCCTTCCTTGAGCAGCGCGAGGCCCAGGTTGTATTTCACCCCGGCGGCGTGACCGTGCCGTTCGAGAATGGCCCGGTACTTTTCGATCGCCTGCGGGAACCGCCCGGCCCGCGCGGCCCGGTTGCCGGCATCCAGCCCCGAAAACGGACCGCCGGCGATGTCGCCGCCGTAAGACCGTGCGAGCTGGGTCGCCGCGACGGGCAGTCCCAACACGAACGGCAGGTTCCCGAAGAGCATCTTCCACGCATCCGGCCGCATGCAGGCGGGACACCGCCACGTCGTGCGCGAATGCCAGCCGTAGAGCACCAGCCGTAGAGCACCAGCAGAAAATAGAAGTAGAAGATCGTGAACCGGCGCGGCTTGCTGAACATGCCGCAATCGTCGCATAGCCGGTAGTCGCGCAGTTTCTCGACCGGCAGGTCGGGGCGATCGTCGAACGAGAGCGTGTGACAGAACGGGCAGAACAACTGCGGAGTTTTCGGCATGTCCGACAGTATCACCGTCGCCGTGCAGTTGGGGCAGACGGCATCGCGATAGGACCGACCGCGACCGCGTTTGACCAAACCCTCGCGATGACGTTCTGCAAACGTCGAACTGCGGGCGACGTCGAGTGCCGTTTTGAGCTTCTCGGTCGTCTTCTTCGACGGCAGAATCAGGCCCATGCCGGTGATTTGGCCATTGGCCATCGGAACCGACACGGCCATTCGCTCGTCGCGAACCGAGACGTCGAGAATCACCCCCGCCGGGATCTCGGCGTCGCCGAGCGTCAGCGTCTTGCCGTCGAAGCGGCCCTTCGTCCGCAGAAACCCGGTCTGCCGGCCTTTCTCGTCCATCCAATGGAATTTGAAAGCCAGCGGCTGATCTTCGGTGACGTGCATCGGTTCTGCTCCCCGGTCCATGACACTCGATCGAGTCAACAGTACCGAACGACGACGGCGGTTGTCATTTCCGTGCTGATCGGCAAGCCGGTCGATCGGCGAGAGACCATCTTTCCCGTCCCGGACCGCCGGGGTATCGTAGAACGAGACCCGACGGAACTTTGTTTTGCAGGAAAATCGGAATGTCGTCCGGAACCCGCGCCGCCGCCACGCTCGACGATCTGCTCAAGGTCGATGGGAAGGCCGAACTCATCGCCGGGAGGATCGTGCATTTCATGCCGACGGGCCGCAAACCAAGTCGTGTCGCCTCTCGTATCTTCCGCAGCCTCGATGACTACGCGGAAGCATCGGGAGCAGGTGAAGCCTACAACGACAACGTCGGGTACGCCGTCGACATGCTCGTCTCAGGGCGTCAATCCTTCTCGCCCGATGCTTCGTACTTCCTCGGCCCATTCCCCGAGAACGACATGCGGTTTCTCGAAGGCCCGCCGACGTTCGCCGTCGAAGTCCGCAGCGAAGGCGATTACGGCGAGGCCGCCGACGCCGCGATGGCCACCAAACGGGCCGACTACTTCGAGGCCGGCACGCTCGTCGTGTGGGACGTCGATCCGGTCTCCGAGATCATTCGCTGCTACCGCGCCGAGTCGCCGGACCGGCCGACGGAGTTCGGCCGGGGCCAGATCGCCGATGCGGAACCAGAGGTGCCAGGCTGGCGGATTGAGACGGACGACCTTTTCGCGTGACGCCGTACGCGGTCGCTGCGACAGCTCGTCAGCGTATATTGGACCGTGTCGTGAACTGTTTCTGAGGGACGGCAAGATGGTGCGATACAAGGCCGGATATAAGTTCGTAGGCGGGGGTGTCCACGCGCAGGTGCTGGATTTCCCGGCCGCGATCACCTGCGGGTCCGATCTGGACGACGCCCGCCGAATGCTGGGAATCGCGCTGATCGATGTCGCCGAGGCGCTTCTCGAAATCGGCGAGGCCCTGCCGCGTCCCGACCCGAGCGTGAGCGACTCCGAGATGGACTTGGAGGAGCCGATCTACCTGCACCTGCGGGCCAGCACCGACGTGTCGCAGGAGCCGGCCGGCGTGGTGGCCCCGTGAAGCGGGAGGAACTGCTTCGTCACCTGCGCCGGCACGGCTGCCGACCGCTGCGCGAGGGTCGCGGGCACTCGGTCTGGGTCGACCCCGCGAACGGACGGCAGGCATCGGTTCCCCGCCACCGCGAAGTCAACGATTACACCGCCAGGGCAGCCTGCCGCCAGTTGGGCATTGCAGAACCTTGACCGCCGACGCGGAGGTGAAGTGCCCGGCCGGTCACGCGACGGGAGACAAGCTCTATGAAGAAGGATGATGGCGCGGAAACGGATGAGGATGACCTCCGCTCCGAACGCGACCCTTCGGCGCTGACGGGAGGTGTCCGCGGGAAATATCTCGACTGCTATCGCTCCGGCACGAACCTCGCGCGGCTGGAACCGGACGTGCGAGCGACGTTTCCGTCGGACGAAGCGGTCAACAGGGCTGTGCGGTCGCTTATGACGTGCGAGCGGTCGCCTTAACGAAGCACGCGATGTCACTCTTGGCAGATCGTCGGCTTCCCATCATTGACCGTCAAAGCATCGAGTTGGAGGAAACGATCGCCGTGCGGCTCGTCCAATCGAAGATTCAACCGCTCTCCGGTATAGACGCCTGCCCAGCACAAGACGGCGTCGTCGGCCAGTTGAAATGCTCTCTTCTTGACTGAGACACCGCGATAGCGATCGTTTGAAACGGTCAGACCGCCGGGATGCGTCGCGAAGAAGGACAGCGTGTCAAAGTCCTTATCGTACTTCGGTTTCCCGCGCGGCAAGTACTTGATCTCCACGACGCCGATGATGCGGTGCGCGTTGCAGATCAGAAGATCGGGATAGCGTCTGCCGTCCACGGACTTCACGCAGGGTTCGACGAAGATCCGTCGCTCTTTTCCGGACTCGCCGAATGCCTTCAACAACTCATGGCAGAAGTAAATCTGCAGCCCGCGCTCAGAATTGATGAGTTGCTCTTCATCGTACTTCTCTTTGATCGTGCAACTCCACGCCTTGACTAACTGCTTCCGCAGCATGGCACGTTTGGGCATGGACGGTGCGGTCGGTCAGGGTTCACGGGGAGTGTTCGACAGAATCGCGTCCAACGCGGCCGGCACAGCCGACCCTACAACAAATCACTCGCCAGCTCCGCCAACTCGCTCCGCTCCCCCTTCTCCAGCATGACATGCGAGTAGAGCGGTTGGCCCTTCATGCGGTTGATGACGTAGGAGAGGCCGTTCGAGAGGCTGTCGAGGTAGGGGTGGTCGATCTGGTGGATGTCGCCGGTGAGGATGATTTTTGTGCCCTCTCCGGCCCGGCTGATGATGGTCTTCACCTCGTGGGGCGTCAGGTTCTGGGCTTCGTCGACGATGAAGTAGACCTTTTGCAGCGTGCGGCCGCGAATGTAGGCCAGCGGCGTGATTTCGAGCTTGTTGCTTTCGCGCATCGTCGCGATCCGCTTCGCCGCCTCGCTGTTCTCACCGAGGTTGTGGCGGATCACGTTGAGGTTGTCGTAGAGCGGCTGCATGTACGGGTCGAGCTTCGCCGCAATGTCGCCCGGCAGGTAGCCGATGTCCTTGTTGCTCAGCGGCACGACCGGGCGCGCGAGCAGAATCTGGCGGTAGTCGGAGCGCCGCTCAAGAGCGGCGGCTAAGGCCAGCAGCGTCTTGCCGCTGCCGGCCTTCCCGAGGAGCGTCACCAGCTTGAGGTCGTCGTTCAATAGTGCCTTGAGCGCGAACGACTGTTCGGCGTTTCGCGGCGTGATGCCGTAAGCATGAATCTTCTCGACGCGGTGATAGGTCCGTTCTTTCGGATCGTACGTGGCGAGCGCCGATTTCGAGCCGTTGCGAAGAATGAAGTTCTCGTTCGCGACGGGGTCAGGCACCTGCGGCACGGCGTCGGCGTCGACGCGACCGCCGTGCTGGTAGAAAAGATCGACGACGTCGCTGGGCATGTCGGCGACGAGCCGCTTGCCGCTGTAGAGTTTTTCGAGACTTTCGACCTTGTCGGTCTCGTAGTCCTGCGCGATCAGGCCCAGTGCCTTGGCCTTCATTCGCAGGTTCGTATCTTTGGTGACGAGGATCGTGAGGCGATCGGTCTCGCGCTCCTGAAGGGTCAGCGCGACGTCGAGAATGCGATGGTCGGGGCCGTCGGAAAGAAACGTCTCGCCGATGCGGCGGTTCGGCTTGCCGCCCAGGATCACGCGAATGCGACCGCGGTCGTCGCCCAGCGACACGCCGTTCTCGCCGAGCAGGTCGCCGGTCAGCTCATCGAGATCACGCAGGAACTCGCGGGCGTGAACGTGGATGTCTTCGTGGCCCTTCTTGAAGCGATCGAGTTCTTCGAGAACGGTGATCGGCAGGGCGACGTCGTGCTCCTCGAAACTGCGGATGCAGCCGGGGTCGTGCAGGATGACGTTCGTGTCGAGAACGAAGACTTTGGGAACGCCGTGGGTGAGAAATCGAGGTCGTACCGCAACCGTCGAGATGTTCGCTTCGTCTGAAGCGGGAGTAAGGGGGATGTCCGAACCGGCGAGCAACGCCTGATCGATCATGCAGGTCTCCGCTCAGCCGACCGGCCGGTGTGTTCTATCACACGGGCGACCGATCGCGGCTGGCATGTGCTGGATCACCGGCGGCGTCTCCTGCCGCCCCAACATAACGGTACGGTCCGTCCCTCGACGTCGTCAAGATGTCGCGTGCTGCGAGAGAACGCCTTGCCCGACTTCATGGGAAACTCATCGAAGGACGGCGAGAGCGGGGGGCAGGTCGAGGGGCGGCGAAAACGCAAGCGTGGGGCGGGGATCGCCTATTCGACGGCGGGGGCTTCGTCGGGAGAGATGCCGAAGCGGAGGTCGTCGCAGTTGTTCGATTCGCCTTCACCGAACGTGAGACCGCCGTCGTCTTGGCCGTTCTGTCCGATGGAATACAACCGAAACGCCTCGCCCACGCGTTCGTACTTCAGCGGTGCGTCGGCGTAGAAGTCGATGGGGATTTCGTCGAGGTATTTTGGCTGAAGCGCATCGAGCGTTTCGGGATAAGCGCCTTCGACGGCGCGGTATTCGGCGAGGGCGCAGGCGACCGTCAGAAGCTGCGAACGCATGACGGTGCGGTCTTCAGCGACCTGGGCCTGGGTGACGGCCGGAAACAGTAGGCTGATCAGAATCTTCGAGACCTGTTGCGAGAGCAACGAGCGATTTCCTGTCAGCAGCATCCACGCCGCGCGAACCACACCTGGTTTCGATTCGAGCCACGTTTGCTGAAGCTGGCCCGATTCGCCCAGCCGTCGCTGTCGTTCCTGGAAGTCGCTTTCCCGCATCGCCGACACGATCTCGTCATAAAATCGGTTGAAGTCGCGCAACATCACGTTGGCGTCAAGTCCTTTGAGTATCCGTCCGGGAATGGCCGTCGGCACAGCGGTGCCGGCTGTTCCCCTGGCGGTGTTCTGAACGGCATCGAGCGAGACCAGACGTTCGCCGCGATCGACCGTCTCGGCGATGTCGGCGACCGGCGGCAGAGCATCGACGTCGCGACGAAACTGCTTCGCAAGCTCCGGGGTAAGCTGACCGGAAAGCAGGATCATCTCGCTGCACTTCGATGCGATCGCTTCGATCGCAGCTCCCACGAGATAGCCGATCATCGTCGGGTGTCGTCCGACGAGCCGCCCCAACCGATGGCCTGCCACGGAGTATTGGCAGGCTGCCGTGACATCGCCCCGCTGCAAGCTCAACATTGACGCCGTGTTCAAGAGCCGGGCCGCCGCCCTGCAGCGCTGGATGAACGCCAGATCGATGCTGTTCAACGTCGTCGCCGGAGGGACTGGCAGGACAGGCGAATAGAATTGATCTCGCCGCCCCGCTTTCACGATCTCTTCGAGCGGAACCGCATTTCGTTCGACCCAGGCTTCGAACTCGGGATAGTCGCTCGCCATCTGAAATGCGTCGGCATCTCCCACGATCTGGAGCAGCTTCTCCCGTCGCCCCTGCCCGACTTCTTCCACGGCGAGAAACTCGTCGAGCGTGACAAGGTAATCGCCCTCCTCCGGCGACGGTTCGATTCCCAACCGCTCGAAGAACTCTTTGCGAATCGGCGGAGCAACGACCGATGGCCCGAACGCCTGCATCAGCGGGACCGCAGCGTTGTTCTCGGGCGTCACGCCTTGCGACCATTCGTCATTAAGTGCGGCGACGAAGTCGATCGTGCCGTCGGGGCGAAGCGGTCCTTCGACGACGGTGGTTTCGGGACCGATCTCCAGTTCCGGCTGGAACAGGAACAGCCGGGCCGCGACGAACCCGAAGTACGCGACGACCAGCAGAAACAGGGCCGCGAGCCATTTCAGCCACCTGCGGCGGCGTTTCGGGCGGACAGCGGTCGGCTCGGGGTTCATGTGCGGGCTTTCGGAAAACGCTCGGCTGTTGAGGAGGAACGCTCAGCGTCCCGCGGTGGATCACCGGTTTCCGTCCCCATCGCTCCCGTTCGTGAATCGGCCCCACCCGGCGCAGCGGGTGGGCTTCAGCCCTTCCCGCCCTCAACCCTCAACCCTCAACCCTCAACCCTCAACCCTCAACCCTCAACCCTCAACCCTCAACCCTCAACCCTCAACCCTCAACCTTCCACCTTCAACCTTCAACCTCTCCCGCCTGCGT
>JBAQZJ010000636.1:0-9039 GCA_049790855.1 Planctomycetaceae bacterium | reverse complement strand
CTGACAAGGATCAAGCTTGGGGCTGACGCCCCAAGCTCGCCTCTTCACAGGACCGCACTGCTGTGCGCTTCCAATTTCAACCGCCGCGACACTTCCCGAGCGCTTCCGTTTTGAACCGTTGTCAACACCAGGAGCGTCTCAAGTCGAGTCAGCGCCTCGGTGACCATGACCAAACCCTGAGGAAGTGTCTTCGGCAGTTTCGCGGGCCGGCCGCCGGCATGCGGCTGGCGCTGCCGACGGCGAAGTTCAGCGCGAAGGTCCGCCGCCGTCCACTCCTTGTGGACCGCCTGACGCTCGAGCCGCTCCCGTTGGTCTCGATTGTCGACGCGTAGCAACCAGCGGACGGCGGACCACGACAGCGGTCGCACATCGCGACAGAGACGCGCGAGATCCCGGTTCGTGTAGAGAAAGGCGAACCGCCGCCGGGAATGGAGTTCAGGAAGCGTAATCCCGTCAGCCGCCGCCCGCTCGGCGAGGGCTCCGGCGGTGTGGTATTGCGGTCGTTCCGGCCAGGGCTCTCCTGCCACGGGTCCCACGGGGAAATCGGCAAGGAGTCTCCGGCCGTGGGCATGTCGGAATCGGAGCCCCTCGATTGGATCCTGTCTCGCAGCCGGGTCCGTTCCGGCCAATCGGCGTCGGCGTCCAGCGGACCGGCGAGATGAAGTGGAGGGCGACTGCGGCATGAATTGCTCCGGCGGGAAAGGCAAGAGCCGCTATGGTCGGACAGGCACGATTCCCCGAGCAAGCCGCTGCGGATCAGGAAGGCTTTCGGACGTTGGGGCGTTTCAGTCGCTGGAGGGTCATGCTCTACATCGGGACGAGCACTTGCGACTTCGTCAATTTTGGGTTTCCGGAAACGTAAATGGTGATCAACTTTGCTGCTAAGGGCTGTTCGCATTTCGGATCTTTGGCAAGCCGTCCTGTGGCGGGGAGTTTGTCGGTGCAGCGTCTCACCGCCGAACTCCTCACATGCCAAACTCCTCATACGACGTGTTGGCGGGACGCAGCGGACGTTGTCATAGCGGGCTGCGGGGCTATCCGGCGGCCGGGCGCTCGAAGGCCGACGGCGCGGCGTCGAGAACAGCGGGAATGACAGCGGCCGCCCGACGCTGGCCGGACGGCCGCTCCTCGCCCATCGCTCGACCGAGCCGGCCGAGCGGTCGGTGCCGGCCAGTGCTGGTCAGTCGTTGTCGATCTCGACGTGGTAGGTTATGGATCTTTTCGTCGAGTCCGTTGAACTCGTCGATGGGGAGCTTGTCGCGAACACGCTGGTCACTCTCGACATTCCCCTCAATCGAAGAGCGATGAACCAGTAGGTAGCGTTCCCGACGGAAGCAGCCTGCGGCCTTGTCCAAGGGCTGCTTCCGTTTCTTGAGCAATGCGGGTGGGAACCCTTTCCGACGCTCTACCACCAGAACTCGGTGCGGACGTATCGCGAGGCACGGTCCCAGACGAGTTCGCCCAGCGGCTTCCGTTCGCCGTAAATCCGGGCGTAGCCGGTCATCGCGGGGCGGAGCTTCAGGTCGGGGTTGTTGAGTTCACATTCGACGCGAACATGCCGCCCGGTCAGACCTTCCGCCGGGGCTTCCGCGACCGGGGCAATTCGCAGGACGCGGGCCGTGAATGTCTCCTCGGGAACGGCTCGCAACTTGACCTCGACCAACTGGTCCGGCCGGATTTTCGTCGCATGTTCCTCGTCGATCTGGATCTCGGCGCGAAGTCGCGTCGCGTCGATCACCTCGCAAATCGGCTCACCCTCCTGTAGGTATTGACCGATTCGCTCTCTGGCGTTGGGCGTCGCGATCAACCCGGTAATGGGGCTGTGCATCTCGAGCCGCTTGCTCAGTTCATAGAGATAATTCCGCTCCGCGCGCAGGCTTTCGAGACCGGCTCGTGCGGCGGCGATCTCCTCCGGCCGCGTTCCGGCTTCGGCCAGCGACAGTTCCGCCTCGGCTTCGGCCAGTTCGGCGCCGCGTCGGGTCAGCTCTTCCTCGGCGTCATGAACACCCGTGATGAGGCGAGACCGGCGGACAGCGTTGGCCTGCTCCCACTGGGATTTTGCAATCTGGAATGCCGCTTCGAGACCCTGATGCTCACTCGGCGTCATCGCCTTGCGAGCGAGCAGTTGTTCGCTGCGACGAAGCTCCTCGGCGGCCTGATCCAGCTCCGCCTGCCGCTCCGTCACCCAGTGGGACAGCCGGGTCATGTCTTCGTCGGTCAGTTTCCTGGCCCGTTCGAGGCCAGCGTCGGCCAGCTCTTTCCAAATTTGCGCTCGCTCGACACGGCGGCGCAGCTGTTCAGTTTCTTCGGGTCGCTGCCCGATTTCCAGCAGCTTCAGCTTTGAATCCGCTTCGCGGATTTCTGCATCCGTCTGGGCAATGCGCGTCGCCAGGTCGGGCATCTCAAGGGTCGCAAGGACATCGCCCTTTGTCACGGCCTGCCCCTCGACGGGCAATAGCTCGCGCAGGAAGCCGGCGGCTGTGGCGCGGACTTCCACACGCGTCATCGGCTGCAGTTCGACCGCGCCGCCGTGCCGGTCCACGACTTCCCACGGGTAGAGCCCCGACGGCACGCCCACGGCCATGACGCCCCACAGGCACAATCGAATCGGACGCCTTCGCAACATGGTACGAATCTCCCCGGCCGCGAAACCTCGGAACATCGTGGGTACCGTGGCGATTGCCAACACGGCCGTCGCCGTGATTCCCACTCCACCGAACTGCGACGCCGCCCAGGTTCCCAGGCCTGTCAGCATCAGCACCAGAAATGACAACGAAAACACCCAGGTCGCCAGGCCGATCCAGAACAGCACGATGCCCCGCGGAATGCGCGTGGGCCGCGGCGCCCCCCAGAGCCACGACCGGACCCAGGCTTGCATGCGGCCGGTCGACCGTTCCCGCAGGTTCGGCAGTTCGAGCAAATCACTGAGCAGGTAATAGCCGTCGAGTTTGAGGAACGGGTTGAAGTTAAAGAAGACACGGGCGCTGAGCACCGTCAGCACGACCCACGCCAGATGATTCGCCAGTGTGCCCGGCTGCAGCACACGCCAGCAGAGGACGGCGATCGACCAGAGCAGCAGGTCGAAAAATCCACCGGCGAACGTCACCCATAATCGTTTCGACTTTTCGCGGAACAGCCACGCGTCGGACACGTTGCAGTAAAACGCCGGCAGCAGGAAGATCAGGATGAACCCGATCTCGCGGACCTCGCCGCCATAGTGCTTGCACGTCAGGCCGTGCGCGAACTCGTGGCCCATGGTGACGGCGAACAACGTGACCCACGCCAGCAGCAGCGTTTCCCAGCGGAAGGCCGCCGCAAAATGGCTGACTAACGCTGCGCCGTTCGTCCAGGTCACGACACTCGCAGCCGCGATCGAGATGCCTGCCACGAGCAGGAACGATCTCGTCCAGCAGAACCGCACCTTCGGCTCCAGCCAGGTCATCAGCCGATCGGGATCGAACAGCCGATGCCGCCAGAACAGTAGACTTTGACGCTGCCGCGGATGGGCCGTGTCCTTCGCCTGAACTGCGGCGTCCTGATGGTCGGCAGCGCCGTCCACCGCCGGATCTGATGCCAGCAGCCGGCGGTCCCGCGCCAGCGCGACGAATCCGTAGAGATCCTCCAGCGACAGCGGTTCGCCGAATCGCTCCTGAAACAACCGGCAGACCGACTCTGTCGTTTGACTCCCGTCGAGCCTTTCGAAGAGGAACGCTTCTTCGGATCCAAGCTGGAAGTATCCGCCGGTCCGGCGGTCCTTCACGATGCAGCGCCCGTCGTTCCCGATCGAGCTGACCTGCAGATCGGAACGTCGCGCGGGCACGATCGTCGCCGATTCGACCATTTCCTCGCGACTCCCCCATCGGCGCGAACGCGTGGGTTTGGAACGATTTAACAAAAACAAATCAAACAGCCGAATGGGCCGGAAGCAGGACGCCGGTCGGCGGCAATGCGAGATCTCGACGCGTGTCGAATCGACCGGCCGCAGCAAGATTGCCAGTCCGCCTCGCGCGTCCTACTCCCGGTTCTCCGGTTCTCCCCAACAGGCCGGGAGGCCAGCGCAGCATTCGCCGGCGTTACTTAGAGTGGCCGGGCGTGTTGCTGGGAACCTCATTGGGGTTGCTGTCGCCGGGAGCATGCGCCGGGTTTCCCGAGGGGAACTGGCCGGGCGGGAAGTTGGCACTCGACGGAGCGATGCGCTCTTCGAGCGGCTCGATTTGGAATCGGCTCTGGCTCGCAGCGCTGTTGTCGGGTTCGGTTGCACCCATCGGAATGTCCTGTGAGAGGAAAGGGGGAAGTGGTCAAACTGGCTCGGGTGACTGTGAAGCGGCACGCTCCGCGCCGGGTTTACGGGTTGTGTCCTGGTGGCGCATGGCCGGCCGGGTTCTGGGCCTCGATGGCGACCCCATTGTTCGCTCCGCTGCCCTGCGGCGTGTTGCCTCCGGGGTTGACCAGAACGATTGCCGGCGCAATCCGGTCTTCCAACTTCTCGATCTCGAAGCGCGGGACCTTTTCAGTCGAATCCATCGCCATCTCCTGTTACGCGTGTTGTGCCAGCGGAGGGGAACAGCGATCCGCCGCCGCCTGAGGAACCCTGTATTAAGAAATAGTTTTGCGCGGCCGCTCAAATCCAAACATAGGGCAACAGCGCACAGCAGTACCATTGCAGGACGGCCCCGCTGCACGGATGCCGCGCACGTTGGAGAGCAGACGGTCTTCCGCCCTCCCTGGCGGTCCGCGAGCGGACGACATGACAACTTCCGGGATGGAGAGACAGCGTCACTCGAGAGCGAGCGAAACGCTTTTGCCAGAACGGCCCAACAGAGAGATGATGGAGAATGAGAATATCGCCGATGCCCCGCAATGCGCTCGGGAAATTACTGGAAGTTGCCAGCGGACCAGGCTGACCCGTTGCTGCCGTCGCACGTCAACTGCAAACGTCGCGCGTTAACTGGAATGCCGACACACTCGGCCGCCGCAGACGGTGCCGACGCCACACGGTCCGCTCGCAGGAGTACGACGATGTCCGAAGTCCGCAGCGATAATCCGGCAACGAAGATGCAACGGGCCGCTGGGCGACTCTTCCTCGTCGTCGGTGTCGGGCTGCTAATCGTCTCGGCGTCTTCGGGAATCTCAACGGCGCGATTCCTTCACGGTTCATCCATCGCGCAGGGCAGCGTCATCGCGATCGTTGACGAGCAGGACGCGGAAGGAGATTTCAGCCTTCGACCGCGCATCGTGTTCGAGACCGCTGAAGGTCAGCGAGCCGAGTTTGAGAGTCGGCAGCGGTCGAACCGCAGCCCCTACCGGGTTCATGATCTCGTCGAAGTCGTTTACGACCCGTACCGCCCGACGCATGCGGAAATCAACACAGTGTTCAATCTCTGGTCGGTGAGCATCATTTCGTTCCTTGTAGGAGCCAGCTTCGTGGGCGTGGCCGTCGCGCTCCATGCTCAATCAAAAAGGCTCTGAACGAGGCAGAGCAGAGTACACCGGTCGGAAGAGTTGCCGTCGTGGAACTGATGCAGAATTCCTAACTGGACCAAAGCAGCGGTCGACAGCTGGCATCGGACATGTCGCAACGCCCCATTGATACCCCGGCCGAACAGTACGAGAGACAAGTTGCGGATCGGCAACGCCGAGCGTGGCGGCGGGTACGCAGGCTGGTGTGGTGCTCGGTCTATGGATTCTTCGGTGCAATGCTTGTCGAACTGGCGGACAGGTACGGCAATTTAATCACGAGGTCCGGTTCCGGACCATGGTTCATTGCTGATCCAAAGCCGCTCACCGCGCGGGAAGAACTGATCAACACGATGACGTGGGGTGCTTTCGGCCTCGGGCTCGGCGTCGGCGTCCTCGCTGCCGCGTTCGCTGCCTTAGCGGTGCTCATCACGTGGCCGCAGCTGCGACCGTGGCAATGGGTCGCCGGCCTCGCCCCTTGGAGCTTGATCGTTCTGTTATTCACAGCGTTGCTGGCAAGGATCGCATAAGGACGCCACAGGGGGAAATCGCTGCTGAGTCGCATTGCGCACGGGAAACTACTGGAGGTTGCCGGCGGGTCAACTTGGCCGACCTCTGCAACAGCAGCTCCGCATCCCCATGACTTCTAGCCCGTGCGACTGCGAATTGCTCACCGGCAGTCCAGCGGCGCCCCGCCTTCATTTTGCGGACGAGGCGATGGAAGCCGATCGGCATGACAGGCTGGGTCTATCCGTTGCCGTTCGCGGCGAATAGGCTGCATGTGTGGGTCGCTTCAATCCCGGGGATAACGCGATGAACCTCGACGACGCAATGGGGTGGTTGGCCGACTGCGGTGCCGAAATTCGGCTGAGCCGTTCGTCGGAGGGGAATGCGCGATCCATGACGATCGAAATTCCACACGCGTCGATGCACCGTCTTGTCCCCGACGTTGCCGTCAATCCCGGCCTCGGAGTCAGCCTCTTTGAGGGCTATCTCATCGACGCAGTCGATGAACTCAAGGTGCTCGATGCGAGATCATGATCGAGTTTCGCATTGCGTTGACCGGGTTTTTCGAACCCGGCCTTTTGCCACCGCCTCTTCCCTTGCCCTCACCCTACATCGGCGTCACCCGTTCCGGCGATCGCCTGTATGGAACACGGCGGCGGGGACTGCCTCACTGACACGCAGATCGCCAGGCACCAGAAAAAGGACGCGACCCGCTCGTCGGCCCGTTTCGACCAGAGCGAACGAAGCCCACCTCGGTTGTCTCTACCAGCGGGCGGACCGCGTCGGAAGCCCGCTGCCCCGTGTCTGCGGTAGCCGGGACATTCCTTCGGTCGCCAAACGACTGTGCGGGCGCGCGACAGAAAGCCTCAGTTTCTCGACGTGCGCAGAAGTCGTTCGTGAATTCCGCGTATTCGATGGAAGCGGCCCCGTGCCCCCGTCTGCTGGATGACGGTTCAGCGGTCTTCCACGACCTCCCGCAGTTCGTCTTTGATGTCGCGAAATCGATCTCGCGCCAACTTGCCCACGTAGACCACCGCGGCGACGACCAGCAACAGGACCGTCGTTGACGGCTCCCCAAGCCGGGTCGGCCTCGGTTCGTGAATGGCAACGGCGACTTCGCGTGCTGAATCAGGATCCGGCTTCGTCGCGGCAGGCGGGTCCAGGTAATCGACGACGTCGGATTTCGCGGGAGTGGCGGACACGGCAAGCAGCAACGTGGCGAGCAGCAGCGGTCGAAGTAAACTCACACCTATCTCCCGGTTCAATCGCCCGATGCCGCAACAGACAAGGCGTCAGAAATCACCATAGCTCGGCCGCACGTTCCCCGCTGCTCCATCTCAGTACACGTGATGAGGGGAACTGGGGTTTTCCCTACCGACTGTGCGTCGTTTAGCGATCAAACGGGCGCCTGTTCATCGGCTGCTGGCCGTCAAAGTCGATCCGCGTCAGAATGGCGGACAAGCCGGTGGCTCCAGGTCTGGAGGAATCAGGTGTCCCGGAACCTGGTTCGGGCGATACCTCGCGTTGTGCTTCCCGGACTGCAGCGACGAAGACCAGCACGCCCAGAGCGATGGCGAATCCACCGGAAACGCCGTAATGTCCCGCCAGCAGAGAGGCGCCGCAGGCCGACGCACAGCAGACCAACAACAGGAGGCAACGCAGATCGAATTGAAATCCGGACATGACGGTCGTCGGGCAGTTCGCCAGTGAGGGAAGATCACGGTCCGCGTCAGCACCCAAGAGGCCGACGGCGTCAGGACCGCATTGGAAGCCCACTACAAAACACTGAGCAGGGCTGGGGTTTTCCCCAACAGTACGCATCGCGCTTTTTGAATGCGACACCCGAATGTGAAAAAACGGTGAAGTGTTCCAAATTCGTCAGCGGCCGCGCCCGAATCAAGGTTTCGCGACGCTCGCAATCCGCACAGAAAGTTCCAAGAATGTCGCGGCCCGGCGGTCGGCCGTGAGCGCGTTCGCAGCGTAGGCGAAATGCCTCCTGCAGGTCCGCTGAGGTCAATGATCATCAATGCGGTACGTCTCCCGCCGGCAGTGCTCCGATCGAAGCCATGCATAGCGAACGTTCGCTGAGTGGCCCCGTTCCAGCGCGTCCTGTGCCGGCGGACATCGTGCCGCCGGGGCAGGCGCCGCCTGCCGAACCAAGTCATGCTCCACAGCCGACAGGCAAGGCGCTGCTCACGCTGGCCGCAGGAGCGGTCGGCGTCGTCTATGGCGATATCGGCACCAGCCCGCTCTATGCGATGCGGGAGTGCTTCCACGGACCCCATGCGGTCGCCGTGAATCGGTCGAGCGTGCTCGGGGTGCTGTCACTGATCTTCTGGGCCCTGGCGATCGTCGTCTCGCTGAAGTACCTCGTGTTCATCTTGCGGGCAGACAACCGCGGCGAGGGCGGCATTCTGTCTCTGGCGGCCCTGGTGACGCCCATCAAGGCGGCCGCCGAGAATCGGAAGTGGCTGATCCTCGTCCTGGGGCTGTTCGGCGCGTCGCTGCTGTACGCGGACGGCATGATCACGCCGTCCATCACGGTGCTGAGTGCGGTTGAAGGCCTGAGCATCGCCACGCCCGTTCTTTCGCCCTACATCGATACGATCGCGATCGCGATCCTCATCACGTTGTTCTACTTCCAGCGCAAGGGCACTGCCGGCATTGGAGCCGTCTTCGGCCCGGTCATGTTGCTCTGGTTTGCCGTCCTAGCCTTGCTGGGAGCCTGGCATCTCTGGCAGGATCCTGCCGTATTCGCCGCCATCGATCCGCGGTACGGCGTCGATTTCTTCCAGCAAAACGGCTGGCAGGCGTTCGTTGTGCTCGGCTCAGTGTTTCTCGTCGTCACCGGGGGCGAAGCGCTTTATGCCGACATCGGTCACTTCGGCATTCGGCCGATCCGCGTCGCCTGGTTTGCGGTCGTGTTCCCGGCCTTGCTGTTGAACTACTTCGGTCAGGCCGCGCTGCTGATCAAGAATCCGGCCGCGGCCGTGCATCCGCTGTTCAATATGGCCCCCGGCTGGGCGCTCTACCCGTTCGTGGCCCTGGCGACGATCGCTGCGGTCGTCGCGTCAC
>JBAQZJ010000635.1:0-9430 GCA_049790855.1 Planctomycetaceae bacterium | reverse complement strand
CTGACGGTCGCGGCTCTGATCGGTTATCCTGCCTGTGTGACCGCGCCCTCCGAATCTTTCCGACATCCCTGGCGACGGACGACCCTGCGGTTGTCCGCACTCGTCGTCATTCCGTACGTCTTCGTCGCCGGGATGTTCATCGGCTTTCAGCGCTCGCTGCTCTATCCGGCGCTGCAGTCGGAGCCCCTCCCGGCGGCCGACTATGCGATGTCGGGCATCAGGCTCGACGATGTCGAAACGGCGACGGCCGACGGTCTGACGCTCCACGGCTGGTACGCTCGTCCGACGCCGATCGCGGGTGAACCGGCCTTACGGCCCGTCGTTTTGTACCTTCACGGCAACGGTGGGCATCGCGTTCATCGGCTCGACGATCTCGACCTGCTGACCGGTTGCGGCGCGTCGGTGCTGCTGTTCGACTACCGCGGCTACGGCGAGAACGCCGGCGAACCCAGCGAACAGGGACTGACCCTCGACGCCCGCGCGATGTGGGACTACGCAACGAAGGAACTCGACGTTCCGCCCGAACGAATCGTTCTATTCGGCGAATCGCTCGGCGGCGGTGTCGCGGTGGAACTCGCCGCGGCACAATGCGAAGCGGGAACGCCGCCGGGCGGACTGATTCTGCGCAGCACGTTCAGCTCGATGACCGACGCGGCGTCGCACCATTATCCGTGGCTGCCGATTCGCCTGGCGCTACTCGATCGTTACGACTCGAAAAGTTGCATCGGCAACGTCACCTGCCCGATTCTGAGCCTGCACGGCGACGCCGACGAGATCGTGCCGCTGGCGTTGGGGCAAAAGCTGTTCGACGCGGCTCCGCGGCAATCGGCCAGCGGCGTCGACAAGCGATTCGTCCTGCTGAGCGGCGCCGGCCACAACGACGTGATCGATGCAGCCCGCGGTGCATTTGACTCGGCCGTCACAACGTTCCTGCGCGACGTCACAACCAATCGTTAGCCGTCGGCCTCGGCCGACGCTCGCGTCGGGCAAGCCCGACGGCTGACAGTCGTCCTTCAATCAGGCACGCAGACCTGGATCTCGTTGCCAACGACGCGCACTTCGTAGGTTTCGACTTTGAGCTTGCTCGTCGGGTTGTCGAGCCAGCGGCCGTCCTTGATGCTGAACCGCCAGGCGTGCCACGGACACAGGACCGCTTCGCCTTCGACCTCGCCTTCCGAGAGCGGTCCGCCCTGATGCGGGCAGCAGTCGTCGATCGCGGAATATTCGCCCGCGACGTGAAACACCGCGACGATCGCGCCGTTGACCTCGTACGCGCGGCCTTCGCCGTCGGGAATGTCGCCGACCTTGGCGACGGTCGTGAATTCGGACATCAGGCGGAAGGCGTCGGGGGACTGCTGTCGGGGGGGGGTGAATTGTAACGGCTCTGCCCCACGCTGTCCCGTCGACCTTGCAGAACGACCCACGCAGGGCCATTGTTATCACCAGACACCAGACACCAGACACCAGACACACCCTCCCGTGAAACCCAATCCCGTCAAAGCGGCACTGGCCGCCGGCCGGCCGCAAGTCGGCACCTGGCTGAGCTTCGATAACGTCTTTTCGGCCCGGCTGATGGCCCGCGTCGGCTTTCCGTGGCTGACGCTCGACCTGGAGCACAGCCCCATCGATTGGTCGGATGCGGGAACGATCTTCGGAGCGATCGCCGATGCCGGCTGCGTGCCGCTTGTGCGGGTTCCGCGCGGCGAGCATTCGCTCATCAAGCGCGTCCTCGACGCCGGGGCGATGGGCATCGTCGTGCCGATGGTCGATACGGTCGAGCAAGCCCGCGAAGCGATCGCCGCCGCGAAATACCCCCCTGCGGGAAACCGCAGCGTCGGCGGGTCGATGCACGCTCTCAACTTCGGCGCGACGGCGGGCGATTACTACGCGAAGGCGAACGACGAGATTCTCGTCATTCTTCAAACGGAATCGCCACGCGGCGTCGAAAACGCCGAGGCGATCTACAGCCTGCCGGGTGTCGATGCGATTTTCGTCGGACCGAACGACCTGCGTGCCCAAATGCGAACCGCTGACGGCACCGACCCGACGGCGGAGGCTCACGAAACGATGCTGCAACGCATCCTGCAGGCCGGCAAGAAGACCGGCACGCCCGTCGGTCTGCATACGCAGTCGGTCGACGACGTGAAACGCCGCATCGCCGAAGGCTGGCAGTTCCTCGCTGTCGCCAGCGAACTGCGCATGATGGTCAGTCGCGCCCAGGAAATCGTCAAAGCCCTCGAACTGAATGCCTCCGGCGGCGACCTCGCGCGGTATTAGCCGTCGGTCTCGGCCGACGATCGCGTCGGGCCAGCCCGACGGCTAACCGAGTCGCCATCGACATGCCACGCATCGCCGTGCTGTTCGAGTATCCGACGCTGCTTGGCGGCGAGCGTTCGCTGCTGGCGCTCATCGAACATTTGCGGCCCCGGTTCGACTTCGTGGCGCTGGCCCCCGAGCACGGTCCGCTTGCCGACGCGTTACGCAAGGCGGAAATCGAACGGCATCCGTCGCCGTTGTTCGCTCCCTCGGGACAACGTCTGCCGCGCCCGCTTGCGGTTTCGCAGACCCTCGACGCCGTCCGCTCGCTTCACGCTGACCTGCTCCACGCGAACAGCCTCGCGATGGGACGCCTGACCGGGGCCGCGGCTGCGCATCTCGACATCCCCTGCACGGCTCATCTTCGCGACATCATCGGACTGTCGCGAGCCGCGGTGAACGACCTCAACCGGAACGCCCGGTTGATCGCCGTCTCCGACGCGACGCGGCAATTTCACGTCGCGCAGGGCGTTGAGGCGTCGAAGACGATCGTCGTTCACAACGGCGTCGATCTCGAACACTTTCAGCCGCGAGAACCGTGCGCGCGAATCCGCGCAGAATGGAACCTTCCCTCGAACGCTTTTGTCGCGTTGACGGTCGGCCAGGTCGGGTTGCGAAAGGGTTGGGACGTGCTCGCCGAAGCGGCGGCGACGCTGGCGTCAACGTTTCCATCGCTGCACATCGTCTTCGCCGGCGAGCGGTATTCGGAAAAGCCTGAGACGGTCGCTTATGAACAGTCGGTGCGAGACCGACTCGCCGCGGCGATGCCGGGACGCGCGTACTTCGTCGGCTATCGTGACGACATGCCGGCCTTGATGAACGCCGCCGACCTGCTCGTGCATCCGGCCCGTCAGGAGCCGTTCGGCCGCGTCCTGCTGGAAGCCGCGGCGAGCGGTCTGCCGATCGTGGCGACGAACGTCGGCGGGACGCCCGAGATGCTCGAACACGGCGTCTCGGCACTGCTGGTTCCGCCGAACGACGCGGTGATGCTCTCGCAGGCGATGGCGATGCTGATCGACGACGCGAACCTGCGATCGCGTCTCGCCGCTGCGGCACGGCGACGGGTCACGACACTCTTCTGCGTCGAACCTGCCGCCGCCCGTCTCGCCGCCGTGTGGGAGGGCGCCTAATGTCGCCTTTCGCGGAGCGAAAGGCGACGATCCCTCAGAGCCGCGACCGTCAGGGAGCGTTTGGCGGCAGGGGTTCGCCGAGTGGCGCTCCCTAACGGTCGCGGCTGTGACGGTCGCGGCCCTGATTCTTCACCAATTCTTCATCATCCGCGACCCTTCGCGGCTGATCCACGGCAATCGTCCCCGCGTTCGTTCCGGTAGAACATCACGACACAACACTTCCCCTTGCGGTGTCGGACCGGCAGACTGAAGGGTGGTCCGCTCGGTCCTTTCTCTCCTCGTTCGAGGACCATCTATGAGCCACGAATCCGTCGGATCGACGCTGCGAAACAAGATCGAGGACTTTGCGTTCGACGAAGGCACTCCCGCCCTGTCGTTCGCCCGACGGCTGGCCCGCGAGAACGGCTGGACGCTCGCGCATGCCGAGCGAGTGCTGCGCGAGTACAAGCGATTCGCTTATCTCGCCGTTGCGGCAGGACATCGCGTCACACCGTCGGAGGCGGTCGATCAGGCGTGGCACTTGCACCTGACCTATACGCGATCGTACTGGCACCGATTCTGCCGCGAGACGCTGGGCACGCCGCTGCATCACGAGCCGACCCGTGGCGGTTCGGACGAAGCGGCGAAGCACGAACGGCAATACGCCGAGACGCTCGCCAGCTACGAGAAGCATTTCGGCGAAGCGCCGCCGCGAGACGTCTGGCCGCAGATGGAGTTCACGGCGGCGGCCGATCGCTGGGTCGACACGTCGCGGTACTGGCTTGTTCCGAAGCCGCGTCTGCCGCGATCGTCACGGTCGCTGGTTGCCGCGGCGGTCGTCCTGCCGGTCGCGGCGGCCTGGAATCCGTTCGACTTCGACGGGCCGACCTTCCTCGCATTCTTCGCCGTGATTGCGATCGCGGCGCTGGTGACGGGATTGCTGTTACGGTTCCTGGCGTCCGACGGTTCCGACGAGCGATCGCTGCGCGAGGTGACCGATCCTTATGAGGCCGCATACTTGGCGAACGGCACGCCGGGAATGATTCAGGCGGTGCTCACGACGCTCGTCCGTCGCGGGAACCTGTTTCTGGAACGCGGCGAGTTGTCGCGGGGAGAGCCGTTGCCCGCCGACGCACCGTCTGTCGAAAAAGTGTTCTTCAACACCGTGCCGCAGACGGGAACACTGTCGGCCAGCGAATTGAAGAACGCCGTCCAGACGATCAAACCCCACGTCGCCGAAGTCCGCGAGCGATTGCGGGCGGACGGTCTCGTCACGCCGCATCCCGACGAACCGTTCACGAAACGCTGGCTGCCGGCGTTGTTGATGTTCGGGGTGGCAATGCTGGGCGCGGGCAAGATCGTGGTGGGACTCAGCCGCGACAAGCCGGTCGTGTTCCTCGTGTTCCTGACGATCGCCTCGTTCATCGCCGCCGGCCTGTTCCTGATGCGGGGCCGATTAACCAATCGCGGGCAGGCCGTCACCGACGCCCTCAAAAAGGAACATCGCCTGCTGACTGCGGGACGAATCGACGCCATGTCGCCGCTTGAAGCGGCCATGCTCGTCGGCCTGTTCGGCTCGGTCTATCTCGCCGGATCTGAACTGTCGGTGTTTCATGACATGCGACAACATTGGGAAGGCGCGTCGGCCAGCGGCTGCGGCACCAGCGGCTGCGGCGGAGGCGGCGGTTGCGGCGGAGGCTGTGGCGGTTGCGGGGGATGCGGATGATTGAATGCAACAGGCCACAGAGCCGCGACCGTCAGAGAGCGTTCATCGACGTGGGGGTACCGAAAATCGCTCCCTGACGGTCGCGGCTCTGATGGTCGCTGATCTCGACGGCGTCAACCCAGCAACAACTCCGGCAGTGCCGCGCTGCGGCTGCCGGGGTTCGGCGGGTTGTCGAGTGGGCGGAACGTGAACACCGCCGAGAGCTTCGCGCGGTCGCTGAAGTTGCGTGTCGCGGCGTGCAGCGTGCGGGCGTGGAAGAACAACACGTCGCCGGCGTCGAGTTCGACGTCGATCGCCGTGTCGAGCAGCGGGGTGTTCTCGTCGAGGTCGGTCCGAAAGAAGAGTTGATTGTCGAACCGTCGGCGTTCGAGCGTCATCGCCTGACTGCCGGGAATGACGCGGAGGCAGCCGTTCTCGCGACGTTCCGGACCGAGCGCCAGCCAGGTGTTGATGAGATCGGGCCGCGTGAACGACCAGTAGCGGATGTCCTGATGCCAGCCCGTGTCGCTGCTGAACCGCGGCTGCTTGGTCATGATGCAGTTGTGATGCGCGAGCGGCATCACGACCGGACCTCCCAGCAGTTGCCTTAAACGCTCCAGCAGTTCCGGCCGGCAGACCCATTCGGTGAACACGATGCCGCGACTGTGGGCCGCCTTGAGCCGTCGCGCCGTCCGACCGCCTGTCGCATCGAGCGACGACGGCGCGCCGGGATAGCTCAGCTCGCCTTCGTATTCGATCGGCGGCAAGTTTCGTGCGAGGCCGTCGAGCGTGGCTGCGAGCATCCGCTCGCGCAACGCCGGCTCGACGAACTGCCGGAGCACGCACCAGCCGTCCCGCCGGAACGCGGTAAGTTCGTCATCGGTGAATCGTTCGGCGTGTTTCGCGGGTTCGATTTCGGTCACGGACATTTTTCGCCTTGTTCGATCGAGGCGCTCGATCAGAGCCGCGACCGTCAGGGAGCGTTTCTCGACGTCCCCGCGCCGTCAACCGCTCCCTGACGGTCGCGGCTCTGAAGACGATTGCGGCTTTGAGGACCGCGCCTCTTCTTCGAGCTGTCGGAAGAACTCTTCAGGCTCGATCGCGTCGGCCGGCGGGATCGTCGCAACGGCGTCGTCGGTCGCCGAGGTGAAGCGATTGAGCGTCTCGCGTTCGAAGGCGCGATCTTCCCGGTAGAACCGCCAGAACAGCAGCCCGAACACGACGACGCAAACCGCCAGCGTGCCGATGACCCAGGGACGCGGATCGAAGTCGGCGACCCGCGCGGTGGGTCGCGAGAACCGCTCGACCGACTTCGCCAACAACAACGGTGCGATGTGCAGGGCGTGACCCCTCGTCTCGTAGCCCTGCCGCTTGAAGAAGAGGCCCGTCAGACGAACCGGCACGCCGGCTTCGATGACGCCCCGCTGCGGCAACGACGACGGCAGTTCCGTCGCGACGACCCGCCACGGGTTGTTGCCCGATTCCGGCGTGAAGACCCACAACTCGTAGAGCGTCTCGAAGCCGGCGTCGTTCTCGCCGGCGGGAATCTCGATGATCCGTCGGGCCAGGCCTTCGATCGCGACCGGCTTGCCGCGATAGTGGTCGGGTTCGGTCATGACGACCGGAAAGATCGCCGCCGGATCGGCGGCCGGCAACGATTTCGCATCGCGTAAGCGAGCCAGCAGCGTGAAGTAGACCTCGTGCTCGGGGCCTCTCAGTCCGAGCGTGTTGTCGTCGACGCCGCTCAGCAGGACCGGGTCGATGAACTCGTCGTCGTTCTCCGGCGTGCCTTCGGTCGGCGGAGCGTTCCCTGCATTCGCGCCGGACCCTTCCGAACGGAATTCGTCGGGCTTCAGGCCGTCGTCGCCGTCCAACCGGACATCGTAAGCGACGTCGGCGAGCGTCGGGGCCGCCGTTGTGCGATCGGCCTCGCCAGGAAACAGCCAGACCCATGTCGCGGGGTCGGCGGCCAGCTTGATCGCGGCGAAGACGAGCACCAGTCCCAGCCCGAGCCGGAACAACCGCGACCGGGTGCTGCGCGTCGAAAACGGCGACGGCTGATGACGACCGCGAAACCGCATGAAGGCCGCTTTGCAGAAACGAGTGAACGATTCTCACATGAGGAGTCGAACTTGGGGATTCTAGGCGCCGGTCGGACATCGCTCAATCGTCGGAGCGCCGGCGATTCTCGACCGCGGCGACGAACAACGATCGCAGAGGAGGCCACGCCGGCAATCTGGTAGGCTCGGTCGCAGAATCGCACTCGCACTTCAAGGCTCGCCATGCTTCGCTTGCTCGCACTTCCGATCCTGCTGGCCCTCGCGCTGCCGGCGGTCGCCGGGAAATACAATCCGACGCTTTCGGTCGGAGACGTCGGGCCGGCGTGGGAGGCTCTGCCGGGTGTCGACGACAAGCCGCTCGCCTTCGACGACCTGAAAGAAGCGAAGGTCGTCGTGCTCGCCTTCACGTGCAACACCTGCCCGTACGCGGTCGACGCCGAGAAGCGGCTGGTCGCTTTGGCAAAGACCTTCGCCGACGATCCCGTCCGACTGGTCGCCATTAATTGCAATCGGGGCGACCGCGATTCGCTCGACGCGATGCAGGCCCGTGCGAAAGAGGCGGGCTTCGGCTTTGCGTATCTGAAGGACGATGCCGGGGTCGGCAAGGCTTACGGAGCGTTGCGAACGCCCGAGTTCGTCGTTCTCGACGCCGAGCGGAAGGTCGTCTATCTCGGTGCGCTCGATGACGATCCCGACGGTAAGGCCGTGACGAAACGCTACGTCGAAGAGGCCGTCCGCGCCGCGCTCGCCAACGAAGCTCCCGCAATCAACGAGACGCCGCCGATCGGATGCCTGGTGAAGTACCCCCGCGACCGGCGCCGATGACGACGGCACGCCCGTGACAGTGATGCCCCTGAGATGCACGTGTCGCGCAACTCACCTGCCTGACCGACGTCAGTGTCGCAGGGGGGCGCGTTCGCGGGGTTCCGGTTGTGGTCCGGGGAGGCGTTTTTTCTCGGGCGACCATACGACCAGCGGCGGGCGGCCGCGGCGGACTCGAAGCCAGTTGATGCCCTTGAGCAGACCCGGCCGGCGAATGACCCACATTTCGAGCCGGCGCTTGCCGGGAAACTCGGTCAGCAGCAGCCCCGCGAGAACCGCGATCAGGCCTTGTCCGGGGCCGACGAGCATGATCAGGCCGAGCAACAGCAGGATCACGCCCAGCAGGTTCCGGCCGACGCGAAACGTCCAGCGCAGCACGGGGTGCTGGCTGGTCTCGCTGATCGGCTGGCGCTCTTTTGTCGCGAAGTAGTCGTCGGGAATGCGGGAGACGACCCAAGGCAAGGCGAGGATCGTGCCGACGGTGAGCGCAGCCGACCCCGCCATGACCCACCAAAGCAGGACGTCGTGCTCCTTGATCCAGGCGATGAGTTCCGTCAGTGACACGAGCGTATTCCGTAGGGTTTCCGAAAGGGCGGCCGACAATCGACCGTCAGACCGCCTCGAGGCAAACGTCGAGGGTCGCCGGCCGGTTCATGCCGGCGACCCGACATATCCGCCGGGTCGCCGGGTCAGCGGCGGGCAATTGTGCGGCAAGAGGCAACACAGCCGTTGCGGCTCGACGTCGAACTCAAAGCGATTGCCACGATGCGGTTCTCCGTCGAGGTTGACCTGCAAGCCCTCGGGGGCGTCGATGACGATCTTTGCCGCGCGGCAATGGATCAGGTGCTCAGGCTCCTCTTCTTCGCGCCTCTGGAGGTCGCCGTAGAGCGTCAAAAACTCGGTCCATGGTACATCGGGAACGATCGCCAGGTCGAGCATTCCGTCGTCGAGCAGCGCCTGCGGCGCGAGACGCAGTCCGCCGCCGGCCTGCCGGCCGTTGCAGACGGCGACGGCATAGACACGGCCTTTCCAGTCGAAATCACCGGCGGTCACGTGGATGGTGCGAGGCTCGATCCGCCCGAGGCTCGACAGCCCCGTCAGCCAGTAGGCCAGTCCGCCGAACAGTTTCTTGAGATCGGGATCGGTTTCGGTCGTCACTTCGGCCGCGTAGCCGCCGCTGGCGACGTTCAGGAATGGAACCCCGTTCATGCGTCCGATGTCGACCGGGCGCGGTTCACCGTGGGCGAGCAGTTCCAGGATCTGCTCCGGCTCGTCCAGGTCCAGCCCGCAGGCCGTGGCGAAGTCGTTGGCCGTGCCGAACGGAACGACGCCGAGCGCCGTCCGACAGGACGGCCCGCAAGCCTGAAGGTCGAGCACGCCGCGCACGACCGCGTTCACTGTCCCGTCGCCGCCGCCGG
>JBAQZJ010000634.1:0-9080 GCA_049790855.1 Planctomycetaceae bacterium | reverse complement strand
CCTTGAGCCAGGCGATCGCCTGGCTCTCGTCGCCGGCGGCCTCGGTCAGCGCCTTCTTGCAGTCCATCATCGGCAAGCCGGTCCGGTCGCGAAGCGCCCGGACGGCGGCCGCAGTGATCTCGGCCATGAATAGCTCCTCAAGCTTGCGGAAGTAGCAATAGAGTGGCGGGGCGGGCGCCGGTCGCTGTTCCGGCGCACTCCGGAGGCTGACGCCCCCGGCTCGCCGTCGCCCGCCACAACGGAACCAGACACGTCATCCGATCGACGGGATCGCCTTGTGTTCGTCGGATTCCGCCTTGGCCGATTCCTGCTGCGGCAGGCCCGACTTGCCGGCCGCGATCGCGTCGGAAAGGAACGTCGACATGAGCCGGATGCTGCGGATGCTGTCGTCGTTGCCGGGAATCGGCAGAGAGACGAGATCGGGGTCGCTGTCGGTGTCGATGAGCGCCACCGTGCGGATGCCGAGAATCTTCGCCTCGTTGACGGCGTTGTGCTCCTTCTTCGGATCGATGATCACCAGCACGTCGGGCAGCCGGGTCAGCGTCCGCAGACCGTTCAGGTTGCGGTGGACCTTCTTGTATTCCCGCATCAGGCGCGACTGCTGCTTCTTCGAGTAGGTCGCCAGCGCGCCGGTCGTTTCGAGGCTTTCCAGCTCTTCGAGACGCTGGAGCCGGCTGCGGATCGTGCGGAAATTCGTCAGCGTGCCGCCCAACCACCGCTCGGTGACGTAGGGCATGCCGCACGCTTCGGCCGCTTCGCGAACCGGCTCGGCGGCCTGACGCTTCGTGCCGACGAACAGGACGATCCCGCCGCGGCCGACGACGCGGCCCAGGAACTGCTTCGCCCGCAGCAGACCGCGAACGGTCTCTTTGATGTCGATGATGTGAATCTGGTTCCGCCGGCCGAAAATGTACGGCCGCATCTTCGGGTTCCAACTGCTGGTGCGGTGTCCGAAATGGACGCCCGCTTCCAGCAGGCTCTGGGCCGAGAAGACAGGCTTCTCCGGCAAGGCAGACGCATCCGACGGGGGGGCAGCGGTCGCGGATTCAGGCACGATGTTACTCCTTCCGGTCCGCACCGGCCGGGTACCGCGAAACAGCCGTATCGAACCGGACGATCTTCCGATCGACCAACCTCGCTACCGCCGGCGGAACCTTGTGCCTTCGCCGTGAGACGGACCACAACTGAGATTGAGGCGATGTTGCCGCAAAACACCGGTTGGCCCGGCGACGCATCGCATTCGGGACAGACTTTCGGCGTGGACCGACCGGAAGCGGGTATGCTACCGGGAGTTGTGGATCGCGTCAAACGTCCGCCGGCGGAGGTAGTGGGTCAGTTTCGCCCAAAGAAGCCCGGCTTCTTTGAAGAAGCCGGGCTTCTCACACCAAACTGACCCACTACCCCGGCGGAGAAGCAGCCGGACTTCTTGAAGAGGCCCGCTTCTGAGGAGTGACGTCGGAGGCCTATTCGGAATGTGAACGGCGCGGCCCGGCGTGGCTGCGGCCCGACGGTCGACTTTGGACCGACAGCGGGTTTCGCGGCGTTCTGCCGAAGGACTCCGTCGGCTCGCCGGACATCTCTCCGGGTGTGTCTTCCATCCCCTTCAACTCCCAGACCGGAATCGTGCGACGCCCGGCGACGGCGGCGGCGACGCCGTTGCCGTCGGGCGAAAAGACGATCGACGAGACTTTGCCCCCCGCACCTTCGAGGCGGCGGTCGGGCGACTGGTCTGAGGTGTTCCAGAGCATGATCCGTCCCTGCCGGTCGGCGGTCGCCAGATGCACTCCGTCGGGTCGGTAGGTCACGGCCGTCACCGGAGCTTCGTCCAGCCGGCCCGTTTCCTCGCTAGAGTCGAGGTCGACGAGGACGGCCCCGCTCGATTCGGTCGCGAAGGCGATCGTCGCGACGTCGGGCGAGACGGCGACGCCGTAAATCCGGCCCGCGTCGAGATCGTATGTCTCAACGATCTCGCCTGTGCCCACGTCGATCATCTTTGCGGAGCCGTCGGCCCAGGTCGCGATGACGCGATTTTGATACGGCACGGCGGCGATCCCCGTGATTTGCGCCTGACCTTCGGCGAGGACTTCGGGGTTCGAGCGGTCATTTTCGGTCCAACGATAGACGCGCCCTCCCTGGGTTCCGCCCACGAGCATCGGCTCCCACGTGACGCTGACGGCCGTCAAGGCACCGTCGGCACCGCTGAGCGTCATGGCGACGTTCTTGCGGACCAGGTCGTACACGCGAACCTCGCCGCCTTCGCTGCCGTAGGCGAACCTGTCGCCGCCGGGATAGAGCGCGAGCTTCGTCGCGCCGCCTTCCGTCCGCAGATCGTCGACTTTTTTCAGGGTTCGCGATTGTGAAACGGGCTGAAAGATCCGCGCGACGCCGTCATCGCCCGTCGTGACGATCAGATTGAGAGGCGGGCGCGTGACCAGCAGATCGCGAATACCGCTGGTGCCGGCCGTCAGCGTCATCGTCGGTTGCAGAGACGTGACCGAATCGAGGCCCGAGTCGCCGTCGTCCGGCATCGGCGAACCGTCGGTCGTCGCCACCGGCAGTTCGCTTGGCAGCGACACGTCGTTGGCACCCGCCCACAGCCGCGTCTGACCGAGCGCCGCCGCAGGCGGCGTGCTGCGCAGATAAACCGGCATCGAGTTCTCGAGGGTGGCTGAAATCGCCCCAGGAGCCGACTCCCACAGTTTTTCCAGCAGCACCTGCTCGAGCGTCTTGTCCTTCTGCTTGGCGAGGAAGTAGGTCGGCGGAACGCGGCCGGTCTCCGTCCAGAGCGGTTTGCCCGTCGAGTCGAGCAGCGAAGCCGTGAACTCGATGTCGTGGGTCGGCACGATCTCGTCGCCGCCGTCGCCGATGTTGTCGAAGCTGATTCGCTCGCCGGTCGGTTTTTCGGTCGCTTCCACAACCAGCGAATGCTTCGCGTCGCGATCGAGTCGCAGGCCGTGCCCGGCCAGCACGCGGCCCAGTTCCTTCGCAAACGCTGCGTCCAGCACGCTGCGGTCGCCGTCGAAATTCGTCAGATCGAGCCGGACCGCCAGCGCATCGCCCGGACCAAGCCGAGGCGACGTCAGGTTCGATGCTTCGATTGCGGCGGAGGCGACTTTGTCGGTCGGAGCTTCGATCGCTTCGAGAACCGGATCCTTGAACGCCGGTTGCATCACGATCCAATGCCGGCGATCGGGGCTGCAACCGACGTTCCGGCAGTTCGCGTTCCGCGTGTAGAGCCAGACCGGCTTCTTACGATCGACGTCGAACAGCACGCCGCCTGCGACGACGTAGCCCGGCGATCCGAAATGCAAGCCTCGTTCCAGGTCGAGTGGCGCCTCGATCTCGCTTATCGGGCGACCGGCGGCGACGTCCCACGACAGCAGCGATTGCGCCGGCCGTTGCAGTACGGCCACGAGTTGCGCCCCGTCGGGTGAAAAAGCGGCATCGGGACATGCCGCGAGCGTCGGCCGCGGAGGCGTCAGACGGCCGCGGAACGCTCCGGTGCCGGCCTCGAAGGCGGCGAACGTCGTGCCATCGAAGACCGCAACATACTTCCGCCCGGGGGTCATCAGCAGCGGTCCGTCGGCACTGGCGTCGACGGTGTATGCCGCCTTGGCGTCGGCGAGATTCCAGAGCGTCAGCGCGCCGTCGTCGGTCACGGTGACGACACGATCGCCGTCGACGAACGCGGCATCGATCGGCACGGCGGGCGTATCCGATTTCTTCGCGCCGGGCTGCCAGCCGACGATGTGGCGGACGTCGTCTTCAGTCATCTCCCAGACGTCGAGCCGCGTCTGCGACGACGCGGGTCGCGACTGTGGAGCGAGGCCGAACGTCAGTCGTACCAGGACGCGGCTTCCGTCGGGGGCGACGTCGAGCAGTTCCGCGCGATCCGGCAGTTCGACCGTGCCGATGAGTTTGCCGCTGGTCAGATCGTACTTGTCCAGCCGCGTTCGATCGGTCCCGCCGTTGACGCGGCTGGCGACCACGACCTGTGCCGCAGCGAGCGACGAGAAACGAACACTCTCGACGGCGTCGCCCCCCGACGTCAGCCCGATCGGCTTTCGCGAGGTGGTCGGCTCGCCCTCGGCGGGGTCGACGATCGAGGCATACGTCGTTTCGGAATCGTGTGCCGGCAGCGGTTCGTCGGCCGGTTCGAAGGCCGTCAGCGGCGGATGATTCGCAGCAGGGGCGTTCAGCGCCGCGGAAGCGCGATCATCGACCTCGACCGGACGGCCGACGGGTCCGCCCGCCCCGGCTTCGGCGGCGATCTCGTAGAATCGGTCGGAAAGGCCCGATTTCGCCGTCGCCGCGACATCCGCCGGGGCCGTCTCCCTCCCGGTGTTCCGCGGGGTTTCACCCGGTTCACTGCGACCGACACCACCGGCATCGCCGACGACGGGTCGACCTGCATTGGTGCGTGGCACCTCGTTCGCAAAACCGCGTGGAGTGTCCGCTCCGCCTTCGATCTGACCCGTGGGAGCCGGAGCAATCGAATCGGTGCAACCGAACAGCAGCACGGCAGTTGCGGCCATCGCGCCGGCAGCGCGCATCCGCAAGCCGGGCGGTGCCGGCGCAGAAATGACGATGGGCATTGGTCGGCCTCGACCCGAGTCACCGGACGTCCCGTCGTCTGCCGAATCTCGGCGACGACGATCGGGTCGAACGGCGGAGGTGAAATGATCCTGAAATGAAACAGTGTTGCTTGGTCTGACTCGCCGGGAGACGGAATCGTTCCCTGAAGATCAATGCAGCCGACTCTCGTGGAACATGATGCAACTCAAAAGACTTGATGCGCTCTCAGGCGCGTGCAAGCGATAAAAAACGATTTCGTCGGAGAACTTCGGAGTCTCGTCGTTCATCGTTCCGCGTTCGCTTCGGCGGGGGCGGCCGAGAGTCGAACGCTCTCGGCGCCGCCTTCGGCGACGGTCAGGGGAAGCAGCCACTCGGCGGTGCCGAGTTTGCACAATCCACCTTGCCCGTCGCGGCAATATCCGTAGTTCAGCCGCACCCGGAACGCGGCCTTGCCGGCCACGCCGGTCAACGGCAACAGGAATTCGACGGTCTGGTCCTGCCCCGTCGCCTTGATCCGCTTTCCGAGTGACGTCGTTGCGACGATCGACTGGTCGTCGTCGGTCGTGACGGTCGCGGTGAGCGGGAAGTCGGCATTGAGCTTGAACTCGGCCGGCAGCGAGAGTTCCACGCCGACGGCAACGCTTTCGGCGGGACGGACGGTCTGCGACGGTGCCGCCATCGGCTTGCCGTCGGAATCGGCAGCGGCGATCGACGGTTCGTTCGCCTGGTCGGGTGGCGTCAATCCGGAGACGTCGAAAACAGACGCTTTCTTTGTCTTCAGGTCGACCCGCACAATGCGATGATTGTTCGTATCGGCCACGAACAGGCTGTCGCCGGCAATCGAAAGGCCCGCAGGCTCTGAAAACTGAACCGGGTCGAGACCCGCGCCGGCCTCACCGGTGCCAAGGTAGGTCTCGACGCGACCGACGCCGTTTCGATCGAGGTGAATCGTCTTGAGTTTATGGTTGTAGCTGTCGGCGACGTAGAAGACGTCTTCGTGGAACTCGATGCCCAGCGGATGTTGCAGCCGGGCCATTTTGCCCGAGGCGTCGACGTCGCCGAACGTGAACAGGCTGCGGCCGTTCGGAAGATCCGACGGCCCGGCGATGGTCGAGACGGCCTTGCCGTCGTCGAAGGGAATCCGGCGGATCGCCGAGCCTTCACTGTCGCAGACGTACAATGCCTTGCCGTCAGTCGCAAGACCCGACGGCTGGGCGAACGCCGCTTTACCGCGCGCCCCGTCGATGATGTCTTCTCGACCCGACCCGGCGAACGAGCCGATGCGCTTCGAGCCAAGCTCGTGCGACCAGATCTGATGCGGCCCGGCCATCGCGACGTACAAGACGCCGTCGTGGACGAGCACGTCCCACGGGCTGCTCAGATTCGCGGCGTCGAGCGTTCCGCCGACCTCGCGGAAGTTGGCCTGCTTGCCGGTGCCGGCCAGCGTCGACACCTGCTTCGAGCCGAGATTCACCGTGCGGATCATGTGATTCTCGGTATCGGCGACGTACAGGGTGTCGCCGTCGAGCGCCATGCCTTGCGGATGGTCGAACTCGGCCTCGGCAAACGAGCCGTCGGCCCGGCCGATTCGTCCGCTGCCGATGATCTCGATCAGCTTGCCGTCGAGCGACGCCACGACGATTCGATTGTGATTGCTGTCGGAAATGTACAGGCGGTTCGACTTTGCATCGGCCAGCACTTTGCCGGGGTATTGCAGCGGAGTCGGCGGGTGGGCGTAGCGCTCGAGGTCGAAGCGGACGGGCGTGCGGTCGAGCGTCCCCTTGGCGTCGTGGAACGCGACGACTTTCTCGATCGCCTGTTCGACGACGTCGCGATTGCCCTCGCCCGAAACGAAGCCGCAGTAGTTGCCTTCGGGATCGATCAGCACGAACGTGGGCCAGGCGCGAACGCCGAACTTCCGCCACAACACCATGTTCGCGTCGTTGATCACGGGGTGCGAAATTTCGTACCTCAGGATCGCCTCGCGGATGGCGTCGCTGTCCTTTTCGTTGTCGAATTTCGCCGAATGCACGCCGATGACGACGAGTTCGTCGTCGAACTTCTCTTCGAGGTATTCGAGATCGGGCAGCACGTGCATGCAGTTGATGCAGCAATAGGTCCAGAAGTCGAGCAGGACGACCTTGCCGCGCAAATCCTTGAGCGTGATCGGGCCGGAGGTGTTCAGCCAGCCGACGCCGCCTTCCAGGGCGGGCGCAGAATTCCCGTTCGGAAACGGATCGTCGACGGCACCGGCCTTGACGTTGCGGTTGACGGGAGGCGTTTCGACGTTCGGTTCGTCGGCCCCGACAGCGAATCGGCCGCCCCAGAAGGCACCGACCGCAACCAGAACGGCGAGTGTCGACAACGCCACGAGACCGAATGCGGGCCTCCTCACCGGTCTTCTCCTGAATTCTGTACAAGCATCGCGGCCGGCCCGGTTCCCGTCTTCCATACGGGGATCCCCGGGTTACGAAACAAGCGCCCATCGTATCAGAGTGACGAGATGGTTCAAGAACGGTCCGCACCCGCGCAAAAAATGGGTGTGAGAGCGGATTTCGACAAGCACACCGCTCAGCGTTGAACCGTCCTCTCCTTCGCGTCGGCTCCCCAGGAAGGAAGGGAGACCGGCGTCATCGGCAATCATTAAAGTGACGACGCCTCAAAAATTGCGACCTTGACGGTCGCGGAAAGCCTGCCGGAATGCCGGAGACCATGTCTCTGACGATTGCGAAAAGCCTGCGGGAGCGGTGACGCCGATCGCCGGTCGCGGCTTCCTCTTGCTCGGGGAAGACGTTGACTTTCTGCTGGAGGGGAACTAACTTCGGACTCGGCGGCGACTGATTTTTATCAGGCTTCGGCACCCGATCGTTGCGTCGGGTGGAAATCCTTCGCCACCGGAATGTTGGGGCGGCAACCCTTCGGCCGTCCAGATCCGCCATTCACGTTCGGCCGCCTCCATTTGCTGCGGCCGATCGTCTCGGGGTTGACCGATGCGGATGCGCACCGCTCTTCATCTGCCTGTCCGCCTGCTGGCTGCCGGCGTTTTCGTCGTGGCCTTCGGCACTCATGCCGTCTGCGCGGTGGCCCAGTCGCCGCCGCTTCAGCCCGGCACCGGTCCCGACTGGGCGCTGAAGATGCTCAGCGCGACGAATCACGATTTCGGCGCGGTCGCCCGCGGGGCCGAGATCAAGACCCGCATCAAGGTCACGAACCTGTACGTCGAAGACATCCGCATCGTCTCGGTCTCGCCGAGTTGCAGCTGCACGACCGCGAGGATGCCCGCCAAGACGATCCTGCATACGCGGGAATCGACCGACCTGGAAATCTCGATGGATACGCGGCGGTTCGTCCGCCACAAGGACGCCGTCGTCACCGTGCGGCTGGAACTGATGTCCGGCGCCCGGCAGTTCGCCGACGTGCGGATTCCGGTTCAGATGTACGTGCGGACCGACATCGTGCTGACGCCGGGCGAGGCGAACTTCGGCGCCGTCGATCTCGGCGCAGGCGGAACGCAAACGATCAACGTCTCGTACGCCGGCCGCAGCGACTGGACGATTCGCGAAGCGAAGACGAACAACCCGCACCTCGACGTCGCGGTCGAAGAGGTCAGCCGTTCCGGCGGCAACGTCAAGTACAATCTGAACGTCGCGTTGAAGCCCACGGCCCCGGCCGGCTCGTTCCGCGGCGTGATTCAGCTCGTCACCGACGACGCGACGAACCCGACCGTCCCGCTGCTGGCCGAGGCCCGCATCGAAGCCGACTTCACCGTCACGCCCGAGAACGTTTCGCTCGGCACGTTGGCGGCCGGCAAGACGAAGACGGTCAACGTCGTGATTCGCGGCAAGAAACCGTTCGCAATCGAGAAGATCGAGTGCGAAAGCTCCGACGAAGCGTTCGCCGTGCGATTGCCCGAAGGGCAGAAGCCGGTGCATGTGCTGCCGCTGACGTTCACGGCCCCCGACAAACCGGGGCCGTACGAAGAACTGTTCACGATCACGGTCGGTGATCGCCCCGAGCCGATCACGTTCAAGGCGATCGGCCGGATCAGCGGCAGTTGAGCACTCGCGATTTCGCGAGGCATTCGCGAAGCCGAGAGCGGCCGGAGCAGCGATGGCGCTCAAGCTCTCGATCTACCGCTACGGCACGCCGCGCAAGCGGGGCGAAGGGCTGCGGATCGGCACGACGCGGTTCCTGCCGCGCGGCGTCGCGAAGAAGGATTACGCCCGGCTCGATTATTTCGACGTCTGGCTGCCGCTGTTGGCCCCAAGCCGCGATCTGCTCTACTGGTACCGCGACGGCGACCGCACGGCTGCCGAGTTCTACCGCCGCTACCGGAAAGAGATGAGCGAGACCGACGCCCGGCAGACGATCGCCGTGCTGGCCGCCCTCGCGCAGAAGACGCCGATCGCGGTCGGCTGTTTCTGCGAAGACGAATCCCGCTGCCATCGCCCGGTGCTTCACAAACTGATCGCTGCCGCCAAGTAGGTCTGCAAATTCAGAGCCGC
>JBAQZJ010000633.1:0-35551 GCA_049790855.1 Planctomycetaceae bacterium | reverse complement strand
AGCGGCCGCGGACCGTGGACGAGATTCGACGATCCTGCCAATGGGCCTTCTCGCACATCACTCCCCAGGACATCGACGGCTGGATTCATCACGCCTACCCGTCACTCATTTCGTAAACCGCTGTAATCGGCTTTTGATACTTGGTGAACGCTGGAGCATACGCAACGTAGGATGCGCTTCTAGTTCTTCTTAGTTCAACGCATGCGTGAGGACATGAGTTTCGCAGTGATCCCTCTCTCATGCCGCCGCGTCCCGTGCTATTCCCGGAAGATTAGTGATGATTCGCGAAGATTAGTGTTCCCCAAAACGTCAACCCGATTTCAAATATGAACTGTTTCAATCCCCTCCTTCATCGCACGCGCAGGCATTTCTTCCACGACTGCGGTGTCGGTCTCGGCGGGATGGCTTTATCGTCGCTGCTGGCGAAATCGGCACCCGCGGCAACGACTCTGCCGACGGCCGCCCGGCCCGCGCACTTCGAGCCGAAGGCGAAGGCGGTCATCTTTCTGTTCATGGCGGGAGGTCCGAGCCAGCTCGAACTGTTCGACCCCAAGCCGTTGCTGAACGATCTGAACGGCCAAGTCACGCCGAAAAGCTTCACCGAGGGCAAGCGGTTCGCGTTTCTCAAGCCCGACGCGAAACTGCTCGGCAGCTATCGCACGTTCGACAAGTACGGCGAAGTCGGGGCCGATCTCAGCAACCTGATTCCACACCACCGCGACATCGTCGACGACATCTGCATCGTCCGCGGGATGAAGACCGACGTCTTCAACCACGGGCCGGCGAAGGTGTTCGTCAACACCGGCTCGCCGCAGTTCGGCCGGCCGAGCATGGGCAGCTGGGTCTCCTACGGCATCGGCAGCGAGAGCGACAGCCTGCCGGCGTTCGTGGTGCTGCAATCGGGTCCGCGCGGTCCGCGAGGCGGGGCGAGCCTCTGGTCGAGCGGCTTTCTGCCGAGCGTCCATCAGGGCGTGCCGTTCCTCAAAGGCGCGACGCCGATTCTCGATCTCGCGACGCCGAAGCAGTTCACCGCCGACCAGCAGGAAGACTTCGTCGGCACGGTCCGTCAATTGAACGAGCTGCGGCATGCGGCCGTCGGCGACCCCGAGATTCAGACGCGGATCGCCGCCTACGAGATGGCGTACCGCATGCAGACCAGCGCCCCCGAACTGATGGACCTCGCCGGCGAAACGCAGGAGACGCTCGACCTGTACGGCGTCGAAGCCGGTACGCCGAGCTTCGCCGCGAACTGCCTGCTCGCCCGGCGGCTCGTCGAACGCGGCGTGCGATTCGTGCAGCTCTACCACACGAACTGGGACCATCACGGCGGCCCCGGCGAAGACCTCGGCAAAGATCTCGATTCCCGAGCGAAAGAAGTCGATCAGGCCTCGGCGGCACTCGTCAAGGATTTGAAGCGGGCAGGGCTGCTCGACGACACGCTCGTCGTCTGGGGCGGCGAGTTCGGACGCACGCCGATGGGCGAAGCCCGCGAGAACATCGGTCGCGACCACCACATCGACGCCTACAGCATGTGGCTCGCCGGCGGCGGCGTGCAGCGGGGTCTGGTTTACGGCAAAACCGACGACATCGGCTACAACGTCGTCGAAGGCGCGATCCACGTCCATGACCTGCAGGCGACGATCCTGCACCTCTTGGGCCTCGACCACGAACGCCTCACATTCCGCTTCCAGGGACGCGACTTCCGGCTGACCGACGTGCATGGGCATGTGGTGAAGGACATTCTCGCGTGACAACCCAGACCGCGACCGTAAGGGTTCGCCACGTGGCGAACTGAGCCGAGATGCGCTCCCTTATGGTCGCGGCTCGGATTGTCGATGGTTGTCGGCATCGTATCGCTTCGGCAACACACTGCTTGCCACCAACCCGACCCCGATCGTCACCAACGTCCCCACGACCATCGTCAGCAGGGCGTCGAGCGGGTTGCGGTAATTGGTGAGCCAGGTCGGCCAGACGTCTTTCGGCGAGAACGTCATCCACAGGATCGTCGCCACACCGGCCAGGACGCCGACCAGTGCCGCCCGGCTGCCGACCCGTTGCGAAATCCGTCCCAGCAGGAACAGGCCGAGCAGGCCGCCGCTGAAGATGCCGGCGAGTTCCCACCAGACGTCGAGAATCGTCTTCGCCCGCGTCATCGCCAGCGCCGCCGCGGTTCCGGCGACGCCCCAGAACAGCGTCGAGCCTCGCAGCACCCACATCGACTCGCGTTCGCCCACATCGGGCTTCAGATACCGTTTGTAGAGATCGCAGAGCGTGAGTGTCGCCATGCTGCTCAGGTTCGAGTCGATCGCCGCCGCGAACACCGCCGCCACGACCAGTCCGCCGAGACCTGCGGGCAGGTGGTGCGCGATGAAGTAAGGGAACACTTTGTCGGGATGGTTCGCGGCAAGTTCTGCGGGAATCAATTCGGGCCGCGCCCGGCTCAAAACGAACAGGGCCGTGCCGATGAAAAAGAAGAACGCCGACGCCGGCACGAAGAACGCCGTCGTGATCCAGACGCTGCGTCGCGCCTGCCGCACGTCGGGCGTCGTGACGTACCGTTGCACGTAACTCTGGTCGACGCCGAAGTTCGCCAGATTGATCGCCAGCCCGTAGGCGAAGACGACCCAGAAGGTCGATTCCGTCAGGGACGGAGCGAACGTGCCGAGATCGAATTTGCCGGCCGAGCCGCCGGTCCGAAGCACTTCCGACATCCCGCCAGGAATCATGTTGAGCAGCACGACGAGACAGAACAGCGGCCCGATGATGAGCACGACGCTCTGAACGACGCCGATCCAGACGACGGCCTCTATCCCGCCGAAGATCGAGTAGACAATCATCACCGCGCCGGTGATCAGGATGATCCCTTCGATCGGCCAACCGGTCAGCGGCGAGACGGCCAGCGCCAGCAGATAGGCGATCGTGCCCATTCGCGCGACCTGCATCAGCAGGAAACAGGCGACCGCATAGGTGCGTGCCCAGGCGCCGAAACGATCTTCCAGATGTTCGTACGCCGAGACGGCGCCTGTGCGGCGATAGAACGGCACGAACCAGATCACCGCGATCGCCGCCGCGACCGGCGTGGCCAGCGAGAAGACGAACGGGTTCCAGTCGTCGGCGAACGCCTTGCCGGGATTCGCCAGAAAGCTGATGCTGCTGACGAACGACCCGAACATCGACAACCCGACGGCCCAGCCGGGCAAGGCGTGTCCCCCGGCCATGAACTCGTCGCTGCTGCGTCGTCGAAATCCGAACCAGCAGCCCAGCCCGACCGTGACGGTCAGGTAGCCGACGAGGACGGCGAGATCGATGGCGTGAGAGTCGTTCATTCCGACGAGCGACGAGAGACGAGTTTAGCCGGCGGACTTGTCCGCCGCTCTCCCGCACGGCGAACCATCACTTCGTTCTCTCGATCATTCCTCGAGCTTCTTCGGATCGAGGACGACGTGTCGGATTCGCTCGCGCTTCCAGGTGTACGTGATGTGGACGAGACGGTCGGCCGTTTGAATGACCGCCGGGTAGGAATACTCGCCCGGTTCGTCTTCCAGCACGGCGACCATCTCCCAGGCTTTGCCGTCACTGGAAATCGCGACGTTCAGCGGGGTGCGACCCTTCTCGGTGTGGTTGTAAACGAGCAGGTGTCGGCCGTCGGCCAGCGTGACGGCGTCGGTGCCGGAATTCGGGTTCGGCAGGTCGAGCAGCGTCATCGGCTCCCAGTTCAACCCGTTGTCGTCCGACCAGGCCGTCCAGATTTTGCCCTGTTGACTTCGACCGAGCGCCTGCAGCTTGCGGTCTTTGTGCTTCAGGATGCTGGGCTGAATCGCGCCGATCTCTTTGCCGTCGTTGATCGGTCCGACGCGTGTCCACGTCCGACCATGGTCGGGGGTGATCTCGAAATGCACCCGCCAGCCGTCGTGCTCGCTGCTCGAGGGGCAAAGGATTCGGCCGCCGTCGATCGCGACCGGCTTGTTCTTGATCGGCCCCAGAATGTCTTCCGGCAGTCGTCGCGGGAACGACCACGATTTTCCGTCGTCACTGCTGCGGGTCAGCATGCCCCACCAGGCATCGGGTGACGGCCCGCACTTGTAGAAGAGCAACAGAGAACTGTCGTTAGGCTGAAAGAAAACCGGATTCCAGCAGGGATGTCGATGGGCTTCGCCCTTCGGCGTCATGTATTGAACGCCGTTGGCGACCTCATCGGGCGGAGTCCAGCGATCCCCTTCCCGCCGCGAGACCCAGATGCCGACGTCCTTGTGTTTCTCGGCCGTGCCGCCGAACCAGGCGGCGACCAGTTGACCATCGGTCGTTTCGACAATGGTCGATGCATGACACGACGGGAACGGCGCCTTCTCGAAGATGAATTCGCTCGACACGATCGCCGGCGACTCGCCTCGCGCCGGAACGACGAACAGCGCCGCCTGGGCGCAAGCCGCAACCATCATCACTCGTCGCATGATCAAGTCCCCTGACGTCGGATAGACCCGCGCCCGCGGGCTGAGCGTACAGCCCGAATCGGCCGGAATCAAAGAGCGCCGGATGAAGCGGTCCCGTCCCCGCCTTACCGTCCCACGACGTTGCCGACGGAGTTCTTCCCTCGCCACGAACATGGCGACCGGTCGACGTGTCTGCTCGAGACGACGAGGAACGGCCGTTTGGTTGAATCCCTGCGGCCGGAGACCTATGATTTCCACCCGCATCCCGGCGAAACGCTGTCGTCGCGATGCATGGGGACAGGTAGCTCAGTCGGTAGAGCACAGGACTGAAAATCCTGGTGTCGGGAGTTCGATTCTCCCCCTGTCCACAAACGTACATTGCATCGACTCGCAATGTTCGGAAACCCCCGGAAAACCGGGGGTTTTTTCATGCGCCGGCTTAGTCCGTTGCGTCTCATTGCTACTGAACTCGGTAGTGTACTGCGCCGGATTCTGCGCCACCTGAACAGGCTCAGTCACCGCCCGGTGGAAGTCGGCGTCCGTGACCGTCAGGTAGTGCTCTTGCGCGACGGCTTCACTGTTGCCGATCCAGCGACAGACGACGTGAATCGGGTACGTCGCGGCCAATTCCGTCTGACGGGTCGCCCGCAGGTTGTGGAACAGTCGCGGCCACGGCGTCAGCCCCGCTCGGCGGATGATCCGTTGGAACTGCGTCCGCAGGTTCTGCGTCGCGCTGCGGTAGCGGGTGATGATGAACGCTTCCCCCTCTAGAGCCGCATCGAACGCATCGGACAGCAGCGGCCGAAGTTCGGGGAACAGCGGGATGGTTCGTTCCTCCCGCCCGGCGTGATGCTCCGTCTTGGGTGACGTAACGCGGATGCGGCCCCGCTCCCAATCAATGTCGCCCCACGTCAGGGCGAGGTGTTCCGACGGGCAACGCAGCCCGCCGTACCGCGACAGGGAGAAGATCAACTTCCATTCGAGGTCGGGACACGCGGCGAGAACCGCGTCGGCGTCGGCTCGGGTGAGGAAGTAGTCCCGCGACCGATTGCTTTTCACGGTTGTCCCTTCGATGCCGTCGAAGGGGTTGGCGTCGATCAATCGTTTCCGCACGGCCGCCCGCAGGAACTGCTTGGCGAAGCCGCAGCGACGACGGACCGTGTTCTCACTCAGCGGCTTGCCCCCGATCGCGGCGGGCGTACTCCGAAGGTGCTCCCGGAAGGCGTCGGCGTCGCCGGGGGTGATGTCCCGCAGCGGCTTCCGCTCGCCGAAGTAGTCGGTCAGGCAGCGCCGCGTCTGCCCCCAGACGATCAGCGTGTTCGGCTTTCGCGTCGCCTTCCGTTCGGCGAAGTACGAATCGAGGAACGCCCCCAGCGTCTCGCCTGCCGCCTTCTCCCGCTCTTCCGCCAGCCCCACAGCCGACAGCTTGCCGTGAAGGTCATCGCCGATGTCCGCCAGCCAGCGGGAGGTTTCTCCCTCGGGAGCGGTTCCTGCGATGCTCGCGGCGACAAGGTGTTCGATGCGGACGCGGATCGTCTCGGCGTCCCGCTTGGACAGCTTGCCCAGACGGATCGTGCGCCGTTTGCCGTCGCGGTCGTGGAACAGGATGCGACGGCGTCCGCCGGGGTCGTTCGCGAGAGAAGCCATCGAAGCGGTTTCCTGCCAAGGGGTGCGACGTGATTCCTGCGGTGCGTCAACGTTGCGAAGCGGTGCGAGGATTATTGATGCCGGTGCGATTCGATGTAAGCCCGAAGGTCGTCGGGCGAGTAGCGGACGCTGCCGCCGATGCGGACGCAGGGCAGCGGCCCGCGGGGGGCGGTGATGCTCCACAACGTCCGTTCGCAGAGACTCAGCGCTCGGGCCGCTTCGCGCGTGGTCAACAGCAGCTTGTCGGTTTCGAGACTCGTCATCTTCGTTCGTCCTTCCTGCGGGTGATGGGGACTGTGATCGACAATCGACAATCGACGAAACTTCATTTCGCCTTTGTTTCCGAGGGGTGAGGGAGGTTCCGTCGAGGTTGTGTCGATAACCCCGCCGGTCAACCGGTCAGGGAGAAGGTTTCGGCGGGGCGACCGCCGGCCGGTCCGGGTTGCGTCACTTCGCTGCGGACCAGCCCGCGGGCGGCGAGGTCGCGCAGGGCCGCTTCGGCCTTGCCGGGTTCCTTGTAGCGGGCGTTGCCGCGCTGCAGGTCGCGGGGCGTGACGCTGCCGCCCTTGCGGCGAATCCAGTCGGTCAGGTCGATCCGCTCCCGCTCGGCGTCGCCAGCGTCGATCAGCCGGTAGACCCGCTTCGCTTCACCGGTGAACCAGCGGGCCAGCCGGATCGCGTCGGCCATGCTCGTCGCGTCCACCTCTTCCGTCGGCCCGTCGTTCTCGCCGGTCGCGTGACGGACCAGCGCGAACAGCAGCGCGAAGCGGGCGGCGTAACCGATCAATTTCGAGAAGGCCGCGGCGAGGTCGCCGGTCTGTTCGGCGTGCTCTTGGCCGTGGGCGTTCATGAACTCGCGAAACAGATCTTTCGCTCCATGCGACAGCGGGACCAGCCCCGGCTTTCGTTCACCCTTGGAATCGGTCCACAGGTCGAGAGAGTAGAGCCGCCCGAACAGGTCGGCGATCGCGTCGGTCACGTCGTCGGAGACCTCGGCTTCGGTGAAGCGGATCGGTCGTCGCGACGGCCAGGCGAACAGCAACCGCGACGCCATGCCGCTTTCTCGGTTCTCCGCGGTAAGGTGCTTCCGCAGGATGCCGGGTTGGATGGTGCCGGCAACGCTGACGGACGCGAACGGCAGATAGAGCGTCTTGGGAGTGCCGGTCCGACGGTCGATCCGCACTTCGCGACCGCCGAACATCCGCAGCCACTTCGCGGCGTCGTTCCCCTTGCCGCTCCGGTAGGCGTCGAACGAACCCAGCCAGCCGGCCAGTTCTTCGGCCGTCACCAGCGTGCCCCGCTCGTTCTCGGCGAGGATCGCCCCGACGGCTTCGATCGTCGCGTCGTCGATCCACAGCGCCGGACAGGGCGGCGGCTCGTCGGGTTCCGGCCCGTCGCCCCCGGCTTCCTGCCAGGCGTCGTGATCCGACTTCCACTGCGCGACCGCGCGGGCGTGTTCCCGCCGGGCGTCCTTCTGGCGGTCGGAAACCGGTTTCGTGCCTTTCTCAAAAGCCGGCGACTTCGCCGAACCGCTTTCGCCGATCGTCGCGGCCCAGACGACGGCCGGTTCCGACCAGCCCCGTTTGATCCCGACCCGCCGGGCGTTGCCGACCGCTCCGGCGACGGCGGCGAGCAACGGCAGAGCGACGAACGATTCGTCACAGCCGATCGCCGCGGCCGACGCACGGACGTAGCCGACGAGCGGGTGGGGAAACGTGTCCGTCGGGAACGGACCCCACGCGAGGTCGGCGTCGGGACGGTCGGCAGGATCGACGGCAGGCGGTTCCCACTGCGGCGCGGCGTCGGCCAGCCCTTCGATCCGCTCCCGCAGGTCGTCGGGTTCGGCGGCGTCGCCCAGGCCGTGCCGCCAGTTCCCGTCGGCGTCCGTCCCGTTCAACCAGTCGTCCGCGTCGCCCGTCTCGGGCAGATCGGGCAGATCGGGCAGGTCGAGAACCGTCACCGTCGTTGGCGGGTCGAGCGCGGCGAGGATCGCGGCGACCGTCTCGGCGTACTGCCGGCCGGCCGGATCGTTGTCCGGCAGGATCGTCACGTCGCGGCCGGCCAGCGGCGACCAGTCGGCTTTCGCCGCAGCCTTCGATCCGCCGGGCGAGGTCGTCGCCGTCAGACCGATCGACCGCAGCGCGTCGGACGCCTTCTCGCCTTCGGCGACGAACACGCGGCCCGTCGATCCGAGAAAGTCGGGCAGGCCGTAGAGCGGTCGCGGGTCCGCCGGGTAGGTCAGACGCCAGCCGTCGTCGATCTTCGCGGCGGGGCGAATCTCTTTCCCTTGGGGCGTGTCCCACCGCAGGACCAGCCCGACCAACTCGCCATCGGCGTCGTGATACTCCCAACAGCGATCGACAGGGCCGTGCTTCGCTTCGTAGGCCCGCTGCGCGGCTTCGGCCGTCGGGAAGGTCTTGCCCTTCGGTCGATCGCTCGCGGGCTTGTGCGGGGCCGCAGGGCGACCGTTCGCGGCTCTGCCGTTCGTCGCCTCGGGGAAGGCGAGCGACCGGAAGTGATCCTTCGCGGCTCGCCAGTCGGGGAACCCTGCCGGGTCGAGGGCGGCGGCGAGGTCGAAGAACGACAGCCCAACGCCGTCGCCCCCGTGATCCCTGTAGTGTCCGGTCGCCGCGTTGAAGGTCGCGGACGGGGTGCGGTCGTCGCGGTCGATCGCGTGACACTGTCGCCAGCCGTCGCCGTTCGCGTTGCCGGCGAACCGCAGCCCCAGGGCGACCGCTTCGGCGGCGAGGTCGAGACGGGCGAGAATGTCGCGGCCGGAGATATCGAGGGCGGTCATCGGCCACCCCCGTTCTGCCGGCCGGCGTCGATCGCCGACCAGTTCAGGGCGGTACAGACCGCGGCGAGGTCGAACCGTCGGACAGTCCGCGACAGCCAGACCGTCGGAATCTTTCCGGCACGCGACCAGCGGCGAACCGTATGCGGACTGATTTTCAGCCGCTCCGCCAGCTCCGCGGTCGTCAGAAACTCACAGGTCACGGATTCGCCTTTCCGAAGGGGTGAAGGTTGAAGCCTTTACCCTCCGGAAAGCGGATCGGACCGGATCAAAGCGGATCGGTCGCGGACCCTGTGTTTTCCTTGGCGGGACCGCAAACCGGATTTTAAAGCGGAATCCGGTTCGATCCGATTTTCAGCCGCCGGACCGTTCGCCAAGGTCGTGCGCACCGACGATGCTGCGGCCGGTTCGGCCGGCGCGGGGGTGATTGACCCCCGCGCCGTGCGCCGCCCGCCCGGCCCGGACGTATCGGCCAAACGTCTCAAAGCCGGGCGGGTCGTATTCGTCGGGGCCGTGCTCCTTCAACCAATCCCAAGCGGCCTCGTCGGTCATTCGGCCCCCTGCGGCATCCCATTTCGATTCGGCCAATTTGTAGGCTTGCCACGCTCGTTCTTCGGCCGGTTTCAACGCGGTGCCGGCCGTCGTTTCGTTGACGGTCGCCTTGGGCTTGGCGTCGCCGTTCGCTGCGGCTTTCGGCGCGTCGTCGGCCGGGACGGAATCGTTCGTCGCAGTCGGGGCGTCAGACGAACCGCCATCCTCGGGCAGCGACAGCAACAGATCGATTGCCGCGACCGATGCGCGGGCGAGGTCTTCCAGCGCCGAATGCCACCGGTAGGGGTTGCCGTGCAGCGCCGGAACGCCGTCGGTCAGGTCGGGGATGCCGACGAACATTCGACGGGGCGGAAGCAGCGGATACGGCGCTTCGCCCAACAGGCCGATGGTCATGTGCGGACCGGTATCGGCGAATGGTTTTGCCGACAGGGGACCGGCCGTTCCGGGGCGCAACGCCAGTTCGTGGAGCGCGTCGAGCCACAACGCTTCGTCGTGGGGCGGGTCGAAGCCTTCGGGCCAGTTCCGCCACAGATCGACAGCGATGCCGGCCGGAAGACCGCGCAGCACCCCGGAAGCTTCGGTTGCCGCTCGCACGAAATATCCGCCGTCGGATTCGAGCCGGTTGTCGCCGACGGCGTGCGACCGTGCAACGGTCAATACATGCGTCCGAACGAAACCAAACCGCCAGCCGAACGCTTCGCCTGCGCTGGTCGCAATCGGCTTACCCGTCGCGTCAGGAACCGGCCACTCCCCCATCAACGGCGTGCCGTCGGGTGAGAACAGTTGACCCGTCTGCCGGCCGATCCCGGTGCAGAAACCGCAAAGCTCATTCGGAGCGTAGTCGGGAAACTTCGTTTCGACCGCGTTCGGCTCCAGCTGTTGGAATAGGACGCCCCGGATCGGGCGGTATTGCCGGGCGTGGTCCCGGAACTCGTCCTGAAGCCGCTCCAGCGTCCGACGCCAGCCGGGCGCGGCTTGTGAGGCGTCGGGTCGGAACCAGTTCCCTGTTCGCAGCATCCGTGCAACGAACTCTGTCCCGGCCCGGACATTCGTGCCGGGGGCAAACGCCGAATATCCCATCGGCCCGCGTTCCTGTTCGCGGTGATCCTGCGCGAGAAGAGAAGAGAGCGGGACCGGGGCAGGAACACCCGGCATCGGTAGCTAACCTACCCGCTCGGGGAGCATTCTACGCGATGCGGCCGCTTGCGACAGCGGGTAGGTTCTTTCGAGCATCGACCCGGCCGACCCGCAAAGGGAACAAGGACGAAACGCGACTCCCTTTCTTGGCGAAGGCCCACCCCCGAAACCCCGGCCGAAACGTGCCGGCTTACGCGTGTGGTTTCGCCTGCACGGCCGTCAGAAACTGACCGCCCCTCCCCCCTACGCCGGTTGACGCCGACGACAGAGCCTTGGCCGGGTGGTTTCCGCCCGTCGCGGTCCCACAATCTGACCCGGCCCGTCGATGGGGAAGGCGGCGGCAACCGGTCGTCAATCAACTCTGTACGAAAACGACACCGTCTGCTGTCGCCCGTGCCCGGTCCCCCTCGGGGGAAGAACCTAGGCTCTTCGGAGCGGGGAAGGTCGCACGGGGCGAAGCCAACGGCGCGTTTTCTTGAGTTAGTACGTCCGGTCCGATCGACACAACTCGACAGAACCCCCTCGGGATGCGTGAAACGCTGGCGTTTTGAGGTTTCGTCGATTGTCGATTGTCGATGCAGGGTCGAAGGTCGCTTTCCCAAGAGGGGGAGAACGCCCTACTGTATAAACAGTAGATAAGTGCCTTAAGAGGCTTCGACGGAAGCCCAAGGCGAGCGGGTAGGTTCTTTCCGAGCATCGAACCCGCCGACCACGACGGGAACAGTTTCCGTCTGCTGTAGCTTCACCCTCACCCCCGGTCGTTCCTTCGGTGTCGCATCACCGGGAGCGATTCAGGATCGTCAAGACCGCGGCGAGGTCGGCGTCGGTCGCCTCGGGCCAGCGGGACCGCAGGTAGGCGAGGCCGGCCGGATCGACGGGAAGTGCGCCGGATTCTGCGCCGCTTGCGGGCGTTTTGATCGTTTCCCCTGCGTTTTCCAGGGGTTGTTCGATTCTCCCCCTGTCCACTTGAAAAGCCCACAGGCCCCGCGTCATTCGACATGGGGCCTGTGGGCTTTTCCGTCAAGGACGGGGCGACAGTGCGACGGCCGGCAAAGGCCATCGTCAGCCGCCGATGCGGGCGACGGCGTGCCAAAGCCAGTCGGGAGCGATGAACAAGGCGATCGTCGCAGCGGCGCAGAGGGCTGCGCCGACGAACGCGGGCGGATCGATCGCGCGAGGTGATGCTTCCGTCGCGGGTTGCAGGTACATCACGCCGATCAGTCGCAGGTAGTACCAGGCGGCGATGCCGGCGTTCAGGGCCATCAGGGCGGCGGTCCAGCGAGCGACGGCGGAATCGGCCGACCACGCGGCAAGAAACAAGTTCAGCTTGCCGAGAAACCCCGCTGTCGGCGGCAGGCCGGTCAGGCTGAACAGGAAGATCGTCATCAGCAACGCCGCGACCGGATGTGCCTGGCTGAGGCCGGCAAACTCGTCTGTGGTCTCGATTCGGGCATCGCTGCTCTCCGGCGTGCCGTCGGAGCGACGGATGCGCACGGCGGCCAGGATGGCGAATACGCCAAGCGTCATCGCTCCGTAGACGGCGAGATAGAACAGCAACGCGGGAACCCCGCGTACGGCTCCGCCGTCGTGCGGCGCCGCCGCCAGGCCGACGAGCATGTAGCCGGCGTGTGCGATGCTCGAATAGGCCATCATCCGGCGGACATCGGTTTGCAGGAGAGCCAGCACGTTCCCGACCGTCATGCTGACGATCGCGAGCGCCCAGAGCGCCGGCTCGGCGCTCTCGCCAAGCGTCGAATGTCCGTCGGACTCCGAGATCGACAGGATCCTCAACAGCGCGACGAAACCCGCGACCTTCGGCACGAAGGATAACATCGCCGCTCCGCCGGTCGTCGTGCCCTGAAACACGTCCGGTGCGTAGAAATGGAACGGGACCGCCGTCACGCGAAAGGCCAATCCCGCAATCACCATCGCCGCGACGATGAGCAGCGCGGGCGAAGTCGCACCCGTTGCGAGCGTCGCGTCGATCGCCGTGAGATTCGTCGTCCCGGCGGCGCCGTAAAGGTAGCTCAGCCCGAACAGCGTGAACGCCGACGAGAAGACGCTCAGCAGGAAGTATTTCAGCGTCGCTTCCTGTCCGACGGCGTCGCTGCGCCCCAGGTACAGCAGCACGTACGTCGGAATGCTGACCAACTCGAGTGCGAGAAACAACGTGACGAGATCGTTCGCCGCCGCGACGAGGCTGACGCCCGCCACGATCAGCAGAAGACAGGCGTGATGTTCTGCCGAGCGGGCGGGTTCGACGCGGTTCCAACTCGTCAGCAACAACAGCGTCCCCGCGGCGAGGCTCAGGCCGCGAACGAACCACGTCAAATCATCGAGTCGAAACGGTCCGAGCGATGCGGGATCGTCTGCCGGTCGCATTTGCCACCAAATCCCGCCGGCCGCCAACAGGGCGGCGACGGCAAGTCCTCCCCACCGATGCTGCAGCCCGGCCGGAGCCTCGCCGCGCTCGCCGACAAGGAACGGTCCGACGAGAAAATGGATGCATGCCGCTGCGACGAGAACGATCTCGGGCAGAATGAGCTGCCATGCGCCGGCGATCCGCACTACCGCTTCGTCCACGATCGTCTCCCGTCAACTCGATCTCACTGCGAGCAAGTTCAACGCCTGTAGGGAACGGCGCAGAGGGCGTACCCTACAGTTTGTCATTGATTCCCACGGTGCCCCGTTCACCACCAATCGGAAAAACATCGCGGATGGACGCGGATGGACGCGGATTAAGGCGGATGACGCGGATGTCCGCATGGTCCATCATCCGCGTCAATCCGCGGTCATCTGCGATTCTCTTCGTTCGTTCTCCGACGCCTGATTCGCAAGGATGCCGACGTACGGTCTCAGGCTCCGCGCGGGATCGAGTGCGGTCGTCGGTTGGGCATTGCCCGCGTCGTCGTACAGCCTGGCGATTCGCTGCACGTCTGGCTCGATGAGATCGAGCAACGGCTGCGGATGGATGCCGATCCAGAGGCAAAGCGCCATCAGCGGCACCACCGCGACCGCTTCGCGCACCTGCAAGTCGCGAATCGTGATTCCCGGTCGTTCCGGTTCGCGGAGCGGTCCGAAGAACCCTCGCTGCAGCATCGCCAGCAAATACCAGGCGCCCAGGATCACTCCAATCGCACCGGCGACCGCAAACGCCGGATGGCGGGCGAACATCCCGGCGAGCGACAGGAACTCGCCGACGAATCCGTTCAGGCCGGGCAGGCCCATGCTCGCGAGGCAAATGAAGACCATGCAGACCGCCAACAGCGGCAATCGCGAGGCGAGACCGCCAAGGCGCGTCAACAAGCGTGTGTGATAGCGATCGTAAATCATGCCGACGAGCAGGAAGAGGGCGCCGGTCGAAAGCCCATGGTTGATCATCTGCAGGACTCCGCCGCTGAGTCCTTCGACGTTCAACGCAAACAGGCCGAGCAGGCAGAACCCGATGTGGCTGATGCTGCTATAGGCGACGAGGCGTTTCATGTCGCGTTGCGCGAGAGCGCACACCGCGCCGTAGATGATGCCGGCGACGGCCAGGCCGGCGATCAGCGGGACACCGATGTGTCGGGTGGCATCGGGCAACAGCGAGATGCAGAGCCGCAGAATGCCGTAGGCGCCGAGCTTCATCACCGCTCCGGCCAACAGCACGGTGCCGCCGGTCGAGGCTTCGACGTAAGCCAGCGGCTGCCAGGTATGAAACGGCACCAGCGGCGTCTTCACCGCGAAGCCGAACGCGATCGCCAGAAACAGGCCGACCTGCACAGGGTAAGGCAGCGGGTCGGCGGCGAGCGCCGCAGCAAGATCGGGAAGCGAGAAAGGCGTCGCCAGCCCGTACCGTCCCGCCGCATTGACGACCAGGGCGACCAGCCCGACGAGCGTCACGAGGCTTGCCACGAGGGTGTAGATGAAGAACCGTCGAGCCGCGTTTCGTCGATCCGGCCCACCCCAGATTCCGATCAGGAAGAACAGTGGAATGAGCGTGAACTCGAAGAAGATATAGAACAGCATCAAATCGAAGGCGCAGAACGCGCCGATCAGCCCGGTCTCCAGCGCAAGGACAAGCGCGTAGAACTCGGCCGATCGCTCGCGAATCGAATCCCACGAAATGAGCACGGCCGCGACGGTGAGCAGGGCCGTCAGCACGACGAGCAGCAGGCTGATGCCGTCGACGCCCACGAAGAACTCGAGCCGTGCTTCGCCGAACGTCAGCCAAGTCTGGCGGAACTCGAGTCGCGGTTGCACCGGACTGCCTCCGACCGGTGCGGGCGGCAAAGCCGCGTAGTTGGACGCCGTCACGAGTGACAGAACGAGCGTCGCAAGACTCGCGAGCAGCGCTCCCCAGCGCGCGACGCCGCCGCCTGGCGTGCGCAGTGCCGCCAGCAGCACGGCAGCACCGAGCGGCAGGAAGATCAGCAGCGGAAGTAGGCCGTTCATCGATGGAAGCCTGACAGAAATCCCGCCGGGACGTCGTGAAAAATGGGGCCGCCTATTGCATCACCATGAGCGACACGATGAGGACCGCGACTCCGAACGCCATGACGAGCGTGTAGGAGGGGACAAGCCCGTCCTGAATGGGACGGAGTCCGCGACCAGCCAGCCGCGGAACGATTCCGACCAGTTCGACGACGCGGTCGATAAAATGCCGGTCGAGCTTGTCGCCCAGCCAACCCAGCCATCGGACCGGCGAGACGAAGAGTGCGGTCAGCAACTGGTCGACGTAGAACCGGTTATAGGAAAGCGGATGCAGCGGGCCGGCGGCGCGCCCCAGCCGTTCGGGCAGCGTCTGCGCCGCCATGTACATCGTGACGGCGATCGCGAACCCGATCAGCGCGGCGATCGTGCCGTCAGCCGTAATCGCCCAGTCGATGTGATGCGGCTGAGCCGGCGGGAGGCCCGGCGTTCGCTCGAGGTAGGCCGCGAACCAGCCCGTCGGTCCGAAGATCAATCCGGCGAGCACGGCGAAGGTGGCGAGAACGACCAGCGGGCCGGTCATGACGGGCGGCGATTCGTGAACGTGCTCTCCGGCGCTGCGCGGAAATCGTTCCGGTCCCCAGAACGTCAGGAAGTACGCACGGAAGATGTAAAACGCCGTCAGGACCGCCGTGACAGTCGCCGTGGCGAGGAGCACGAGAAAATAGGTCGCGTAGGGACCGCCGTCGGCTCCCTTCGCGACCACCGCCAGAATCTCGTCCTTGCTCCAGAAGCCTGCCAGCAGCGGAGCGCCGGCCAGTGCCGCTGCTCCGCAGACGAACGTCGCGTGCGTGTACGGCATGAGCCGCCACAGGCCGCCGAAGCGACGCATGTCGATCACCCCGCCCATGGCATGCATCACGCTGCCTGCGCCCAGAAACAACAGCGCTTTGAAGAAGGCATGCGTGAACAGGTGGAACATCGCCGCCGTGACGGCGGCGGTCGCATATTTCTCGCCGACGACTCCGGCCCCCAGCGCCAGAAACATGTAGCCGAGCTGACTGACCGTCGAATAGGCGAGCACCCGCTTCAGATCGTTCTGCGTCAACGCGATCAATGCCGCCAGCAACGCGGTGAAAGCGCCGACACCGGCGACGACGAGCTGCGCCTCGGGAGCATGCATGAACAACGGCGTGCAGCGGGCGACGAGGTAGACGCCGGCCGTGACCATCGTTGCCGCGTGAATCAACGCGCTGACGGGCGTCGGGCCTTCCATCGCATCGGGCAGCCACACGTGCAGCGGGAACTGGGCGCTCTTGCCGGCGGCCCCGGCGAACAACAGCAGACAGATCATGGTGATCAGTGCGGGGCCGTTCGGGCCGGCAGCGACCCGGTCGATCGCGGCTTCATTGAGCACGGTCGACATTTCGAGCGTGCCGAACGTCGTCCAGATCAGGAACAAGCCGATCAGAAACGCGAAGTCTCCCACGCGGTTGACGACGAACGCCTTTTTCGCGGCGGCCGCGGCGGCCGGCTGGCGGAACCAGAACCCGATCAGCAGATAGCTGCACAGGCCGACCGCTTCCCAGAAAATGAACAGCACGAGCAGGTTGTCGGCGAGCACCAGCATGCACATCGAGAAGACGAACAATGCGACTTCGGCGAAGTAACGCGCATAGCCGTCGTCGTCGTGCAGGTATCCGCTGGAGTAGACCGCCACGAGCAGGCTGACGAACGTGACCGTCACCAGCATCAGAGCGGTCATGGCGTCGGCACGCAGGTCGATCGATACGTCGAAACCGCCGGCGTGAAGCCATTGATATCCGGTCGCAACGGTCGTGTTCACAGCGAGACCGCCGAACAGCAGTCCCGCTGAAGCGACGAACGAAATCGCCAGCGCAATCACGCACGGCCAATGGCTGCGACCGCGCGGCAACGACGGGCCGACGAGAGCGGTCAGCACGGCCGCCGCGAGCGGAGCCGCAGGCACAAGGATGAGAAGCAGCCGGGCGAACGACTCAGACACGACCCGCGATCTCCTTCCGAGAAGGGCTCTCGTCGATCAACCGCCCGGGCGTCCGTCCGGCCGGCGTCAATCGCGGCAGCGGTGGTTCAGCCGGCGCTGGCGGCACAGGAGGATCGTTCAGGCGAGAGGACGACGAACCTGGCTCGCCCAGGCCGCTCCAGAGGTTGACGTCGAGCGACTTGCGGCGACGGTAGAGCGCCAGGATCAACGCGAGCGCCAGCCCGGCTTCACACGCCGCGACGGTCAGGATGAAGACCGTGAACGCCTGCCCCTGATAGTTGCCGTGCCACGATGAAAACGCGACGAGGTTCAGCGACACGCCGTGCAGCATCAATTCCGCCGACAGCATCATCACGATCAGATTGCGTCGAGACACGAAGCCGATCGCACCGAGTACGAACAGCAGCGCTCCTACGACGAGGTAGTTGTCGGGCGAGGTCATAGACTTCCCTGCGAGCGTCGCGGTGAAATCGCGATCGCCCCGATGCAGGCGATCAAAAGGAGCGTGCCTGCCAGTTCCACGGCGAACAGATAATCCCCGAACAGCGACCGTCCAAGCCCTCGCATCGTTCCCAGATCGCCGTCAACGGGCTGGCTCAACGGATTTGCACCGATCGTTCGGGCAGGTTCTTCCGCGGCGGTGTCCCGAACGCTCGCCTGTGACCGGTCGGCGTCGGCTCGCCACGACGGAATCGTGACGAGAATGCCGCCCAGCAGCAGGAACGTCGCAACGACGGCCGACAGCGGCTGCGACGCCTGGCGATCGTAGATCGCCAGGCCCTGTTGTTGCGCCAGCATGATGACGAACAGAAACGTGACGATGATCGCGCCGGCGTAGACGATCACCGTCGCCGCTGCCAGAAACGGGGCTGATCGCAACAGAAACAGGCCGCAGACCGACAACGTCGCCATGGCGAACCACAACGCCGCATAAACCGGGTTATGGCTCGTGATCATCAGTACGGCCGACGAAATCGCAATCGCCGACAAGAGAAAAAACAGCACGTCGTGAACGATCTCACCGGACGGTCGCGTCCACCAGAAGGCGATGCAGACCAGTGCGATCATTCCGAGGACGGCCCCGGCGACGCGGAACGAACGACGTTCCGGGACGCGCGGCAACAGCAGCCAGACAGCGGCGGCACCGGTGACGAGCGGTATGAGCAGCGACAGATTGTGCGCGGCCCAGTCGGCGATCTCATCCATTGGTCACCCTTTCGGCTTCGGGTGCATGTGAGTCGGCTCGCCGGGAGCCGGACCGGGCGGCGTCAATCGGACACCGGACGGCTCGGCGGGAATCGGACGTGCTTGCGACGTCAGACCGTCGATCGCCGGGGCGCCGATCGGACGGGTCGGGCTTGCCGGCACAACGTCGATCTCCGAAGCGCCGCTGAGCGTTCCCCGATGCGTTCGCGGCGGATCGAGCGGCGACGTCTTCGTCTGATCGTAAATGCTCAGCAGTTTCTCGCGGTCAAAAAGCAGCTCTTCCCGGTTCAGGCCGCTGATGTCGTACTCATTCGTCAGTTCGATCGCATCGCACGGGCAGGCTTCTTCACACATCCCGCAGAAGATGCACTTCAGCTCGTCGATGACGAACGTCGCCGGATACTTGTCGCGATCGGGCCAGTCGGCAGGGGCCGGCGCGGCCTCGATCGAGATGCAGTGGGCGGGACAGGCCGTCGCGCACATAAAGCAGGCGACGCATTTCACGCGGCCCTGCTCGTCGCGATTCAGCCGGTGAATGCCGCGATAGTTCTCCGGCAGTTCCGGCTTCTCTTCCGGAAACTGCTGCGTACGCGGCTTCGTCAAGGCGTGCTTGACGGTGGTCTTGAGACCCTCGACGACCGCGGGCAGGAACGTCGCTTCCCACAGCCCCACCCGAGGCTCCTCGATCCACCGGACGTCGTCTTTTTTCATCGCCATAGAAGACCAGCAATTCATTCCCGGCAGAGTGCGTCGTCCGCCTGATTCCGCGATCGCGGAATCAGAGTCCTGTTCGTTTCGATCAGCCCCTGACGGGCAATGCTCCGGGTTGCGTCACCACGCCTTGCGGCCTCGACGGTCCGAGCGACACCAGCCCCGCAGCGACGAACAGCACGAGCGAGGCGAGAGTCAGCCACCAGTTGCTCAATCCGAACTCTCGCACCGTCATCACGCACAACACGTTGGCGAGAGCAAGCGGAATCAGCACCTTCCACGCCAGCCCCATCAACTGGTCGAATCGGAAACGCGGAATCGTCCAGCGGATCAGCATGATGAACACGATGCTGGCGCAGACTTTCGCCAGCAACACCAGCAGCTTCACGACCCACGCCCCGAAAAAGGCGCTGTCGGCGGTCGCAATGCCCGGAAAGTGCCAACCGCCGAAGAACAGAATCGAGACGAGAAAACTCACCGTGATGATGTGCGTGTATTCCGCGAGAAAGAACAATCCCCATTTCAACGCGCTGTATTCCGTGTGGTAGCCGCCCACCAACTCCTGTTCGCACTCCGGCAGGTCGAATGGAAGCCGGTTCGACTCGGCGAGCGCCGCGGTGAAGAAGATCAGACACGCCAGGGGCTGCGTCCACACGTACCAGCCTGTGAAGCCGGCTTCGGCCTGTTGTCGGATGATCTCCTGCAGGTTCAGCGTGCCGCCCAGTAGTGCGATGCCGAGAACGCTCATGCCGAGCGGGATTTCGTAGCTGATGACCTGGGCGCTCGACCGCAGCGATCCGAGTGCGCTGTATTTGTTGTTCGACGCCCAGCCGCCGAGAATGATGCCGTACACCGCGAGACTCGTCACGGCGAAGACGAACACGATGCCCAAGTCGACGTTCGGCGCGATGATGAAGCGGAACCAGCCGAACTCGACGTCCGTCGGGCCGAACGGCACGACCGCGAACGCGAGCAACGTCGTGAACACCGAGATCGCCGGTGCGAGCACGAACAGCGTCTTGTCGACATGGGCCGGGATCAGCTCTTCCTTGAGCACCATCTTGATGCCGTCGGCGAGCGGTTGGATCAGCCCCGCCGGCCCGAGGCGGTTCGGTCCGAGCCGGTCCTGCATCCGTGCCGAGAGCTTCCGCTCCAGCCAGATCAGGTAGTTGCAGATTCCCGGCACGCCGGCCATGACGACCAGGATGACGATGATGGTTTTCAGCGTGTCCATTATCCGTAGGGCCGACTGTATCCGTAGGGCCGACTGTCGCGGCCGAATTTCAATTCGTTCGAACTTCCCGCACGCCGTGAGCGGCGATCGGTTCCTCGATCGGCTCCGCTTCGGCGTCGAGCAGCACGCCTTGCTCGCCCAAATCGCCTGCCGCAAGAGCGCGAAACGCGGGAATGACCGCGGCGATCTCCCGACGCAGGTTCGCGGCGTGAAACAACCCTCGCTGACCGGCGAGTTCCCACAGGATTCGTCCGTCGGGACGTGCGTCGCCGGGGGAATGAATCGCCCGGCGGATCATCTGTGCAAGTCCGGCGTGATTGACGAAAGTCCCGTCTTTCTCGGCGAACGCCCCACCCGGCAAAACATAATGGGCCGCGATGCTTGCCGGCGACGGCAGGATGTCCTGCACGACGAGCAGCCGCAGTCGTTTGAGGACCGCCGACTGCGCCACGGTCATCCAGGGTTCCGGGTCGCCGCCCGCAAGATAGACGGCATCGATCTCGCCGGCGTCCGCCGCCTCGAAGATCATCTCGCAAGGAGCGATCTCTCCCTCGAAGTGGCGCAGGACTTCTTCGACGCCGCGGCGGTTCGGGCACTTCTCGGCGCGGATGATGAACTTCGGCGGATCGACGGCTCGGCCATGCACATCTTTCGGGTATTGATCGTCTTCGCCGACCGTGCGCACCGGTCCCAGCGCCAGCCGCACCGACGGTGACAGCGACTTGAGGAACCTGGCGAGCAGCCAGGCCTCTTCGACGGTCATCCAGGGCGAGAGAATGGCCGCCAGTCCGCCGGGCCGCCGGGCCGCCGCTTGCAGCGACGATCGGACCGAAGGGAGAACGACATCCCACCCGGCTGTCGTGCGGTCGCCGCCGCTCGACGTCATGACGGGCTGCACGAGACGTTCGCGGGCCGTGACGTAGCCGAACCCGAAACGGCCCTCGTCGCACATGAAATGCCCCTGCGCCTGCGGGTTGAATCGCGGCCGGAGGCGGTGAATCGTGTCCTCCTTCTGATCGACGTGGATGCTGCAACCGGTCGAACAGTTCGGACAGACGCTGTTCTTCGGCTCCAGCCACCAGACGCGTTGCTTATAAAGGAAATCTTTGCTGCACAAGGCGCCGACGGGGCAGATGTCGACGACGTTGCCCGCGAGCTTGTTATCGCAGGGTTGCTCGGGGAAGACGTCGATCTCGGCGTGGCTGCCGCGATTGATGATCTGCAACTCGCTCGTGCCGCTGATCTCGCGGGTGAAACGCACGCAGCGCGAGCACATAACGCAACGGTCGGTGAAGAGCGTGATGTGCTCGCCGATGTGGTCCTTGTCGGGCTTCAGGAGCTTCGGCTCTTTCAGCCGCGAGAATCCTCGTCCGTAGCGATAGCTGAAGTCCTGCAGTTTGCACTCGCCGGCCTGATCGCACACCGGACAGTCGAGCGGGTGGTTGAGCAGCAGATATTCGAGAACCTGATTCTGGGCCGCCTTGACCTTGGGGCTGTCGGTGACAATGACCGTGCCGTCTTTGACGGGCGTCTGGCAACCGGGCACGAGCTTCGGCTGCATCGCGACGTTGCCGTCCGGCTGCCGCTGGCCGACCTCGACCAGACACATGCGGCAACTGGCGACGACCGACAATGCGGGATGCCAGCAGTAATGCGGAATCTCGACGCCGGCGCGCTGCGCAGCTTGAATGGCGTTCAGTCGTTCATGCTCGCCGAGCGTCACCGCCTGTTCGTTGATCCGAACGGTGAGCGTCGGCGATCCGTTGCTTTCGGTGTTCATTGATCGCTTGATGTCCGTAGGGCCGGCACAGCCGGCCCTACTCGCTAATGCGCTCCGACGAGTCGCGATGGTGCCGCTTTCCGCCCGCTGTCTATGTAATCGACGAAATCCTGCCGGAACTTGGTCAACGCACTTTTGATCGGCCAGGCGGCTCCGTCGGCCAGCCCGCAGATCGTCGTGCCGGGAATGATACCCATCGTCCCCGACAACTCCTGCAACAGGTCGACGTCCCGCTCGGTGCCGTCGCCGTTTCGTAAACGCTCCAGAATCTTCCACATCCAGTCCGTTCCCTCGCGGCAGGGGGTGCATTGCCCACAGGATTCGTGTGCATAAAACCGGGCGCTGTTGAACAGCACGTCGACCATGTTCGTCGCGTCGTCGATCACGATCAGCCCGGCCGTGCCGAGACCCAGGCAGCCCGCCTTCACCGGACCCGAAAAGTCGAGCGGCACATCGAGTTCGCCGGCCGTCAGGAACCCCGTGCTCAACCCGCCGGGAATGACGGCCTTGACCTTCCGCCCCTTCCAGATGCCGCCGCACCATTGGTCGATCAGCTCGCGACTCGTGACGCCCAGCGGCAATTCGAACAAGCCGGGTTTGTTGACGTGGCCGCTCACGCCGTACAGTTTCGGCCCGAAGCTGCCGAGATCGCGGGGATTGCTCGGATCAGGCGGAACGCCGATCGAACGGAACCATTCGATTCCCCGCGTGAGGATGTGGGTGACGCAAGCAAGCGTCTCGACGTTATTGACGATCGTCGGCTTGCGGAACAACCCCTCGACGGCCGGGAACGGCGGTTTGATCCGCGGCCACGCACGCTTGCCTTCGAGACTTTCGATCAACCCCGTTTCTTCACCGCAAATGTATGCTCCGGCCCCACGATGCAGGTGGACGTCGAGCTTGAAGTCGCTGCCGAGCACATTGCGGCCGAGGAGGCCTGCCTCGCGACATTCGGCGATCGCCTTCTGCAAGGTGCGGTACGCGCGACCATACTCGTAGCGAAGATAGATGTACGCCGTGCTCGAGCGGATCGCGTGGCAGGCGATGGCGACGCCTTCGAGCAACTGATGCGGATCCTCTTCCATGAGGACGCGGTTGTTGAAGGTGCCCGGCTCACTTTCGTCGGCGTTGACGGCGAGATAGATCGGCCCCGGATGGTCCTTCGGCAGGAACGACCATTTCATACCGGTCGGAAAACCGGCTCCGCCGCGACCGCGCAGCCCCGATTTCTTGACGGTCTCGATGACCTCCGTCGGGGACAGTTCCAGTGCCTTGCGCAAACCCTCATATCCTCCGTCGGCGCGGTAGGTCTCGAGGGCCGCCGAGTCGGGGGTGCCGACGCGTCGCAGCATGACAGGTTCGTAAGCGGTCGCAGTCACCGACTCGATCGTCCTTTGTTCGCAGGGCCGGCTGTGCCGGTCGTCTTTCGCACGAAGTTCGCATTTCAGCCGGCAGAGCCGACGTTAATTCTCCAGCACCTTCATCGCGTCTTCCGCCGTCAAATTCATGTGGCACTCGTCGTCGACGAGCACGCAGGGGGCGCCTTCGCAGGCTCCCAGGCATTCAGCGAACTCGAGCGAGTATCGCCCGTCGGCACTCGTCTCGCCGGGGAGGCAGTCGAGTCGTTCCGACAGATCGGCCAGCAAGTCTTCACCGCCCCGCATCATGCACGACAGACTTCGACAAACCCATACACGCCGCTGTCCGAGAGGTCGATCCTCGCCGCGGAAGAAGCCGTAAAAGCTCATCGTGTCGGCGACTTCGGCTGGGTGAAGTTCGAGCAGATCCGCGATTTCGACGATCGCCTGCGGCGACACGCAGCGAAGCGCGTCGTGAATGATGTGCAACGCCGGCAGCGTGACGGCCCGCTTATTCGGATAATTCGGGAACTCGGCGGCGATCCGCTGCCGGAGTTCTTCGGTCAGGACGTTCATGCTGTAATCACATCGATCCCGAATGCCCACCTCTTGAAAGGGATGAGCTTGAACGGACTGCTTAGCGATCCAACTCCGCGGCGATAATGTTCAGACTGCCGAGCACGGCGACGACGTCGCTCAGCGTGTAACCGCGAATCATGTGCGGGAACACGGCGAAATGCAGGAACGACGGCGGCCGGCAACGTGCTCGATACGGCTTCGCCGAGCCGTCGCCGACGACGTAAAAACCCAGCTCGCCGTTCGGTGCCTCGGTCGCCGCATAGACCTCTTCGACCGGTGCCGGAAATCCCCGGTTCGGCATGATCACCTCGAAATGGCGGATCATGCCCTCGATGCTGCGGTAGACGTCGGCCTTGTTCGGGAGCGTCGATTTGCCCTCGGCGGGATCGACGTCCAGCCCGACGTTGATCGGACCGGCAGGAATGCACTCGACGGCCTGTTCGATGATCTTGATCGATTCGAGCATCTCGTCCATCCGCACGAGGAACCGGGCGTAGCAATCGCCCGCCGTCGCACAGACGACGCGAAAGTCGAAATCGGGGTAGGCCAAATACGGTTCATCCTTCCGCAGGTCTCGAACGACGCCGCTCGCTCGGGCCAGCGGCCCGGTGATGCCGAAATCGACGGCGTCCGCTTTCGAAAGCGTGCCGATGCCCTTCGTGCGATCCATGAAGATCCGGTTGCGCGTCAGCATCCGATGGACCTCGGCGTGCGTCTTCGGAAACTCGCGGATGAACTCGCGGACCTTCTCGACCCATTCGGTCGTCACGTCGAACATCACGCCGCCGACGCGGCAGTAGCTCGAATGGAACCGTTGTCCCGAAGCCAACTCGGCGATGTCGTTGATCCGCTCGCGCTGGTTGAAGGCGTACAGAAACCCGGTGAACGCCCCCAGATCGAGTGCCGCCGTCCCCACGTTGAGCAAATGGTCGTGAACCCGCATCAGCTCCGCGAAGATCGTGCGGACGTATTTGCAACGCGGCGTGATCTCGACGTGCAGCAGCTTTTCGACGGCGTGAAACCAGGAGATTTCATTGGCGACCGGCGAAATATAGTTCATCCGGTCGACGATCGTCACGTACTGGTTATACGTGAGATCCTCGCCCAGCTTCTCGAAGCCGCTGTGCAGGTAGCCGATGTCCGGAACGGCATCGACGACCCGCTCGCCGTCGAGCGTCAGCACGAGCCGCAGCGTCGTATGCGTCGCCGGATGCTGCGGACCGAAGTTCAACGTCCATAAGTACTCCTGGTCGGGAGCATCCGGTTCGGCGAGGTCCGAGGCCTGGAGGGGCATCGAGAGTCCTGGGAAAGCGACGGCCGGCGTCGCGAAGCCGGCCGTGACTCGGTGGGCGAGTCGGGAGGGATGGAACAGAGATTCTAGGAGATTTTCAGGCCGCGGAGTAGGGTGGGCCTCGGCCCACCCTGGATGAAACTCAAGCACGAAGTCCGAAATCCGAAACAAATCTCAAGCACGCAGGACCGAAACGGTCCCGACAGCGGTGGTTTCGGTCCTTCAGGTTTGGTGCTTGTTTCGGATTTCGTGCTTCGGATTTTGGATTTCGGATTTGAACTTGGTGGGCCGAGGCCCACCCGACTCAACTCTCGGCCCGGGTGATGACCGGGAAGTTGTGCCGCTCGCCGCGTCCCCGCAACGGGTAATCTTTTCGCAGCGGATAGGCGGCGAACTCCTCCGGCATGAGGATCCGCCGCAGATCGGGGTGATCTTTGAACGCGATCCCGAACATGTCGAAGACTTCACGTTCAAGCCATTCGGCGGCTCTCCACAGCGACACGACGGACGGCAGCGACAGTTCCGGTTCGTTGAGGAACGTCTTGACGAACAATCGCTCGCCGCTCGTCGTGTTCAACAGGGCGTAGATGACGCCGAAGCGGTCGGCGGCATCAGGATATTCGAGGTAATCGACCGCCGTGACGTCGATCAGCATGTCGAAGCCACCGGCCTTGAGATGCTCCAAGACGGCGTAAACGTCGTCGTCGGGAACGATCAAACGGTCGTTGTCGAGAAATCGCTCGGTGCGAAGCCGGCCGCCGAAGCGTGCGGCGACGCCTTCGTTCCATGAGCGTTCGGTCGACGGTCGAGCGGCGTCGTTCGCAGGCGGCTGCTGTGAATGCACCGTCATGGCCAGATCACTCCTTCCTCGACGGCGTCGCGGAGTCGAACGAGTTCCGCCCGTTCCAGCGGAATCGGCCCCGAAGAACGAGTACGCTGGGTGAACTCGCGGCCGTTCATGGTGCCGGTGTTCTTGATGACGTCCTGAAGCTCGAGGATCGCCCGCAGAAGCTGCTCGGGCCGCGGCGGACAACCGGGCACGTAAACATCGACCGGTATGAATCGATCGACGCCCTGCACGACGGCGTAGGTGTCAAAGACTCCGCCGGTACAGGCACAGGCCCCCATCGAGATGCACCATTTCGGCTCCGGCATCTGCAGCCAGATGCGTTGCAGCACCGGCAGCATTTTTGCGGCGACCCGGCCGGCGACAATCAGCAGATCGCACTGACGCGGGCTGAATCGCATCACCTCGGCCCCGAACCGGGCGAGATCGTGCCGGCTCGACGCCGTCGCCATCAGTTCGATGCCGCAACAGGCCGTCGCAAACGGCATCGGCCACAAACTGTTCGATCGCGCCCAGTTCGCCGCGGCGTCGAGCCGCGTCAGGAACAGGTTCTCGGGCAGCCCTACCGCCACTTGAACACCCCTTTCCGCCACGCATAAACGTATGCGATCGCGAGTGTCGCCATAAAGACGAGCATCACGCCGAAGACCGTTCCTCGCAGCCCTTCCGGCACGCCGCCTTCGCCGACGTAGGCGCTGACCGCCCACGGATAGAGGAACAACAACTCGACGTCGAACACCAGAAACAGGATCGCAACGAGGTAAAACTTCACGTCGAACGGACGTCGAGCGTCGCCCACCGGGTCCATGCCCGATTCGTAGGGCATGTCTTTCACCGCGGATTTTCGACGCGGCCCGATCGCGTGCGCCAGCACGAGGTTCGTGATGACGAACCCCGCTAATGCCGCGACGTAGATCAAGATCGGTTGGAAAGTTGCCAGATCGTTCATGTGGTCCGGACCGAGTTCGCGCGGGGACCGAGTTTTGCGCAGAGATCGTGCGTGGTTCCGAACAGCGGTTGCGGCGCGCAGGACGGTGGCGTCCCAATGCCGCCAGAAAGCAGACGCGGTACGAATCGGAATCCCGTGGCGCGCCGCTGAATTCGATTCCAACGCGGAATTAGAGACGGCGATCGCGCGCAAAACGACCTTTGCGACGTTACAAATTCGTCATCCGCGACGATTCCGCCGCGAGCTTGCGTTCGTACGGCTTGCGACCGTCTCTGCCCTATATTCTCTAATCCTCCGGTCGAACGTCAAGGCGACCGATCCACGACGCCTCCGGTCGGACAGATTCTCAATCCGGCAGCGGGCGGCCCTTGGTCTCGGGGCCGAACCAGACGAGCACGACGCCGATCAGGTAGATCGCACACAGCACCGACCCGGCTTTCGGGAAGTCGCCGTCGAACAATTTGATCACTTGGGCGGTCTGGAGTGCTCCGATCGCCGCCAGCACCCGGCCGAAGTTGTACGCGAATCCCTGGCTGGTCGCCCGGATCGACGTGCGGAACAGCTCCGGCAGATAGAGCGGGAACCAGCCGTAAAACGCAGCGGTCCAACCGCCCGCGATAAAGACCGTCGCCAGAAAGAACGTGCCGTAACCGTCATTCAACTGATACATCGCCAGCAACGAGAGCATTGAGCCGAGACACAGAAGCGTGTAGGTCTTCCTCCTGCCGATCAGGTCGGCGGTCAGCGCGGCGAGAATGGTGCCGAACACGGCCCCCACGGCACCCCAGAACTGGGTGGTCTCGACGGCGTTCCTGACGGCCGTTCCTTCCGTCAGGTCGCCGGCCCATTTGCCGGCCCATTGCAGCGATCCCCACGTACCCATCAGGGCCACGCCGCTCAGCCCGGCACCGAGCAACAGATGACCGATCACCGCGCGGCGTTCTTTCGCCGTGAAGCTGCCGTCGGCGACGGAACGCCGCAGGAACATCTGGATCGGGAACAGAAACCCCCACGCTGCCGCCAGCAGCCCCAGTGGCGTGACGACGACCCTCAGAAGGACGGACGCCGGGACGAGAGGCGACCAGACGGCGATGACGGCGCATGCGGCGAACATGCCGAGCAATGCGCCCAGCAGATCGCGCGCGGCGAAATGCGTCGTGGCCCCCCTGCGTTTTCCTTCCTCCCATTTGGGCGACTCCGGGACCATCAGCCGGATGAAAAAGATCAACAGGGCAGGCAGAGCGCCGGCGATCAACAGCAGCCGCCAGGCGTCATTCGCCAGCAACGATTCCGTCATTCCCGACGGCAGGCCGACGTCCGTCATCAGCACCCTCAGCGAGCGGGTCAGCTTATCGAGCGAGATGCTCACGACCGACACCATGGCAATGCCGACGTTGGCGGCAGCACCGATCAGCCCGGCGAGGAACGCCCGCGAGCGTTGCGGCCAGAGTTCGTTGACGAGCGCCACGCCCAGCGACCATTCCCCGCCCATGCCAAGCGAGGCGATAAACCGAAGAACGCCGATGTGCCAGGCTTCGGTGGCGAAGCCGCACAGCCCGGTGAAGATCGCGTAGGTGAAAATGCTCAGCGACATGGCCCGCACGCGACCGATGCGGTCGCCCAGCCACCCGAAGAGCACGCCGCCGCTGGCGGCGCCGATCAGGTAGACCGTCATGATGACGCCGAACCAGACGTCGATCGGCTCGCCTTTGAGCAACTCCTGCAACGCCGGCCGGCCGGCGACCGGGAACATTCCGATCTCGAAGCCGTCGAACATCCACCCGAGCAAGGCGGCGATCAGGGCCATCCATTTGCCGCGATTCGAGACCGCGGAACCGCTGAAAGCTGGCGAGGAGTCGGCGTGCTCGGTTTTCATGGTTTGACGGCGTACCACCGTCGCCGGGGGGCGTCAAGGCTCGCCTTCACGAACACACGGCGCCGAACGGCAAACGGGGCGGCGGAACCCGGTTCCGCCGCCCCGTCGATCATCCGTATTCAGGTGTCGCCTCGAAGCAGCGATCACCGCCCGGAACCGACCAACTCTCGCTCGGCCGGTGCAGACGCTCCTCCGGACGAGGACGCCACGCGGGCCGCGATTCCGTAGGCGGTGCCGTTGAGGATGTCGGACCCCATCGCCGTCTCGCCGTGCTGGCTGAGGTCCAGCCCCGCCAGTTCCTGCTCCTCGGTCACGCGGAGCCTGATGACCCAGTCGGTCAGCTTCAGGCAGACGAACGCGGCGACAAAGGTGTACGTGACGGCGATCACCAGCGCCAGTAACTGATTGACGAAGATGGCGTCCGTGCCTCCGAAGACGCCGTCTTCGCCGGCGAGGCCGGCGTCGACGAGGCCGACGTCCTTCGCGAACACGCCCGTCAGAATCATGCCGACGATGCCGCCGATGCCGTGGCAGGGAAAGACGTCGAGTGTGTCGTCGAGCGTCGATTTCGTCCGCAGGTGGACGGCGAGATTGCTGACGACGCTGGCGACGACGCCGATCACGATGCTGTCGCGAACCGAGACGAAGCCGGCGGCCGGGGTGATGGCGACCAGGCCGACGACGGCGCCGATGCAGGCCCCGAGAGCGCTCGGCTTCTTGCCCATCATCCAGTCGAAGAACATCCAGGCCAGCATCGCCGCGGCGCTGGCGGTGTTCGTCGTGGCGAACGCCATCGCCGCGGTGCCGGTGGCGCCACCCGCCGAACCGGCGTTAAATCCGAACCAGCCGAACCACAGCAGTCCCGTTCCCAGCAACACATAGGGAATGTTCGCCGGCGTGTGGGCCTCCTTGGCAAGGTGAATCTTGCGCCGGCCCAGAACCATCGCCGCCGCGAGGGCCGTGACGCCGGCCGACATATGGACCACCGTTCCGCCGGCGAAGTCTTTCACGCTCCAGCCCCAGAACAGGCCGTCCGGATGCCAGGTCATGTGGGCCAGCGGGCAGTAGATCAGCAGACTGAACAGCACCATGAACACGAGATACGCCGAGAACCGCACGCGCTCGGCGAAGGCGCCGGTGATCAACGCCGGCGTGATGATCGCGAACTTTAGCTGAAACATCGCGAACACCAGCAATGGGACCGCCAGCGCCAAGCTGCTGGCCTCGGGATTCTTGCCGAGCGTGAACGTGCCTTCGGTCACGCCGTCGAACATGAAGAACGTCGCCGGGTTGCCGATGATCCCCCAGCCACCCACGTCGTCGCCGAACGCCAGACTGAAGCCGACGACGACCCAGAAGACGCTCATCACACCGAGCGCGACGATGCTTTGCAGCATCGTCGAGACGACGTTCCTGAACCCGACCATCCCGCCGTAGAAGAACGACAGGCCGGGTGTCATCAACAGCACGAGCGCCGCGGCGGTCAGCATCCAGGCCGTGTCGCCGGCACTGAGTTCCGGGCCGGCGGCCACTCCGGCAGTTCCGGGTTTCACGAATAACGCCGCTAATGCCACAAGGACCAGCAGGACGAATGGGAGAGGTGTTGCGCGCTTCACAGGCTTCTCCGCAAATCATTTCAGCAAGTTGCCCGGCGTGATGTCCGGCCGGCGTCGGGAGGAACCGTCCCGCCAAATCTGCGTTTCTTCCTGAATCGTTGTGCTTTACGTTCAGAGCGCTTTTGGTCAACGCCCGCAATGATGTGTGCGGGCGTGTTCCTCAACAGCGAGAAACGCAGATGGTGTGCCAAAACAACCGGCGATTGTGATCGCAGCGGTGAAACCCGGCCTGAATCACCGGAAGTGACGCTCTCAAAGCAGAAAAGCCGCCGAAAGCGCGATCGTTGCCAACACCATGACTGCCAGCAAATAGAGCATCGCCCGGTGACGCGGGCCGATCCGACGCGGGTGCTTGGCGGCGTGCGTTCGAGACGTGATCTGGACGTGAAGCGACCCGAGTTCGTCGCCGTTCATCGTCGAAGGCCCGGCAGGAAACCCGACACGAAGAGTCAGGAGTGTCCGCGACTCTACAGACGCCGAACTGCTTCCGGAAGAAGAATTCCGGGCGGTGGAATCGAAAAGCCCTGAACTTTCAAACTTTACGCGACGAACTTGTCCCAAAAGGAGAACTCGCCTCCCGTTCGCCGATCATTCGGTCAATTCGAGAAAGGGATCGAGGCCCATCTTCGCGTAGCTCTGGAACCGCTGCTTCTCGTGCTTAAGCATCTCTTTCCGCTGTTTGCGGTGCTGGCGTTCGATCGTTCGCTGCGTCCGTCGGAAGATGGAAATCCAGGCCGAATCGAGCATCGCCGCCGAACCGGCCCGCGCGATCCACTTTTTGCGGTGTTCGGGCGGCCAATGGCGAAGCAGCTCGTCCTCGAGACTGAGAAAAAACTGAAAGCTGCCGGGATCGCCCTGCCGGGCACTGCGACCGATGAGCTGCCGATCGATCCGGCTGGCCGTATGCATCTCGGTCGCGATGACGTGCAACCCGCCGTTGCTGCGCGCGACGTCGTCGAGCAGGATGTCCGTCCCTCGACCGGCCATATTGGTCGCAATCGTGACGGCACCGCTTCGGCCGGCGCGGGACACGATCTCCGCCTCCTTCGCCGGATAACGTGCGTTGAGCACCTCGTGTCGGATGCCGCGCGTCGCGAGCATGGCGGCGAGCGCCTCCGAGGCATCGACGCTCGGCGTGCCGATCAGCACCGCGTGTCCGGCGGCGCTCAGCCGTTCGGTCTCTTCGGCGACGGCAGCCCATTTCACCTCGAGCGTCCGAAAGATGCGCGGTGAAAGCCCCTTCCGGAGGCAGGGTCGATTCGTCGGGATCGGCGACGTCTTGAGGTGATACGTCTTGCTCAATTCGCCATGCACGGCCCATGCAGTGCCCGTCATCCCGGCGAGGTGCCGGTACTGTCTGAAAAAGGCCTGCACGGTAATGCGAGCGGCCTGCCCGGTTTGTGCAGTGATCGGAATCCGCTCTTTGGCCTCGACGGCCTGGTGGAGTCCGTCCTGCCACTTGCGACCTTCCATCGTTCGCCCGGTCGATTCGTCGACGATCACGATCTTGTCGTCGACGACGACGTAGTCGCGATCGAGCAGAAAGCCATGCTGAGCCACGAGCGACTTTTCGACGGTCTCGTAAATCTTCTCCATGTCGATCGCTTCGATCAGCCGCGGTTTGGACGCCAGCAGCACCTTGCGACAACCGGCATCGGTCAGTCGGGCTTCGCGGCGATCCTGCTTAAAGAGGAAGTCGGCGTTGCGCTCCAGCCGGGACGCCTTCAACCGGCTCCAACGCAACAGGTTGACCGTCGCCGGATCGTTCTGACGGGTCAATCCGATGATCAGCGGCGTGCGGGCCTCGTCGATCAATACGCTGTCGGCCTCGTCGATCAAGGCGAAGTGGTGACCGCGCTGGACAGGCGGTTCGCCGGTGCCGGCACTGGTGCCGAGCGCCCGCGTGCGATCGACTTCCCCCTCGTCCGCGCCTTTGCGAAGCCGGTCGCGAAGGAAGTCGAACCCAAGCTCCTTCGCCGTTCCGTAGGTGATGTCCTTGGCGTAGCTGAGCCGCCGGTCGTCGGGAGTCATTTCCGTCAGAATACACCCGACCGTCAGGCCGACCGCCTCGTAGATCGGCCCCATGTGCTCGGCGTCGCGCTGGGCGAGATAATCGTTGACGGTGACGACGTGACACCCTTTGCCGGGCAGCGCTCGCAGAAACGCCGTCGGCACCGCGGTGAGCGTCTTGCCCTCTCCCGTCGCCATCTCGGCGATATGTCCTTCGAAGAGCGCCGTCGCCCCCATGAGCTGGACGGGAAAGTGACTCATGCCCGTCACGCGCCGCGAAGCTTCGCGAATGAGGGCGTACGCTTCGGGCAGCAGGGATCGCAGCGAGACGCCGCTTTTCGCACGCCAGCGCAGGTCGATACCGCGCAGCCGTAGATCGTGGTCGGAAAGACTCTGGAACGCCTCCGACTGTCGGATGATCCGTTTCGCTTCCGCCCGCCAACGGCCGAGTCGCGACGACGATGGTCGAAACCCGCCCGCGACCGAATGCAGAAGGAACGACGACAAACCGGGCATCATTCTGAAACAATGAGACGCAGGGACGTGCCCGATCGCCGCGAAAACGGGACGATCTTCGGGAACCCGGACATTCTACGACGTTTTCCTGTTGCATCGGCAACCGGAGTTCGGGAACTTTCAGAGGGCGTTCGTCGTCGGAGACAGCGGAATGACCATCCGCGCGATCACCGGTCGGTTTTCGGCAGGCGGCCTCGCCGTCGCGGCCACGTTGTCGATGTCGATTGCCGCCGCGCAGGACGTGGAACTCCCGCGACCGAACGTCGAGCCTGTGCCGCGACGCCTGGTCGCACAGATTCCACAACAGCGCGTCGCACCGAAGCCGCCGCGTTTCGCAAACTCGACCGGTCCTCGCGATGCATCCCGGTTGCCGAAGGCGAGTCGTCGCGACGTTCGCCTGTATCGGAGCGCCTTGCAGCGACTCGAAGACGGTCAGCCGGAGGAGGCGGTCGTCTATTTTCAGACGATCCTCGACGCCGACGGCGACGGCTTTTTCGAGATCGACGACACAGGCCGGCTCGTGAGCCTGCGCGGCGAGACGATCCGCCGGATCGAAACGCTCGCCGATGAAGCGAAGCTCGTCTATGTCCGTCGCTACGAGCCTGCGGCGAAAGGCCTGCTGAGCGACGCGATCTCCTCGGACAGCGCCGAACAACTGACGATGGTCGCCCGCCGATTTCCGACGACGAACGCCGGTCGCGAAGCGGCTTATCGGATCGCGCTTGCGCACCTCGATCGCGGTGAAACACTTGCCGCCGTCGCACGATTCGAGAAGTTGCGAGATCAGGTGACAGCCGAGCAGCGCATCGGCCTCTTGATGCGTTTGGCGGCCTGCTATGGGCGACTCGGTGCGGTGGAACGACGTGATGCGATCGTGCAGCTGCTCATCGACGCCGGCGACGACGTCGAGATCGCCGGGCGGTCGATCGCGGCGTCGAACGCCGATGCGCTTCGTCGGACGTTCGACGATGCGACGACCTCCGCTTCACTCGTCGCTTCGTCGGATTGGCCGATCGCCGGGGGTGATGCCGGGCGGACGAGTTACCGGGATTTTGCGATCGGTCCGGCGGTCGAATGGTCGGTTCCCGGCCTTCCCGATCCCTTTCTGACGCCCGGCGCGGTCAACTCTCCGCTACAGACGCAACTGCATCGTTGGTCGGCGCAGACGGCACTTTTGGAGCTTGCCAGCGGTCAGCCGGCCGTTCCTTCGGCGCGGCCGATCGCCGTCGAGGGCACGGTGTACTTCCGCACGCCAGCCAATCTCGTCGCCGTCGATGCCGCCAGCGGGAAGCAACGCTGGCGTTCGCTCGCCGACCCGCTCTGCTGGGATTACTTGACCGGTGAGGTGCCCCAATCGCCGGAAGGCGAAGTGGCGGCGCGCACGTTCGTCGGTCAGCGGCTCTGGTCCGATGCGACATGGGGGATGACATCGGCCGACGGACAGGTCGTTTTCGCGGTCGAAGAGACCGGGGCGGCGAATCCTTTACCGTCGGTGCCGGACAGCGGTTCGCAACCGTCGGGCAATGAACCCGTGCTGCCGGTGATCTTCAATCGCCTTGTGGCCTACGAGACCGCCACGGGGCGTCGGATCTGGGAGGCCGGTGGCCCGCCGGGGCGCGATGCGACGCTTTCCGGCACCTTCTTCTGCGGCGCGCCGGTGCCGACTGGAGGGCATTGGTTCGTGCTCGGCGAAATCGCCGGCGTCACGCACCTCATTGCGCTCGCACCGACCCGCCCCGACTGCGTTCTCTGGTCGCAACCCATTGCGGAACACGACGTCACCGTCGATCACGACGTCGTTCGCCGAACCGGTGGACTCAGTCCCTGCATCGCCGGGGGGCTGCTCGTCTGCCCCGTCGGTGTGAACCTCGTCGTCGCGGTCGACCCTTCTACGCGGTCGCTGTTGTGGGCCTGGTCGTCGCCTGGGAATCAAGCCGCAGATCGCGATGGAGACCCGACGATCGGCGGGGGCCGTCGCCGTTCCATCGCACCGTTTGGAAATCCGACCGAAGCGATCGAGGTCGTTGCCGCGGGCCGCGACGTGTTGATCGCCTCGCCGCAGACCGGGCTGTCGGCCGTCGACGCGATCGACGGATCACTGCGCTGGAGATCGACCGAGTTCGCGTGCCTCTGGCCGATCGGTCTCGATGGCGAGAACGTATTTCTCCAGACGCCGACCGGCGTCGCCGCGATCCGGTTGACCGACGGTTCTCCCGCCTGGCCGTCGCCTGCGGTGATCGGGCCGCCATCTGGTCGCGGCGTCATCGTCGACGACCGGCTTTACGTGCCGCTCGCCGACGCGACGCTTGCCGTGCTCGACACCGCGACGGGTCGTGTGATCACGGCCCATCCCGCGCCCCGGCACGAACTCTTCGGCAATCTGATCGTCGTCGGCAAATCGCTCATCAGCCAGTCGGCAACGCGGCTGGTCGCGCTGCCGTTGGAGGAGTAGAAGCCGTTTTATTAGAACTGACGCTGGGGTGGGCGAGGCTCCCGCCGAGCCGCAGGGGCCATGTGCTTTCAGTTTCGACGAACGACGCGCTACAAGTTTTCATCGGAGCCGCGACCGTCAGGGAGCGCGT
>JBAQZJ010000632.1:0-39120 GCA_049790855.1 Planctomycetaceae bacterium | reverse complement strand
GTCGCGGAGAAATTGCTTCTCTGCGCTCTCTGTGTCCTCGGCGGTGAAATCTGTTCCGCAGAGAGCGGTGCCGACTGCCGGCCGGAGTATGCGTTGGACCGCCTCGTAAAATTCATTCCCGATTTTCGACCGAAACTGCCGGGCCTGCGAACGGAATGCCTTTCCGTTCCACCACTTGCATTCTGAAACAATTCCCCGAGACGTTCCCGAAACGCCGTTTCGCCGACCATGAAATAAGGACTTACGTCACGAAACGTCGGAGGTGTCCGGTATGGGTAGAGGACATGTCCCAGGCGGTGTACCGCGTGCGGGAGTTCCGGAAGCTCCTGCACGGACTGCTCAACCGCCGACGTTGAACGATTCGTGAGTACGATCGACCCGCAGGTCGGCGCGACGGCGAGGAACCTCGTTCTGAAAGAACGACGCGCGCGACCGCTCCCAGTGCCTGCCGGCCAGGGCGCCTTGGTTTTTGTTTTGAGGAGACAGGAGGAAGGAGGGCAGGAGGCAGGAGATAGGAGTGGTTCGTCGACGCGAAAGGCAGCTCTTTCGCGGAGCGAAAGGCGACACTCCGAAACATGACGGCGATCGATCGACGAACCAGGAGGCGGCAGACAACCGAAAGGCGTCAGCCGGCCGGTGCGCCGGGGATCCATCCCGCGCCGGTGGAGTTTGATCCGAACCGTCGTTCTAATGGCCCGGCATACGTTGATCCCACATTCGGAACCGCATCATGACGCTTTCCCGCCGTTCGTTTTGTCGGTCGCTGGTCGGTCTTTCGGTGGCCGGGATTGCGGCGAAGCATCTGCGAGCCGCGGAACCGCAGGCCGCTTCCTTTCCGCCAGGACGGTACGTCGACGTTCACACGCACATCGGCACGATTCCGACGGACAAGACGGCACCGCTGACGGCGACCGACCTCTTGCACTGGATGGACGGCAACGACATCGCCCAGGCGTGGGTGCTGCCGCTCGTCTCGCCGGAAGCCTATCCGAATCCCAGTCCGACCGAATACGTGCTCGCCGAGACGAAGCCGCATCGCGACCGGTTGATTCCCTTCTGCTCGATCGACCCGCGGAACTCGTGGTACGGCCGCGGCAAGCCGCTCGTTGGCCAGCTCAAGCGGTACATCGACGCCGGCGCGAAGGGCTTCGGCGAGCACAAGGTCGGCCTGCCGCTGGCTGACGCCAAGAACCTGGCGATCTACGCCGGTTGTCAGGAAGTCGGCATTCCGATCCTGATCCACATCGACAACGTTCGTAATACCGACGAACACGGCCTGCCGGGGCTAGAGAAGGTGCTGACGGAGTTTCCCAACGTGAACGTCGTCGGTCACGGACCGGGAACGTGGGCGTCGATCTCGGGTGACGCGACGAAAGCCGATCTCGGCGGCTATCCGAAAGGCGAAGTGAAACCGGGCGGAGCACTCGACCGGCTGATGGCGGCGCACAAGAACTTCTATCTCGACCTGTCGGCCGGCAGCGGTGCGAACGCGATCTCCCGCGACCCGAAGTTCGGCCGCGAGTTTCTGATTCGCAATAAAGATCAGATCATGTTCGGCACCGACTACCTGACGATCGGCCAGCCGATCCCCCAACAGGAGGTCATGCGCAGCCTCGACCTGCCGGCGGAGGTGCAGCAGACGGTGTTTCGGGACAATGCGAGGCGGTTGGTGGGATTGTTGTAGGGTGGGTCAAGCGCAGCGCGGCCCACCGGCGGGGTCTGCTTGCTTCCGAATGCACAAAGACCTTGCTGGTGGGCCTCGCATTCGCTCGACCCACCCTACGGAACTGAAGGTTGACGGTTGTGGGGGACCGAAGCCCACCGGCTCCGCCGGTGGGGAATGCATACCGAGCCACACCGTTGTGGTCAGGAGTGGAACAACGTCATGGGCGCTGCACTCTACGTCGTGTTCGAAAAGGACATCCCTGATTTCGACGCGTTTGTGAATGGGAAAGCCCTCTCCGCCGCCGAGCGGCCTCTCGAACGCGTTGCCAATCAACTCGGCGTTACGCCGCTGATGTCGTTTTTCAGCATCGATCCACAGGAGGCTGCGGACTTTCTCGACGAGGAAATGCTCGACGAACAGGGGGAGGAATCGATCGATGTGCCGCCGGAACAATGGTTCGACGCCGGCTTGGGATTAAAGACCGTCCGTGCATTGCGGCAACATCTTCGTGATGATCCGCAGGTCGTGCGGAACGCCGAGGCCGTTCTCAGCGACCTCGACGAGTTCGAAGCGGTGTTGCAGCGAGCGGAAGCGGCCGGCGTTCGCTGGCATCTGGCCGTGGATTATTGAACTCATGCAGGGTGGGCCTCGGCCCATCGACCGCCGGCCACCGACATACCAAAGTCGATCGACGTTCGCTGGTGAACCTTGGCCCACCCTACGGAACTTGAACGTCTCGAATATCGTCGATGAATCGAAACATCAGGAATCGGATACGTCCGCGCATGAGATACCGAACCACCTTCCTTCTGCTGATTCTCGCCACCTTCCTGCCGCTGCACGCCGAAGAACCCGATTACTCCGCCGAGCTTCCCAGCCTGCCCGCGAAGGAGCCGGCTGAGGCGCTGGCGTCGTTCACCGTCAAGCCGCCGTTCGAGATGCAGCTTGCCGCCGCCGAGCCGACGGTGATGGACCCCGTCGCGATGGCGTTCGACGAGAACGGCCGGCTGTACGTCGCCGAGATGCGCGATTACAGCGAGCAGGAACACGACTATCTCGGTGCGATCCGCCTGCTCGAAGACGCCGATGGCGACGGAACCTTCGAGAAGTCGACGGTCTTTGCGAAAGAACTGTCGTGGCCGACGGCGGTCGCCTGCTGGGACGGCGGGGTGTTCGTCGGGGCGCCGCCGCATTTGCTCTATCTGAAAGACACCTCTGGCGACGGCGTCGCCGACGTGCGGAAGACGATCTTCACCGGCTTCAGCCGCGACAACGTGCAGGCGATGATGAACAGCCTCCGTTGGGGGCTGGACAACCGCATTCACGGTGCCGGCAGCAGCATCGGCGGGTCGATCCTGTTCACCGGCGACCCGAATCGAAAACCCGTCAGGCTCGGCCGGCAGGACTTCGCCTTCGACCCGCGAACGTTCGAGTTCGAGGCGACGACGGCGAGTTCGCAGCACGGCATGTCGTTCGACGACTGGGGGCAAAAGTTCCTCTGCTCGAACAGCAACCACATTCAGCAGGTGATGTATGAAGACGAGCTGATCGCCCGCAATCCGTACCTCAAGGCGCCGGGCGGAGCGGCGAGCATCGCCGCCGACGGCCCCCAAGGCCCCGTCTTTCGCACCAGCCCCGTCGAACCGTGGCGAATCGTGCGGACGCGGCTCCGCGTGCAGGGCGTCGTGCCGGGTGTCGTCGAGTTCGGCGGGAAGGTCTCGGGCTACTTCAGCAGTGCGACGGGCGTCACGATTTATCGCGGCGATGCCTGGCCGGAAGAGTGGCACGGCACCGCGATCATCGGCGACGTCGGCTCGAACCTGATCCATCGCAAGAAGCTCGACACGAGCGTTCTGCCGTTCGTCGCGACCCGCGTCGACGAGAACTCGGAGCTCGTCGCCAGCGCCGATACCTGGTTCCGCCCGGTGCAGTTCGAGAACGGCCCCGACGGATCGCTGTACGTCGCCGACTTCTATCGCGAGACGATCGAGCATCCCAAATCGCTGCCCGAGTCGATCAAAAAGCACCTCGACCTCACGAGCCGCGGCCGCGGCCGCCTCTGGCGAATCGCCCCGAAAGACTTCACGCCGCGACCGACGCCGAAACTGGGTGACGCGACGACCGCCGAACTGGTCGAACTGCTGTCGCATCCGAACGCCTGGCACCGAGCCACCGCGAGCCGGTTGATCTATGAACGACAGGACGGGTCGGCCGTACCGTTGTTGAAGAACATGGCGACGGCTTCCGGCTCGCCGCTCGGCCGGTTGCATGCGCTGTACGCCCTCGACGGCTTGAAAGCCCTCACGCCGGAACAAGTCGCCGGCGCGTTTGCCGATGCTCATGCCGGCGTTCGCGAGAACGCCGCACGGCTCGCCGCATCGCGATTGAACGGCAGCCCGGAACTACTCGACCCGTTGATCGCGTTGACGACGGATGACGACGTCTGGGTCCGCTACCGCGCCGCGTTTTCACTCGGTGCAGTGACGACCGAGACGGACAGCCAGCGGCAACTCACCGCAGAATCTCGCAACAAAGCGGTCGCGGCCTTGGGCGATCTGCTGCGTCGCGACGGAGCGAATCGCTGGATGCGGCTGGCCGCCATGAGTTCGCTGACGGGCCACGAAGCCGCCGTTCTCGCGAAGCTGCTTCGTGAGGAGTCGTTCCGCAGGGTCGATCACGCACCGACGGTCTGCGGCGAACTGGCGGCGATCGTCACGCGGCGCAACCGGCCGGACGAAGTTGATACCGTCGCCGAGGCCATCGCCGTCGCGCCCGACGCAGTACCGGCGCGTGCGGTCGTGAATGCGTGGTTGGCCGAACCGTCCGCCGCGGTGCGGACGGCGTTCGGTACGGGCGACCTGAAGGAGTTGATCGTCCGGCGGCTCGCCGACGCGGAACAAACCGCCCTCGACGATGATTCGACTGTTCCGAAGCGGCTTGCGGCGATCGGAACGCTGCGACTCGCCCCGTTCGAGACCGCCGCCGAGGCCTTCGACGAGCTGACGACGGGACGTCAGCCGCCGGAGATTCAGAGCGCCGCCGTCAACCTGCTTCGCGGTTACGGCGACGCGGGAGTCGCCGAGCGGTTGATCGAGGCCTGGCCGCGGCTCAGTCCGTCGGTTCGCGAGGTGGTCGCCGAGGCGCTGACTTCGACGGCGACGATGGCCGGCCGACTGCTCGACGCGATCGAGTTTCAGGAGTTCGACGCGGCCGCCCTGCCGGAAGCGAGACGGAAACTGCTCCGCGAGCATCCGACCGCGGCGATCGGCAAGCGTGCGACGAAGTTACTGGCAGGCACGATGCTCTCGAAACGCGACGACGTCGTCGCCGGTTATCGATCGGCGCTCGATCTGAACGGCGATGCCGCGGAAGGCAAGACGCACTTCAAGAAGCACTGCATGGTCTGTCACAAGATCGGCAGCGAGGGGCATGAGGTCGGCCCGAACCTGACGGCGATCAAGGCCCGCGGTCCCGAGTTCATCCTGCTCAACATTCTCGACCCCAGCCGCGAAGTGAACCCCGAGTTCGTCGACTACGCGCTCGTCACCGGCGAGGGCGTCGTCAAGACGGGTCTGATCGCTTCGGAATCGCCGACGGCGATCACGCTCAAGCGTGCCGAAGGCGTCACCGAGTCGGTCCTGCGGCTCGACGTCGAGCAACTCCAAAGCACCGGCCGCAGCATCATGCCCGACGGCCTCGAAAAACAACTCGACCAGCAGGCGATGGCCGACGTGATCGCCTATTTGATGTCGCTGGAATGACCGCCGGCCCTACCACTTCCGCAGAGTGACCATCATGGCCAACTGGTATTACGACGAGTTCGGCAGCGAAGTAGGACCGATCTCGCCGGCCGAAATGAAACAGCGGGTCGCCGACGGCACGATCGCCGGCGCGACCCGCGTTCGCCGCGAAGATGGCGAATGGACGACCGCCGACCGCATTCCCGGTTTGCTAGGTGAGCCGCCGCTTGCCGAAAGCAGCCATGCCGCAAGCAGCCAGGGCGACTCGACCGGCGGTTTGATTCCCTACAAGAACGCCCCGGCCCTGATCGCGTACTACCTCGCCGTCTTCTCGCTCATCCCCTGCCTCGGCTTGCCGCTCGGCATCGCCGCCGTCGTGCTGGGCGTGATGGGGCTGAAAAAACGCAAAGAGAACCCGGCGATCAGCGGCACCGCCCACGCCTGGATCGGCATCGTGCTGGGCGGCATCATGACGCTGATCTGGGGCGGACTGATCGCCGCCGGAGCCCTTGGAGCCGCGTTCGCAGATTGATGCCTTTCAACACGATCCTTCCACAGTCGAACTTCACCTCGGAGATTCTGACGCCATGACGCACCTGCCTGTTTCCCGTCGAACCGTTCTCAAGACCGGCGCTGCGGCGACGGCTGCTCTCGTTTTCGGCCGAACGGCGACCGCAGCCTCGCCGGCCGCGGAGATCGAGTCGATCGACGTCGTCAGCAAGCTGCCGGACAAGTACCACGGCTGGCCGACGATCGGCCGGCGCAAGAACGGCGAGTTGCTGCTCGTCTGTTCGGGCAGTCGTGAAGGTCACGTCTGCCCGTTCGGTCGCGTCGTCCTGATGACCAGCCGCGACGGCGGCAAGTCGTGGACGTGGCCCCGCATCCTGCTCGACTCGGCGACCGACGACCGCGACGCCGGCGTGCTGGAAACGAGCAAAGGCACGCTGCTGGTGACGACGTTCACCTCGCTCGCGTACGTGCCCGGCTTCGAGAAGATGAAGGCGGCCGGCGGCGAGAAGTTCGACCGCTGGAACGCGGCACATCAGCGAACGACCGACGCGCAACGCAACGCCGACGTCGGCGTCTGGATGATCCGCTCGGAAGACGACGGCGCCACCTGGTCGCCACGCTACGCCGTCCCGCTCAACAGCCCGCACGGCCCCGTGCAGCTCGCCGACGGACGGCAACTGTATGCGGGAAAAGAGCTGTGGACCAAAGAGGAACGATCGGGCGTCGCCGAGTCGAGCGACGACGGCAAGACGTGGCGCTGGCTCGCCGACATTCCGACCCGCCCCGGCGACGATCATCGCGAGTATCACGAGCTGCACGCGATCGAAGCCTCACCGGGACGAATCCTCGTCCAGATTCGCAATCACAACGCCGCGAGCAAAGGCGAAACGCTGCAATGCGAGTCGGACGACGGCGGCAAGACCTGGACGACGCCGCATTCGATCGGCGTCTGGGGGCTGCCCTCGCACTTGTTGAAGCTCGCCGACGGTCGGCTGCTGATGAGTTACGGACATCGTCGCCCGCCCTTCGGGAATCAGGCCCGCGTCAGCAGCGACGAAGGCAAATCCTGGTCGGAGCCGATCGTGATCTCGGGCGACGGCATCGGCGGCGATCTCGGCTATCCGAGCACCGTTCAACTCGACGATGGCACGTTGGTGACGGTCTGGTACGAACTCATGAAGGGCAGCTCGAACGCCGTGTTGCGCCAGGCGCGGTGGCGATTGAGTTGATCGTCATGAATGTTCGGTTAGCCGTCGGCCGAGGCCGACGGCGAATTCTTTGCAAGCGTAGATGATGCCCGCCGACAGCCCTGCCGCCCGACTTGCTGCGCTCTACGACCCCGAGTTCGTTCGCGCAGCCGGGCATCGACTGGCCGATCTGCTCACTGAGCATTTTCGAAAGGTGCAGAATCGCGAAACGCCCGTGCTGAACTGGCGGCATCCCGCCGAGAACGTCGCCGACGCCGGCTCGTACCTCGATGCCGCGACGGCATTACCGACGGCTTGCGATGCCGATGCCGTCGGCGAGCGATTTGCCGAACTGGTTCGCACGGCGTTGTCGCGCGGCCAGAACCTGCACTCGCCGCGGTACGTCGGGCATCAGGTTCCGCCGCCGGTGCCGATTGCCGGGCTGTTCGACGCCGTCTCGTCGGCGACGAACCAGCCGATGGCGATCTACGAAATGGGTCCGTGGGCGACCGCGATCGAAACGGCACTCATCGAGCGGCTTGGGGCACGGCTCGGTTATCCCGAAGGCACTTTCGCCGGCTTCATCACGCACGGCGGTTCAATCGCGAATCTCACCGCGCTGCTCACCGCACGCAATGTCGCTCTCGACGACGCATGGGAAGCGGGGCTGACGCAGCGACGTCCTGCGCCGGTGCTGGTCGCCCATGCCGAGGCGCACTACTGCATCAGTCGCGCCGCGGGAATCCTCGGGCTTGGAACACGGCAGATCGTCAAGCCGCCGCTCGACGATCGCCGACGGATGGACCCGCACGCCCTCGACGCGGCGTTGACGGATCTGAGGCGGTCGGGAACGCCGATCATCGCCGTCGCCGCCAGTGCCTGCGCGACGCCGATCGGTGCATTCGATCCGCTCGATTCGATTGCCGACGTCTGCGAAAAGCACGGTGTCTGGCTCCATGTCGACGCGGCTCACGGCGGGTCGGCGATTTTCAGCGAGCGTCATCGCCACCTGCTCGCCGGCATCGAACGAGCCGACAGCGTCGTTTGGGACGCGCACAAGATGATGCACGTTCCGGCGCTCTGCACCTTCGTGTTTTACCGGAATCGAGAACATCGCTTCGAAGCGTTCCGACAGGAGGCGCCGTACCTGTTCGACCCTTCCGATCCCGGCCTCGCCGAGTACGACAGCGGCCTCAAGACGCTCGAATGCACGAAACGAGGTGCGGCGTTCGGGCTGTGGGGGCTTTGGTCGCTGTTCGGCGAATCCATCTTCGGAGATCTGGTCGACGCGACCTTCGACTTGGCGCGCACGTTTTACGAGAAGCTTTCGGCGGCCGACGATTTCGTTCCGCTGCACGAACCGCAGTGCAACATTCTCGCGTTTCGACATGTGCCTGTTGAACTGCGGAATGTTCCCGGCGACGTCGTCGGCCGGTTCCAGCTCGAGCTGCGAAAGGAGATCGTCCGCAGCGGCTCGTTCTACATCGTCCCGACGAGCCGCGACGGCGTTCCCGCCTTGCGCTGCACCGTCATGAACCCGCTGACGACGCCGGCCGACCTCGATGCCCTGATGAACGAACTGCGTGCTTGCGGACAAGCTCTAATATCGGCGAAATAGCGAACCGCAGAGAGACGGAGGACACAGAGGAACACCGATCGAATCCATCCCCTCTTGGCCGACACGGGCTGCCGATTTCTCTTGCGAACCTCCGTGTTCTCCGAGCCTTTGTGGTTCCCGACCGCCTGCTCTCGAACCGATCAGGTTCAGCCTCCGTCGATCTGCGGTATAATCCGCGGCGGACGAATCGCGCAGGAACCACTCCGCCGCCATCGGGCGGCGTTTCTCTCGGAAGCACAGCATGTCGGATCATGTCGAAGTCGGCGGCGTCACTCTCTATCTGTCGTCGCCCGATACGTCGGAAGGCGAGTGGATCGGGCAGACGGAAGTGCTCCGTCAGATTCTCGCCTGCTGGCTCGTCGTCGACGATCGCGACCTGCCGCTCGCGCCGCGTTTGATCGGCACGCCGGGCATCGGCAAGACGACGCTCGGTATCGCCGCGGCGCGGGCACGGCAGCAAGAGTTGTACATCTACCAATGCACCAGCGACACGCGCCCGGAAGACCTGCTGGTCACGCCGGTGCTGGGTGGGGCGGGGAACATCAAGTACCACGCCTCGCCGCTGGTGACGGCGATGATTCGCGGCGGCGTCTGTCTGCTCGACGAAGGCAACCGCATGAACGAGAAAAGCTGGGCGAGCCTCGCGCCTCTGCTCGATCACCGGCGGTATGTCGAAAGCATCGTCGCCGGCGTCGCGATTCACGCCCATCGCGACTTTCGCTGTGCGGTCACGATGAACGACGACGAGAGCACGTTCGAGATTCCCGATTACATTCTCAGCCGGCTGCAACCGACGCTGAAGCTCGGCCACCCAGCCCGCGAAGACGAGCTGGCGATCTTGAAGTACCACCTGCCGTTCGCCGAAGCGGAGATGCTCAACCTGACCGTCGAGTTCCTGCAACAGTCGCACGAACTGAAGCTCGACTTCTCGACGCGCGACGGCATCAACGTGCTGCGGTATGCGATGAAGCGGCTGGCCTCCGACCCGCGGCACCCGGTCGCGAAGGACGCCGCCTGGCGCGAGAGCCTCGAAAAGTGCCTTGGCGACGACGCGCTCGACCTGCAGCAACTGGCCGAGCGAAAGTCCCGCACCCTCGGCGGCAACGCCCTCCCCATGGGCCTCGGCGACTTCTTCTTCAACCCCGACGATCCGTTGCACCCCGATGCGGAGGAAGACGACGACGAGGATGATATCTGATCGGCAGACGGCGAACCACGAAGGCACGAAGGGCACGAAGATGAACCGATATGAGCCTGTCTCGGCGGAATGCGAAGAAGTATCGAGGCAGGTCATCGATTCGGCGATGAAAGTCCACCGCACACTCGGGCCGGGATTATTGGAATCGGTCTATGAACAATGCCGGCATCATGAGTTGAAGACGCGAGGCCTGAGTGCGCGACGGCAGGTTCCGGTGCCGGTCATTTACGACGGCGTGACGATCGAGAGCGGCCTGAAGCTCGACCTGCTCGTCAGCGATCTCGTGATCGTCGAATTGAAGGCGGTCGAACTGATGATCCCCCTCTACGAAGCCCAACTCCTCACCTATCTCAAGCTTGCGCATCGCCAAGTCGGCCTCCTCATTAATTTCAACGTTCCGCTTCTCAAGCATGGCATCAAACGGGTGATTCTTACGCTCGTTCTTCCTTCGTGACCTTTGTGCCTTCGTGGTTCGCGTAATCAACCAAATGTCCGATCTTACCGCTCTCACGATCTCCGACCGCGTCACCTGTCTGCCGGTGATTCATGGCAGCGGGGACTTCGCCGTGGAAGTGCGGCGGATGATGCTTGAGCATCGGTTCGATTGTCTCGCCGTGCCTTTGCCGGCGTCGTTTGGCTCTGCCGTCACCGCCGCGGTCGAGCGGTTGCCGGCGATCACGACGGTCGTCCAGCCCGAGCCGCGATCGTTCGACGTCGCCGATTGGTCGCCGGACGCGGACGACGACGACGACGACTCCGACCGGCAAGGCGTCAGCTACGTGCCGGTCGATCCCTGTCAGCCGGTGATCGCCGCCTTGCGAATTGCCCGGCAGGAACATCTGGCGGTGCGATTCATCGATCCCGAAACGGCGAAGTTCGAGTCGTACGGATTGAGCTTGCCCGATCCGTACGCGCTCAAGCGGGTCCGCAGCGACCGGTTCGCGGCGGCGCTCCTTCCGGCGCTACCGCGGTTGGAAGGACAGGCGGCCGACCGCTGCGTGGCGATGGCGAAACGACTGCGGGAACTGGAAGAACAGTTCACGTCGATTCTCTTCGTCTGCTCGATCGCCGAATGGCCGTGGGTCCGCGAGGCCTACCAAGATCGCGCGCCGCAGCGGACGTTCGACGACGACGTCGAAGACGTCGAGACCTATGCCGTCGAGCCGAATACGCTCGCGTTCCTGCTGGGCGAGTTGCCATACATCACGGGTCTTTACGAATGCGCGCGGACGGAGCTCGATCCCGATGAAAACCTGAGCATCGACGGCATTAAAGCGCTGCTGCTGGAAACGAGGGACCGTTACAAGGCCGAGTTCAAAGGGCGGGCGCGCAAGGTGACTCCCAAGCTCGCCGCGAGTTACTTCCAGTACGTTCGCAACCTCTCGCTCGTCGATCGCCGACTGACGCCGGACCTCTACACGCTGATCGTCGCCGCTCAGCAGATTTTCGGCGACGCGCTGGCGATTACGCTCGCCGAGACGGCGCGCGATTATCCGTTTGCCCCCTCTGCCGACCTGCGGACGTGCAAGATGGGCATCGGCAAGATGCAGTTGCCCGACGGCGAGATCGCCGGAGCGGTCAGCCGGCTGCCGGGGCCGCCGGTCTTCTGGCGAAGCCTGTCGCTGACGCGACGGGCGCCGAAGATCCAGCAGGATCAATGGCGGATGCGGTGGAACCCGTACCGTCAATGCAGTTGGCCGCCCGAAGACGAGAAGATCGAGAACTTCCGCACGCACGTGAAAGACGTCGCGCTCGCGATGCTGGGCACCGACCTGGCGCGCAGCGAGAAGTTCACGACGAGCATCATGGACGGTCTCGACATTCGCGAGACGCTGCGCAACTGGCACACCGGCGACATCTACGTCAAGGTGCAGCCGCCGACGCGCGGCAATCTCGATTGTGCCGTGATGCTGTTCGACAGCCCCGCCGACCCGCGCGATTATCCGTGGCGCGTCACCTGGCACGCCGAGCATCAGAACGAATCGACGCTCTGCTTTTTCGCGACGAGCTACATGGACGAGATCGTCGGTCCGGGTGTCGGCCAGTCGACTTACGGGGGGTGCATGTTCCTGTTCCCGCCGCGACCCGTTCCCGACGTCTGGCAAGATCCGCGTTTCGACTTCGCCGACACGATGGAGGAACGCCTGCTCGCGGCCGGCTGCCATTACAGCGAGCACCGGCACATCGCGCTGCTGAGCGAATCGCCTCCGGGAGCCGGTTTCCGCCGCCTCGCCCGCAGATACGGCAAGAAACTTGTCCACGTGCCGCTCGGCCGCATGAGCCAGGACACGGTCTCACGTTTGCGGGTGTTCCACGTTCTCAACGGCCGCCAGGTGCGAAGCTACGCGGCGCATTTCATTCGAGATGCGTGAAGCGGGCCGGGACTGTCTGCGACCAAGCTCGATCGCCGTCCGTCCGCTTTTTGAAGGAGATGAACCGCCAAGAAGGCGTTCTTTGCGTCTTGGCGGTTCATTTGCTTGTCATTTGTCGATTCTCCAGGATTCGCACGCTCATCGTTAGCCTCGCCGCCGTTAATCGTCTTGTCCGTAGAGGCCGGTCCCGATAGCGTGAACCGGGGTCGGGCATTGGCTTGCGGTTTCGCGGCCGCTGGTCGCAGCCGTCGTTCCTCGATCGCGGAATTCCATCATGCGACGGACCGTCTTCTCCCTGTTGCTCGCTTCGCTGGTAACGCCGTCCCTGGCGGCGGAGCGCGATCCGCGTGTCGAAGACGCGGCGCGGGCGGCGCTCGACTACCTGGCTCGCACGCAGACCAAGCAGGGCTACTGGACCGCGAATGGCAACCAGTACCGGGTCGCGATGACGGCGCTCGCCGGCAACGCGATGCTTTGCGAAGGCAGCACGACGACCCGCGGCAAATACGCCGAGAACATCCGCTCGGCCGTCGATTACCTGTTGAGCTGCAGTCAGGAGAACGGGCTGATCGGCTTCCAGGACGACTTCCATTACACCTACGGGCACGGCTTCAGCATGCTGTTCCTCTCGCAGGTGTACGGCGAAGAGGAAGACGTCGAACGTCGCGAAGAACTGAAGCGGGTGCTCACGAAAGCCGTCGAGTTCACGATCTTCGCCCAGACGAAAGCCGGCGGGTGGGGGTACGTCTCGGCTAAGGACGGCAACGACTTCGACGAGGGCAGCACCTGCGTCACGCAGGTGCAGGGTCTGCGGGCCTGTCGAAACGCGGGGATCGCCGTTCCGAAGGAGGTCATCGACCGTGCGGTGAAGTACATCAACGACTGCATGACCCCCGAGGGCGGCGTGCAGTACAGCATTCGCGGCGGCGGCGCCCGGCCGGCCATCAGCGGGGCCGCGATCGCCTGTCTGTTCAACGCGGGCGAGCAGAACGACCCGATGGCCGACAAGCTGCTCGACTACTGCAAGAAGAACATCTGGCCGGGCACGGCGGGCGGCAGCAGCTACTTCGGCCACTGGCACTACACGCACTACTACTACGCGCAGGTCATGTACCGCGACGAGGAGAACTGGCCGAAGTACTTCGATTTCCTCAAGGAAGAGATTCTCGCCAAGCAAACCCGCAATGGCCCCGACGACGGCGCCTGGATCGACGGACACATCGGCCCGGTCTACACGACGAGCATCAACGCGACGATCCTGCAGCTCGACAACGGCTTTCTGCCGATCTACCAGCGGTGACGGCACGGTGATGACTTCGACGGGCGTCGAAGGAACACTAGGCCGACCGCGACAGCGGCGTTCAGCAGGCCGAGGAGGATGTAGCCGGTTTCGCCCCGCCGCAGCCCCGCGATCACGAAGATCGCGGTGAAGGCCGAAAGACCGAAGATCGGCACCAGTTCCGCTCCGCGAGACGTCTTGCGCGGCGTCCGAACGCTTGCGACGAATTTCTCCCATCCCTCCTGCCGTGCTGTGGGAATCGCTTCGCGAAAGTAGGCGATGATCTCTTCCTGCTCCGGCCGTGTGAAGTTGGCGAGCTCGATCTTCAGCCGCTTTTCAGGCGTGCGGACGACGACCGATCCGCCGGCCGGATACCGCCGCCAGACGACGGAGTTCACGTCGCGAAGCCGAACCCGATGGAGGCGGAAGACGCCTTGACATGTGATCGAGGACGGCCCGAGCCGCAGCCGCTCGCGGAAGTACGCCGCCAGCAGCCAGAGGCTCAACCCGGCAAAGCCGGACCAGAACAGGCCGAACACCAGCGCGGCCGTCTTCGGGTGGGCGAAGGAGCCGTCAAAGTTTCCATACGCCGCCACGACCGAGCCGGCGCCCATCGCCACGAAGAAAATCAGCGTGCCGAGACCGACGTGCAGATAGTAGAGGCGCGGCCGGTAGCGGTACGGTCCCGATTGCTGAGCCGGTTCGGTGTCAGTCGGATTCATGATGCGGCTGCCCGCATCATGAACGAACCGCGTCCGCTACGGTTCAGCCAGAAAATCCGCAGGCGCGAGCGTCGCGCGATCAGACCTCGCTCGCCGCCCGGCTGATCAGACTGCGGGCGACCGTCTGCGTGCCGGTATGCTCGAAGTAGTCGGTCGTCATGTCGAGGACGGCCGCAGCGTAATCGAACTTGCCTTCCATCTTGTCCGACAGCCCTTTCACGCTTGCGAACACGCGATTCTGCGTCAGATCGTGAGACGAAACAAACCCGCCTACCCAGCCTTTGACCGCCCCCAGCGACTCTTCGATCAGGCCGAGCTGCTCTTTAGTCGAGTCGCCCGGCAGCATGCCGCGGATTCGCTGGAAGCGTTCGTTGTCGGCGAGCTTCGTGGCGCCGGTCCGTTCGAGCAGATCGGTCGCCTTCTGCAGGAAGTCGGGGCCGAGCGGCAACAGACCGTCGACGCAAATCAGCGCCGCCATTCGCATCAGGGCTTCATGGCGATAATCGGACAGGCTTTCGACGAAGTCGCCGACGCTGTCGCCTGGAATGCCGTTGATGTAGCACGAGGCGACGACTTCGGTGACGAGCTTCAGTCCGAGGTCGACCGCCTGCGTCGTGTCCTCTTTGGGCAAGAGGCGGCTGAGAAACGACAGGAATCCGACGTCGTCGCCCAGCTTGGCGAGAAACGCCGTCGCGCCGGCCATTCCCTGAACGCTGTCGACCGACCGGTACAACCACAACGCCCGCTGGTAGCCCTGTGCGCGATCGTTATAAAGTGCGATCGCTCGTTCGCCGACCTTCTGGATGTACTGTTGATCGGTTTCGCCGGTGACGGCTTTGATCGTTTCCTCGAAACCGGTGAGGTTCGTGTACTCGCCGGGAACGACCCAGTCGAGAGCGCCGAGCAGGCGGACGGTCATGCCGCCGGTCGAGAGTTCATCGACCGTCTCGTAAATCGATTTCGCCATCTCGTTTTCTCCATGAAGCCGGCAACGGCCGTACCGACAGTGCGGCTGGTTGCATGACGGCCGGCACGGCCGGCCCTACCGCAGCGCCTCGAGGCCCGTCAGGTCGAACTTGCTGATCCATTCGGCCCGTTCTTCGGCCGACAGTCCGCCTTCGGCCGCCGAGCGAATCTGCACCTGGAACCGATCGTCCACGAGAATCGCCGTTCCCAGCGATCCGCTGGCCGCCATCGGGTAGCCATCGATCTGCTCGGTCGACGACTTGTATTTCTCGGCGGCGGCCGGGTTGCTCGCCGTGTCGCTGATCGAAAGCGTCGCGACCTCGGTTTCATCGCGTTGCAGGCTCGCCTGGGCCATGCCCTGTTTTTCCTGCTTGAACACGATGTCCCAGGGCGACTCGACTGGGGGGAACAGCTTGTTGAACTCGCCGCCCGCCACGACGTCGGCGCCGTCTTTCGGCAACGCCTGCGCGTTGACGGGAGCGGCTTCCCCCTCGGCCGGTGTCGCAGCGTCCTCACGGGTCGCCTGGTCGGCGGATTCCCATCGTGAAGGGGGTTCGGCCTCGCAACCGGCGACTGCGAACACGGCCAGTGAGGCACCGAACAGAACCAGCAGCGATGTCGAACGGCGAGGCATCGCCGGCTCCTTCCAAAGCGCGTTCGTCATTTGGATCGTGCGAAACCTCATGGGAAACCCGGCGACCGAACGTACCGGTCGTTCCTGAGCCATCTTTGAGAAATGCCGACCTCACGCCACCGGATTTTTCCTGAACCTCGTCGCCTTGCCGGTGTCTTTGGACGGAACTGCGATCGCAGGCTCACTCAAAAATCACGATTTCTTGACGCGAGCACCGCGGCTTGATCTTCCCCAATCGGGGGGTCAACCCGTATGATGCCTCGCTTCTTACCCGCTTGCCGGTGCGCAGAGGTTCCCGACCGGGGCCGTGCAACGGCAAGTGCCGGCGGGATCCGACGCCGCATCCCGCCGCCCCACCTATGCCTCCCGCCCCAGCTGCGCCCATGCGTCGCGACGACGTTCGTAACATCGCCATCATCGCCCATGTCGACCACGGCAAGACCACGCTGGTCGATGCCCTGCTGCGCCAGAGCGGTCAGTTCCGCGAGTCGCAACTCGAGCAGACGTGCATCCTCGACAGCAACGATCTGGAGCGCGAGCGCGGCATCACGATCCTCTCCAAGAACATCGCGCTGACCTACAAAGGCGTGCGCGTCAACATCATCGACACGCCCGGTCACGCCGACTTCGGCGGCGAGGTCGAGCGCGTCTTGCAGATGGCCGACGGCGTGATCGTGCTCGTCGACGCCTTTGAAGGGCCGCGGCCGCAAACCCGGTTCGTCGTCCAGAAGGCGCTCGAGCTGGGTCTGCAACCGATCGTCTGCGTCAACAAGATCGATCGGCCCGACGCACGGCCGGCGGCCGTCCTCGACGAGGTCTTCGAGCTGTTTCTCGAACTCGAGGCCGACGACGCGACGCTCGATTTTCCGTATCTGTTCGCTTCGGGCCGTGAAGGCTACGCCAGCCACGACCCGGCGGACCGCGGCGGCACGATCGCTCCGCTGCTCGACGTCGTGCTGGAGCGCATTCCGGGGCCGGAAGTCGATCCCGACGGGCCGCTGCAGCTCATGATCACGACGCTGACCTGGTCCGAGTTCGTCGGACGGATCGCCACCGGCCGCATCGTCTCGGGCAAGATGAGGAAGGGACAGAAGGTCGTTCTGATTCGCGACGACGGCACGAACAGCCCCGGCGAAGTCACGAACCTCGAAATGTTCGACAAGCTCGGCCGGATCACCGTGGCCGAAGCGTTCGCCGGCGACGTCGTCGCCATCACGGGATTGCCCGACCCCGAGATCGGCGACACCGTCTGCGAGCGCGACAAGCCCGTCGCACTGAAGCGAATCGCCGTCGACGAACCGACGCTGTCGATGCTCTTCACGATCAACAGCAGCCCCTTCGCCGGGCAGGACGGCAAGTACGTCACCAGCCGCAACCTGCGCGAGCGGCTGCACCGCGAGCTGGAAAGCAACGTCGCCCTGCGGGTCGAAGAGGCCGGTGACAAGGACAGCTTCATGGTCAGCGGCCGCGGGGTGCTGCACCTCGCCATCCTGATCGAGACCATGCGGCGTGAAGGCTACGAACTGTCGGTCGGCAAACCCGAAGTCATCTTCAAGTCGATCGACGGCCGGAAGCACGAGCCGTTCGAGCAGCTCAGCATCGACGTCCCCGCCGAAAGCGTGGGACCGGTCATGGAACTCGTCGGCGCGCGTCGCGGGCAGGTGCTCGACATGACGTCCGGCATCGGGGGCATGACGCATCTCGAATTCTCGATTCCCGCGCGGGGGCTGATCGGCATCCGCACGCGGCTGCTCAACGCGACCCGCGGCGAGGCGATCATCCATCACCGCTTTGAAGCCTACCGCCCCGTCGAAGGCGAGGTTCCGCATCGCAAGAACGGCGTGCTCGTCTCGCAGGATCGCGGCAAGGCCGTCGCCTTCGCGATGGGCAAACTTCAGGAACGAGCCGAGTTGTTCGTCCGGCCCGGGCAGGACGTCTACGAAGGAATGATCGTCGGCGAGAACAGCCGCGACAACGACCTCGTCGTCAACCCGATCCGCGAGAAGAAGCTGACGAACATGCGGGCCAGCGGCAGCGACGAGAACATCATCCTCAAGCCGCCGCGCGACCTGACGCTCGAAGCCGCCCTCGAATACATCGAGGACGACGAACTCGTCGAGGTGACGCCGAAGGTCATCCGTCTGCGGAAGATGTTCCTGTCGGAAGTCGAACGCAAACGCCGCGGCCGGGCGATGGTCGCGGGGTGACGTAAGGCAGCACGTGTCGCGTCGACAAATGAGGAGCATCAGGAGATACTGATCTCCCTACTCGCGCTGCGCCGGAGGCGACTGAGATGTCGGCGACTCCGCCTTTCGCCGCCTGTTCGCTGCAATCTGGTCGGATCGAATTCGCTGCTCCTGGCAGCGACGACCCCGACCGGCGTGTGCGAGTCGTTTCGGCACCGAAATCCTTCGCCGAGTCCGACGATCTCGCAGTCATCGAAGAGAAGGCCTACGCGCGTCTCGGCAGAGAGCCGGAGGACACCGTTTATCTGATCGATCGCGAACGTCGTCTGATTCGCGCTCTTTCGGTCGACAACCGAAAGCTCTACGAATCGATCGAACGGCATGGCCGATGGCAGTTCATCGCCTGGACGTTGTTCGTCCTGTGCCTGATCCCGTTCGTCGCATCGGCAATCGGTGGTATGCCGCTGCTCGGGCTGGCAATATTCGCTCTGGCGTCGCTTCTCTATCTGGGAATCATCTTAACGGGCCTACAGAACGAGGTCGAAGGCGCCATCGTCGGATTCGTCGTTCTGATCCTATGCCTGTTGATGCTCCCGGCGATCCAGAACGCCCGTGAGCGGCACGTTGAATCGACGCGGGATACGCAGAGCGACTCCGCACGATCGTTCAAGCACTGATCGGAGTGAGGACTGCCGCTGGCCTTTGCCTCGGCCGTCGCGAACAATGACCAAGGAGGGTCCGCAATGGCGCATATCAACTCGCCGAAGACTCCAAGGGCTGATGCCCCCCGCTTGCCGACGATCCTGATGTGCCCGCCGGAGCACTACGGGATCGAGTACGAGATCAATCCGTGGATGAGCCGGTCGCGGCCGGCCGATCGGGATGTCGCTGCGCGGCAGTGGCGGGGGTTGCACGGCGTGCTGGAGTCGTTGGGCGTCGACGTCCGGTTGCAGGAACCGGTCGCGGGGTTGCCCGACCTCGTCTTCACGGCGAACGCGGGACTCGTCTTCCGCGACACGGTCTACCTGTCGCAGTTCCGTCACGCGGCCCGGCAGGGCGAGACGCCGCTCGACAAAGCCTGGTTCGAGACGAACGGCTTCCGCACCGTCACGCTGCCGGCGGGACTCGATTTCGAGGGGGCCGGTGACGCGCTGTTCTGCGGCGAGACGCTCTTCGCGGGCTATCACATCCGCAGCAGCGCCGCAGCGATGCAGTGGGTTGCCGGGCAGATCGGCTGTCGCGTCATTCCACTGCAACTCGTCGACGGCTACTACTACCATCTCGACACGTGCTTCTGCCCGCTCGATGTCGAGACCGCGCTCTACTATCCCGACGCATTCGACGACTACGCCCGGCAGGCGCTTGTCGCACATGTGCCGAACCTGATCGAAGTCGAGCAACCGGAAGCCGAACGTTTCGCCTGCAACGCGGTGGTCGTCGGCCGGCACGTTGTGACGAACACTGGGTGCCCGAAGCTCGCCGCAGAACTCTCCCGCCGCGGCTTCACCCCGCACGAAACGCCGCTCGACGAGTTTCTCAAAGCCGGCGGCAGCGCGAAATGCTTGACGCTGCGGCTTGACGGGGAAGACGCGGCGCTGTGGCCGGCGACCGGCATTGCCAAGTCGGCCTGAACCATTCGGCGGCTCGCTCTCGACTCTCAACTTTCGTCTCTAAACAAACGCCTGAATCGTCGGCTTCACGACGACCTCGACGACGTTTGCGCGGGGCGGCAGCAGCGCGATCGTGAGGGCCACCGCGGCGATGTCCTCAGGCTGGAGGATCTTCGCGCGGTGTTCGTCGGAGACCGGCGTGGGGCGATGTTCCAGGATCGGCGTGTCGACCTCGCCGGGGCAGAGATTCGTCAGGCGGATGCCCTCGTCCTTGACCTCTTGGGCGACGCTGTGCGTCAGGGCGCTGACGGCGAACTTGCTGGCGTTGTAGGCGACGCCTCCGAGCATTCCCGCCCGCACGCCGCTCGTCGAGTTCACGTTGATGATCACGCCGTCCTTGCGACACCGCATCTGCGGCAGAACGGCGTGAATCGTATTGAACGTGCCGGTCGCGTTAATCGCCATCAGCCGATCCCAGTCGGCGGGGGCGAGGTCCGCCATCATCCGCTTAGGCATGTTGACTCCCGCCGCGTTGACGAGGATGTCCACCTTCCCGAAGCGTTCGGTCGCGTGCGCGATCAGGTTCGACGCCTGACCGCGATCGGCGACGTCACAGGGGAACGGAATCACGATGCCGTGCTCGGCGTCTTCGACGACGGCGGCGAGCTTTTCGGCGCTACGGCCGGCGATCATGACCTCGGCGCCTTCGGCGGCAAAAGCCAGCGCGATCGCCGCACCAATTCCCGACCCGCCGCCCGTCACGACTGCTGATCTGCCCGACAGATTCATTGCGACGTCCTTCGATCAACGATGCCGAGGAGATGCAATTCCTCGGGTTCACGAGAAAAAGTACCGTGGCATTCGCTGCTGTCCAACTCCCCCGCCGATTCGCAGACCCTCATGAGGCGAAATAGGCCGCTACCTCGGGAAGATCACCGACGACATGCCCGGCGATCCGCAGGAATGTCGACCAATTCGGGCTGGCGAGGGCTTGTTCGCGATCGAGCATCTCACCCAGATAGGTTTCGTCACGCCAGGGCGAATCGGACCAATCAACTGCCGTAAACCCGAACTGATCTGGTGTGGCGATGATATCCATGGCGACCGCCTGCGGCAGCCCACTGGAATGGTTGAGTATCGCGACGCCAAGATGAGCGATCCGTCCCTGCGGCGAATGACCGTGCAGCGCGACCAGGTATAGACCGAAGGGCGTACCAGCGTCGTAGACCGATCCGCGGACAACGGTGAACTCGTCGTTGCACTCGGTGCAATGCTGCGTGATTGCCTGTCGGTCGAGCGTCATTTCCAAGCACATCTCCTCGACCGTTTGCAGATTGCCGATCTCCTCAGAATGGAAACGACTCGTCGACGGGCGATGCCGAGAGTTCGACGAGAAAATCGGCGAGCCGGGTCGAGACGACGTCGATCAGCCGGCGACCCTTCTCGGCGGTCGCCTTGTGCGGGTAGCCGCTGCCGGTGTTGGTCGTCAGCAGGTGCCACGGTCGGCTGATCGACACCCAGCCGTTGTTGACCGCCTCGAATCGGGTCTTGCGGACGGCGCCGTCGTCGGCGGCGAGTGAACCGTCGGCGGTTTTTGCGACGAGTTCCGGACGAATCGCGAGGATGAACGACGTCTCCATCTCGCCGGCATGGTCTTCGGGATGCTCGAAGATCTCTTTCTGAGCGTCGGCCGAGAGAGCGCGGAACCAGTCGCACAAGAACAACTTCACCGGCGTCTGATTCGCCAGTTCCCGCAGGATCCACTTGAAGTCGTTCCCGCCGTGACTGTTGACGATCACCAGTTTGCGCACGTTCGCCAGCGCCAGCGAGCCGCACAGGTCGCGAGTGATCGCCAGCAGCGTCGTGGGATGCAGGTTCATCGCCAGCGGGAACGCCGCCATGTTCGTCTGCGTGCCGAACGGCATCGACGGCAGCAGGACGACGTTCGCACCGCGTTCATATGCCGCTTCACAGGCCCGGCTGGCGACCTCCGTTCCCTCGAGCGTGTCGGTTCCGTAAGGCAGGTGCAGGTTGTGCGGCTCGGTCGCCCCCATCACCAGCACCGCAACTTCGGCCGGATGATCCTTGAGATGCCCGTAGTTCGTTTCCGCGAGGTTCCAGTGGCGCATGGGGTAGGTGGTGGGAAATGGGAAATGGATGGTGGGGGCAATGTCGGTGGAGGCGGCAGAGTCAAGAAGCCCACCGGCTGCGCCCGGTGGGCCTGTAGGCTAATCGCGACGTTCGCTTGCCGCGTGCAGTTGTTTGACGACGCCTTCGAGGAAGGGCGCGAGACGTCTCGCCGCGACGACGGCGTTCTCGCGAAGTTTCCACAGATCCTTGACGCTCTCGGGACGATTCCACATCGCGCCGAATGCAGCGCCCAACCGGCCGGCCCCCGTCTTTTCGAGCAGGGCGTGAACTTCGGCCGGCAGATCGGTCGACAGATCATCGGTGATCGCACGCACCGCCATGAACGGCACGCCTGCCTCGCGACAGACGACGGCGACGGCATGGCTCTCCATGTCGCAGGCGATCGCTCCGGTCGCAGCGGCAAGTGCCTGTTTTTCGGCGATCGTGCGGACGATGTGATCGGTCGTCACCAGGTCGCCGACGTGCAATCCCTTCGTCGGATCAGACGCCATGCCGTGCGGCGTCGGAACGTCGTCCTCATCGACGCGGTGGATGACCGTGGAAACGACGATGTCGCCGATGCGAACGCCCTCGCCGAGCGCTCCGGCAAAGCCGCAGCAGACGATCCAGGCGGGCCGATGCCCGTCGAGCAGCGCCCGCGTCGCTCGGGCGGCCTTCGCCGGGTCGGGTCCGCTTTCGACCGCGGCGACACGAACGCCCGCAAGCCGGCCGCCACGAAAGCGGAAACCGCCGCCGCTCATCGCACGCACCTTCTCGCACCGGTCGAAGAAGTGATTCAACTCCATCGACAGCGCACACACGAGTCCGACGTCGGCACGGGAATGATCTTCGGCAGTTGGATCGGCAGGCGGAGCGGACATGGAGCGATGATAGCACACTTAGAAGTCGGAAGACGGGGGATCGGGGGAGACGGAAGATCGGGTGACGGGGACGAAAACAATCTCCCGCCTCTCCCCTTCCCTCGCCTCCCCCGATCCCTTCGCCCCCGCTCGCCTGAGCCGGAGGCATCGGCTACAGTACGGCGAATCGAACCCGGAGAACATCATGCTGCGTCCTCTGCTCGCCTGCGGTTTCGCGGCGATCCTGTGCGGATCGGCCGCCGCTCAGGACAAGCCGGCTGCCGAAACCGACCGTCCCGTCCTGCGGCTCTGGGAAGGCGACGCGCCGCTAGCGAACGGCGAAACCGACAAGGACGTCCCGACGCTCACCGTCTATCAGCCTGCGGCCGGCAAAGCGAACGGATGTGCGATCGTCGTCTGCCCGGGCGGCGGTTACGGCGGGCTGGCGATCGATCACGAAGGGAAGCAGATCGGCCAGTGGCTGAGTTCGATCGGTGTCACCGCCTTCGAGCTGCATTACCGCCTCGCCCCCTATCGCCATCCGGTCCCGTTGATCGACGTTCAGCGGGCCATTCGCACCGTGCGTTCGCGGGCCGGAGAATACAACATCGACACCAATCGCGTCGGCATCCTGGGGTTCTCGGCGGGCGGTCATCTCGCCTCGACCGCCGCAACGCACTTCCTCGACCAGCCGATCGAACTCGAGGATGACGTCGACCGGCAGAGCGCCGCGCCTACCTTTGCGATCCTCGCGTATCCGGTCATCAGCCTCGAGGACGGCACGACGCACGGGGGGTCGAAAAAGAACCTGCTCGGCCCCGATCCTGACGCCGACCTGGTGACGTCGCTCTCGAACCAGAACGCCGTCACCGAACAGACGCCGCCGGTCTTTCTGTTTCACACCGTCGAAGACAAGGCGGTGCCGGTCGAGAACAGCATTCTCTTCTTCGAGGCCTGCCGTCGCGAGAAGGTGCCGGTCGAGATGCACATCTTCGAGCACGGTCGCCACGGTGTCGGACTGGCGCAGGACGACCCGGTGCTCTCCGAGTGGCCGAAGCTCTGCGAACGCTGGATGCAGCGGCACGGATGGCTCGACAAAAAGCAATAACTCGCAACGACGTTCGTGAAGCCGAGGGTTGCACCCCTCGGCATCCCATTGCACGCGCTTCAGGAAATTCATCGACGCATGTCGGACGGAACGCGGGTACGGGTCGGATTCGATCTCGGCGGCACGAAGATGTTCGCCGCGGTCTTCGACGAGGACTATAAGCTGCTCGGCAAGGAGCGAAAGAAGACGAAGGGACATCAGGGCGTCGCCGCGGGCGTCGAGCGGGTCTCGCAGGCGATCCGCGAGGCGCTCGCCGATGCGGACGTGGCCCCGGACCGGCTCGCCGGAATCGGCGTCGGTTGCCCGGGCGTGCTCGACATCGATGAAGGCGTGCTGATCGACGCCGTCAATCTCGGCTGGCGCGACGTGCGTCTGAAGGAGATACTCGAACGCGAGTTCGGCTGTCCCGCGGTGCTTGCCAACGACGTCGACGCCGGCGTCTACGGCGAATATCGGTTCGGGGCCGGTCGCGGCGCCTTCTGCCTGCTGGGCGTGTTTCCCGGCACCGGCATCGGCGGCGGCTGCATCTATCGCGGCCAGATCTTTCGCGGCCGGAAGCAGAGCTGCATGGAGATCGGCCACATGCCGCTGTTCCCGTTCGGCCCGCGCGACGGCACAGGCCATCTCGGCACGCTCGAAGCCTATTCCAGCCGGCTGGCGATCTCCGCCGCCGCGGCGCAGGCGGCGTTTCGCGGTCAGGCTCCGAACCTGATGAAGGCCGCCGGCACCGACCTCGCCGAGATCCGCAGCGGCACGCTCGCCGCTGCGATCAAGGCCGGCGACAAGGCCGTCGAGCGGGCCGTCGCCGACGCCGGCGAGATGATCGGCATCGCCGTCGGCGGCGTCGTCAATCTGCTGTCTCCCGACGTCATCGTCCTCGGCGGCGGACTCGTCGAGGCGATGCCCGAACTGTTCGTTTCGACCGTTTCCGATTCGGCCCGCCGACACGCGATGGAAGCCTTTCAGGACACCTTCAAGGTCGTCGCCGCCGAGCTGGGCGACAACGCGACCGTGATGGGTGCGGCCGCCTGGCAGGAGGCGTCCACGGGTGACACGTCGGGGGCCAGGAAAGAAGGCTCGGGAGGAAAGAAGCCGGCCGCGAAGCCGTGAGCCGTTGCACGCGCTTCCTTCTGACTTCCGAGTCCTGACTCCTGTATTCTCTTGATATGACCCGTTCTGCGCCCCACCCGCCACAACCGTTGCCGGCGATCGAATCTTCGATCCAGCCCGTCGCGGTGATCGACGTCGGGACGACGTCGATTCGGATGGCGGTCGCCGAAGTTCGCGAAGGCGGCGAGATCCGCCTGCTCGAGTCGCTCTCGCAGGCCGTCAGTCTCGGAAAAGACACCTTCACGACCGGCTCGATCTCGGCGGCGACGACCGAGCAATGCGTCCGCGTGCTGCGCAGCTACCGTCGGGTGCTCGATGAATACGGCCTGTCGGACCCGTCGCGGGTGCGGGTCGCCGCGACGAGCGCCGTCCGCGAGGCGGTCAACCGGCTGACGTTCCTCGACCGCATCTTCAGTGCGACCGGCTTTCAGGTCGAGCCGATCGACGAAGCCGAAGCAAACCGCATCACCTACCTCGGCGTGCTGCCGTTCCTGCAAAGCGAACCCGAACTCGACGCCGCCCGCTGCGTCGTCGCCGAAATCGGCGGCGGCAGCACCGAATTGCTCGTCGTCCGGCAGGGCGACGTCACCTATTCGCATTCCTACCGGCTGGGGTCGCTGCGGCTGCGGGAGATGCTCGAAAAGTATCGCACGCCGACGGCTTCGTCACGACGGATCATGGAGCGGCAGATCGCCCGCGTCGTCGATCAGATCACCCGCGCCGTTCCCCAAGGCCCCGATCTCCGACTCGTCGCGCTGGGCGGCGAAGTCCGGTTCGCCGCCGCGCAACTGGTGCCCGGCTATGACCCGCAGGAAGTCTCGCGGCTGTCGGTCGCGGGCGTTGAGGCGCTGACCGATGAAATCCTCGGCGTGTCGGAAGACGAACTGATTCAGGAGCACCACCTCGCCATTCCCGACGCCGAAACGCTCGGTCCCGGTTTGCTGTCGTACCTGAAGCTCGCGCAAGGATTGGGGCTGGACGAGATTCATGCGGCGAGCGTCAACCTGCGCGACGGTCTGCTGCTCGACATCGCGGCGTCGGGAGCCTGGGCCGCCCAGGCCGGACGGCAGGTGATCCATTCCGCGATCGAGCTGGGCCGGAAGTTCGGCTTCGACGAAGTCCATGCCCGGCATGTCGCCGACTTGTGCGGCAAGCTCTTCACTCAGCTGCAGGCGGAACATCGGCTCGACAGCCGGTACGAGCTCGTGTTGAACATCGCGGCGTTGCTGCACGAGATCGGGCTGTACGTCGGCACGAGCGGCTATCATAAGCACTCGATGTATCTGATCCTGAACAGCGACCTGTTCGGACTGAGCCGCAAGGATCTGACGCTCGTTTCGCTCGTGACCCGCTATCACCGCCGGGCCAGCCCGAAACCGTCGCACCAGGGAATCGCCGCCCTGACGCGCGAGGACCGCGTCGCGGTCTCGAAACTGGCCGGTCTGCTGCGGATTGCGATTTCGCTCGACGAGTCGCGCAGTCAACGGATCACCGACTTCACCTGTCTGCGCGAGAAAGACCGACTGGTGATCGCCGTCCCGAACGTCGACGATCTGTCGCTCGAACAGTTGGCGATCAACCAGACGAGCGGCCTGTTTGAAGAGACCTACGGCATGAAGGTGCTGTTGCGCCGCGTGCGGAGTTGATGCGAGCGGGAGACGATCCCCGAGCGGCAGAGCGTCAGGATCGCATAAAGGAAAGGGTGACGACGGTCCCCCTCTCCCTGGGGAGAGGGGTCAGGGGTGAGGGGATTCCGTGCGGCAACATTCGCGCATTGCACCCCATCCGTTACGTTTCCGGTGAGGCGGATTCGCCGGCCAGCGTCAGACGACTCCCCTCACCCCCAGCCCCACTCCCTGGGGAGAGGGGGGACGACGTTGAACGCAGCGAGTGAAGCAAGCCCCGACGTTGCAGAGGTCCGGCTTCGACGACGACCTGAAAACGACCATTCATGCCCGGCAAACCCCGTTACCTCAATCGCGAACTCTCGTGGCTGGAGTTCAATCAGCGCGTCCTCGATGAAGCGGCATGCCCCGACAACCCGCCTCTCGAACGCCTGAAGTTCCTCGCCATCACCGCGTCGAATCTCGACGAGTTCTTCATGGTCCGCGTCGGCGGGCTGCGACAGCTCGCCGCAGGCCGCGGCAGTTCGGCCGACCCGACGGGCATGACCCCGGACGAACAGCTCGTCGCGATCGCCGACCGCACGCACCGCATGGCCCGCGAGCAGTACGCCCTGCTCGCCGAGATCGAACCGCTGCTCGCCGAAGCCGGGCTGCGACGCGAACATCCGGAGCGGCTCGCCGACCGTCAGGCGCGGCATCTCGACGAGGTGTTCTCGAACGAAGTCTACGGCGTGGTCACGCCGCTCGCCGTGCGGGCCGACGAGCCGTTCCCGCCGCTGGCGGGACTCGCGCTCAACGTCTGCGTCCGACTGGGGCCGGATCCGTCCGACACGACGGGACGGTCGCGATTCGCCGTCATCTCGTTCGGCCGGAATGCGTCGCGGTTCATCACGCTGCCGTCGGAGGGCGGCGGCGGCCTGCACTACCTGCTCCTGGAAGACGCCGTCCGCGTCCATGCCGAACGAATGTTTCCCGGCGAAGCGATCGTCGAGTGCGTGCCGTTCCGCGTGACGCTCAACGCCGACCTCGCGCTGCGGGAGGACCAGGCGGGCGACTTGCTGTCGCACATGCGGGAAGTGCTCGACGCCCGCAAGGAATCGGACTGCGCGCGGTTGGAGATCGCCGACGAGACGTCGGACGAGACGCTGCGGTTCCTGAAGACGAGACTCGACGTCGACGAGCGCGACGTCTATCGCCTGCCGGGGCCTTTGGATTTATCGGCATTCTTTCGGTTCTCCGACGTCCGAGGCTTCGACAAGCTGAGAAACGAACCCTGGCCGCCTCAGCCGGCGCCGTCGATCGACCCGACGGTCGGCATGTTCGAGACGATCGGCCGTGGCGATGTGCTGCTGTACCATCCTTATGAGAGCTTCGAGCCGGTCGTGCGGTTGATCGAGGAGGCCGCGGTCGATCCCGACGTGCTGGCGATCAAGCAGACCCTGTATCGGACGAGCCGTGACAGCCCGATCGTCGCGGCACTGGCCCGAGCGGCCGAGAACGGCAAGAACGTCACCGCCGTCGTCGAGTTGAAAGCCCGCTTCGACGAGGCGCGCAACATCGCGTGGGCCGAGAACCTCGAACGGGCGGGCGTCCAGGTCATTTACGGCGTCAAAGGATTCAAGACGCACGCGAAGGTCGTCATCATCGTGCGTCGCGAGCCGCACGGCGTGCAGCGGTACTGCCACTTCGGCACCGGCAACTACAACGAATCGACCGCACGGCTCTACAGCGACGTCAGTCTGCTGACCAGCGACGAAGACCTGTGCTCCGACGCCGTCGCCTTCTTCAACGCGATCACCGGCTACAGTCAGCCGCAGTCGTTCCGCAAGCTCGACGCCGCGCCGATCGGGCTGCGCGAACGGCTGCTCGAACTGATCGAAGGCGAGACCGAACGCAGCCGCCAGGGCCAGCGCGCCCGCATCGACGCCAAGCTCAACAGCCTCGTCGACTCCGAGATCATCGACGCCCTCTACGCCGCCAGCCAGGCGGGCGTCAAGGTCCGGCTGAACGTGCGCGGCGTCTGTTGTCTGCGCCCCGGAACGAAAGGCCTTTCAGAGAATATTCGCGTCATCAGCATCATCGATCGCTTTCTCGAGCATGCCCGCATCTTCTACTTCCGGCACGGCGGCGACGAGCGGGTCTTCCTGTCGAGCGCCGACTGGATGCCGCGGAACCTCGATCGGCGCGTCGAACTGCTCGTTCCGATCGAAGTGCCGGCGCTCCGCAAGCGGCTGTTGCACATACTGAACCTCTACTACAAAGACAACGTCAAGGCTCGCGAATTGAAGCCCGACGGAACCTACAAGCTGCTCACCTCCGGCGATCGGCAGCCGCCCTTCCGCAGCCAGGCGGAGCTGTTTCGCGAAACCGTCGAAGCCGTGCGGCGTGCCGAACTGTCCGCTCGCACCGTGTTCGAGCCGCACCTGCCCGAGCCGAGCGGCCCTTCGACATAAAGTTCCGGTCAACGACGGTGACGGATGAGAGACGGCGCCCGTCCGCAAGGTCTGAATACCATGAAGACTCTGCTGCTCATGCGACATGCGAAGTCGAGTCACGACGACGAGGGCCTGTCGGACCATGAACGACCGCTGAACGACCGAGGGCGCTGCGACGCCCCGCGGTTGGTCGAGCGCCTGCAAGAGGCCGAACGCCTGACCGACGCCGACCTGCTGCCCGACCGGCTGCTCTGCTCGACGGCCCGGCGTGCGAAAGAAACCGCCGCGTTCTTCGCGGCGATCGAGGGCGTCGAGCGGCCGATCTCCTACGACCACCGGCTCTATCACGCCACGCCCGAAGGCGTTCTCGACGTCGTCGCCGGCTCCGGAGGCACGGCCGAACGGCTGATGATCGTCGGCCACAACCCCGGCCTGGAACAGCTCGTCCGCCACCTCACCGGCGAAGACCGCCACATGGCGACCGCCGCGATCGCCCGCATCGAACTGCCGATCGAAGCATGGCCGGAGGTCGCCGCTCCGCTCACCGGCCGCCTCGTCGATTTCTGGAAGCCGCGCGGGTAGGGAGGTGTGAGGTGGTCGTCAAGGACGCAGCGTTTAGCCGCGACCAACGGGAGCGCGTCGAACCATCACACGGCCCTGCGAGTCGTCACTCATCCCACGCCGACTTCATTTCGTGAATCGTCAGGGACGTGAACCGGGCGGTGCCGCCGGTCGCGACGGCTTTCAGCGAATGGTCGTCGCGGGGCGGGATGACGCCGACGGAAATCGCGACGCGGCCGCCGTTCGCGAAGACTTCGATCGAACCGCGATCGACGAGAATCCGCAGTCGGATCACGTCTCTGTGGAGAGAAAGCGGCGCGGTCGTCTCATGGCAGGTCAGTTCCTGCTTCTTCACATCGTACCGGATGGGAACGCCGCGAATCGACAGCCCGACCGTCTCGGCATCGCCGGGTTCGATCGCCGCCTCGACGTCGTACAGGTCGCCCTGTGGTCCATCGAGGGTCGTCTCGACGTTCGCGACTTCGAGATCTTTCCACGAATGCACTTTTCCACGAAGCCACGCCACCTCGCGAACGGGCCGAGCCAGTAACAGCATCTCATCGCTGATTAAGGTCAGCGCCAGATCGACCGGCACCACCATCTGCTGATTGAACGGCATGCCGGGAAACCGCACGTCGCGGCCCCAGCCGATCTGAACCTGGCGATTGTCCGGGGCGTTGTCGTAGGTCTGGGCCGCGTAAAAGTTGCCGTACCAGAGCTTCTGTTTTTCCGATGTCGGCTTGAATACCTTCCCGTCGAAGTCGCCGAGCACGTACTCGCCGTCGGCGGCGTACAGCACCCAGGCCGAGCTGCCTTCCTTCCCCTGCACCGGCAGCTCGAACAGATCAGGGCACTCGTAGAAGCCCTCGATGCGGCTCTCGTAGGTCCACTGCTTGAGATCGGGCGACGAATAAAACGCGATATAGCGTCCTGCTTCTTCGTCGCCTTCTCGTTTCTCCTGATAGACGGCCATCACCCATTTTTGCGTGTCGCGGTGCCAGACGATCTTCGGGTCGCGGCCCTGATGCTCGACGACGGGGTTGCCTTCATGTTCGGTCCACGTCCGGCCGCGATCGGTACTGTAGGCGATGCACTCGCCGCGACCGGTACTCGTGTAAGCCAGCACCAGCGGCGGTTTCTTGCCGTCGCCGAAGCCCGACGTATTCTTCCAGTCGACGACCGCACTGCCCGAGAACGCCCAGTCGCCGAACGCCTTGGGATAGAGCGCAATCGGCAGTTCTTTCCAATGAACAAGGTCGTCGCTGACGGCGTGGCCCCAGTGCATGTTGCCCCATTCGACGCCGTAGGGGTTGTGCTGGTAGAACAGGTGCCATTCTTCGTCGAAATAGACCAGCCCGTTCGGGTCGTTGAGCCAGCCCCGCCGCGACGTGAAGTGAAACTGCGGCCGCAGTGGTTCGAAATACAGGCCGTCGGCGTTCGGAACGTCGTCCGACGCGGCGATTCGTTCCAGCCCCTTGGAATCGGCGGGCAGGGCGTCGATTTCCATTTTCAGCCACTCGCCGTCGAATGCCGAGACGTCGGCGAAGGCGAAGAAGTCCGGTGCGCCGTCGGCGAGCTCGATTTCGAACTCGCGAACCGTCTTGCCCCCGACGACGAACCGCATCTGCCGCTTCGGGGCGCCGTTTTTCACCGGCAGATGGAGATAGCGATGCGCGACGGCGATCGTGCGGGAGGCCGGTTCCGGCTGCAACCGGCGGTCGCTCTGCGTGATCTGATCGACACAGACATGACCCCAGCCGCCCTTGCGGTTATCGACGATGCGCAGCGTCGCCTCGCGACCGGCGAACTCGGCGACGTCCCACGTCTGCCAGTCGAGTCGCTCGCTGCCGCCGGGATGTTCGTTCGGCCCTGTCGCAGTCCGCACGGGCTGGCCGTCGATCAACAGTTCGATGCAGGTGCGATCTCCTGCCGCAAACTTCCCGCCGCCGACGAGGACGTTCAGAAACTTCCGTTCGATCGTGAGCGGCGGCGAGGTGAGTTGTCCCGTCGCGTCGTCGCCGCCGTGAAAGCTGTTGACGAGCCGCTCGCCTTGATAGCCGTCGACGTGCATCTGCCCCGGCAGCGTACCCTTCGCCGGACCGGGACCGAAGGCGTCGCCTGTTACCGTCCAGTCGCCCCAAGTCTCCGATTCGAAATCGGCGACGAGAACGTCGGGACGCTCGGCGGCGAAGACCGAAGCCGACAGGGCGACGACAACGATCGCAAGGCAGCGTTCAAACATGCGAGCACCTTGAATTTTCAGCGAGCCGGTTTCGGAACGCGCTCCCGAATGGTCGCGGCTTAACGGAACCCGCTACCACCTACCACCTACCACCTATTTCCTATTTCCTATTTCCTATTTCCTATTTCCTATTGCTGCATGCCCTTCGTCAGTTCCATGAACGCCGTCTCGAGGTTCACCTCTTCCTCGCGGAACAGGACGACGCGGTATTTGCGTTCGAACAAAAGTTGCGGCAGGTCGCTGTAGTCTTCGACGCCCTTCTTCAACGTGACGTTGATCGTGCCGTCCTTGTCGGTGGAGACGCGGTCGACGACGTCCTGCTGTTCGAACAGGCGGGCGGCTTCGTCGGCGCGGCCTTTGACGCGAATCTGAAGCGTGATCGCTTCACGGGCTTTACTGAGCACTTCGCGGACGTAGCCGTCGGCGACCAGCACGCCTTTTTCGATCATGCCGACGCGGGTGCAGACGTCGGCGAGTTCCGGCAGGATGTGGCTCGACACGACGACGGTCTTGTTCATCTCGCCGAGCCTCTTGAGGAGGTTGCGAATCTCGATGCGCGCCCGCGGATCGAGACCGCTCGCCGGTTCGTCGAGCAGCAGCACCTGCGGATCGTGCAGCAGCGTGCGGGCCAGGCCCACTCGCTGCGTCTGCCCGCGCGACAGGCTGTTGACCATCGCGTCGCGCTTGAAGGCCATATCGACGAGGTCGAGCTTTTCTTCGCAGACCTTCCGCCGGCCGGGACCGTTGATGCGGTAGGCCGCCGCGAAAAACTCGAGGTACTCGAGCACGCTCATGTCGTCGTACACGCCGAAGAAATCGGGCATGTAGCCGACGAGCCGGCGGATTTCGTGCGGGTCGGTGTAGATGCTCTTGCCGCAGACGTACGCCTCGCCGTAATCGGGCGGCAGCAGCGTCGCGATCATCCGCATCGTGGTCGTTTTGCCCGATCCGTTCGGCCCGATGAAGCCGAACACGTCGCCCTCGCTCAGCGAGAGATTGATCTCGTTGACGGCGATCAGGTCGCCGTAGCGTTTCGTGAGCTTGCGGGTTTCGATCAAGGGATGCGGCAGGCGATAGTGGTGAAGTGGCAGGTGATCGCGCCGTGCTCAAACGCGCCGGTCGGAAGCAAGTCGCCTCATTGTTGACGGGGAGGTCTCTCCGGCGGCGTCTCCTCGGTCGGGGCCAGCGGCGACAACGGCGAAGACGTCCCTGGCTCGGGACGGGTCACGGGCAGCACGAGCCGGACGAACGTCGTGCGGCGGGCCGGCTCGAACGCCTTGCCGTTTTCGACCGCGATCGCCACCTCGCCGGCCGACGACTCGAGTTGACCGAGCACGATCGCCCGTCCGTAGTGCAACCGCGACGAGAGGTCGTCGGCCGCCAGAACGGTGTTCGTCAAGCCGGTGTAACCGCGTCCGCCGGCGGCGGCGTGAAACGTGAGCATCGTCATGACGTCCGCGAGATCGGTCGAGGCACGGTCGTAGACCGACTCGCTGACGACGAAGTCTTCGCCGCCCTCGCCCGGCTTGCGCTCCACCTGGGTCGTCGTCTTGCGGGTCAGGAACGCATCGAGATCGCGGCGTTGAAATACCGACGACGCCGGTCGAATCGGCTCGCCGGGATACCATTCGGCGCCGGGCTGCGCGAGGAACACACGGTCGCCGTACGCGACGAGGTAGTTCAACAGCGGGCCGGGCAACTGGTGGATGATCGTGCCGTCGATGCTTCCGCCGACGGTCGTCTGCAGATCGGCTTCGACCAGCTTCGACGCATCGCTTCGCTGCCACGTCGCCTCGAACTGCCGGCTGCCCCAGATGAGCATCGGCACGTCGCTTGCGGCAGCCGCTTCGCCCGCGGGAAGAAATCGGTACTCCGGTTGGAACAGTCCTCCCGAGGCCTCGCGGTATCGTCCGCCGAGCGTCGTTTCCGGCGGAGCGAGCCACCCGAGATGCGGCACGGCCGGCCCATCGCCGTCGCCCCAGTCGGAACTTCCGTCCGGCGTCACGGCGAGATCGACGCGGGTCGAGTCGGCCGCATACAACGTGACCGTCGTCCGCCCGCGGAGGGTGCCGGTCGTCGCGTCGACGTCGAGCACGTGCAGTTCGTTGAACCGCGAGGCGGTGCCGTTGGAAGCGACCGCCGATCGATGCAGCCACCAGGCCGTGGCGAGGACGATCAGCGGCAAGGTGATCCAGGTCAACGCCGGTCGCCGCAGCAGGTGGTGAACGATCACGTAGTCCAGCGGTCCGACGATCGCAGCGATGAGCACCAGAAGCACCAGAGCCGAACCGACCGAACGACGTTGCAGTCCCGGAAACGACTGTTCTGCACGCAACAGTTGCGTCGCGAGGTCGGTCATGCCCGGGGAGGCGATGCGACGGCTTTGCCCCTTCACGACCTCGTCGCCGACGACTCCTTCTCGAATCAGATCGGGCAGACCGGTCCAACCGGAGAACGGCGGCGTGTCGAGATCCATTGCGAACAGCGTCACTCGACCGAAGCCGTACGGGCCAAGGGCGACGAGCGGCGTGTCGGACCCGCTGGGAAGGTTCTCGGCCGCTCCGTCGAGTCGAGCGACGCGGACTCGCGCGCGTCGAGGGAAATTCTCCAAGGCCGACACGTCGCGCAACTGAACCGGCTCGCCGACCTCGATCGGAACCCAACCGGACAGCGACCCGTTCCGATACGCGTCGGTAAATCGACCGAGTGTGATCGCGACGTGACCGCCGCCGGCGACCCAGCGACGCAGCGCCTCGGATTGCTCGGGAGAGACGGCGACGTCTCCCCGAATCACGAGAACGTTCACCGCGGCATAGGCCAACGCATCGGTCGGCAACGGGCCTGTCAGCGATGCGGAAGTGATGTCGGCCGGCCAGGGCGGCGCCGATTCGTCGACGTCGCTCGCGGCCTCGTCGAACTTTCCCGCAATCACCCAGCAAGCCGCGCCTTTCGGCAACGCAGTGGGAAGTTGCGGCGATCGCGCCAACAAGCGGCGTTCGGCGAGCACCGTGCCGTCGGTCGCTTTCAGGCGGATGGTCAGCGGGCTGTCCGCCCGACCGCTTTGGAACACGGTCCGAACGGCGGCCGTCGAACCGTCGCGTTCGAGCGGCAACGGCTCAGTCGTTCGATGCACCGCCGAGCCGTCGGCATCGGCCGTGACCGTCTCGAGCACGACGGACTCGGGCAGATCACTCTCGCTCGTCACCCGAACGGCCAGCGGCGTCCATTCGCCGACGCGGTAGGCTCCGCCGAAGCCCACTTCGACGCCGTCGATCGTCATGTCGCCGGCGCAAGCCGGAACCGCGGCCAATGCCGCCGGACAAATGATGAGCGAAAGGACGAGGCGTAGCATCAGGGGCTGCCGGCGGAATGGGCGAACAGCATCTTAGCCGGGTTCGGGACGCAGGAACAACGCACCGCCGTAGTGATCCCTCTCCTGGAAAACGTCAGGGGGAGTGCGACAAGACCGTGTTCCCTTGCTGGCGCGTCGGGCTTGCGGGAGAGCACCTTTCGCAAGCCCGATGCGCCAGCGAGGGAACCTGCGACGACCTGACATTGTCGCGCAGACGCACCAATCGGTCAGACTCCCGCCTGACGCGAACGTCGACCGATGTGGATCGCCAGCAGACCAGGCCGTCAGGCGGGTGCCTGACCTACAACGCATCGCCCTGCCCCGCCAGTTCGGCGAGCAACCTCGAAACGGCGTGCAGTGCGGGCCACGGAATCGTGTGGCCGCCGTCGAACGGCAGAAACTCGACGTCGTGACCGTTGTCGACGAGCAGGTCGCGAAGCGCTTCGGCTCCCGCGTACGGCAGCACAGGATCCTGCCGACCGTGGCTCAACACGACCCGCAAAGGTCGTTGCCGAGCGGCCAACGGCCGCCATTCGGATTCGGCGACGAGCGATCCGCTCGTCAGACAGAGCGCCCCGACCGGCTCGGGCAGTCGCAAGGCGACGTCGGCCGACAGCATCGCTCCCTGAGAAAAGCCGCCCAGCACGAACCGAGACAGCGAAAGCCCCGTTTCCTTCTGAACGTCACGAATCAGCGCCGTCAAATGCTCGCGGGCCTCGTTCAGACCGCCGGGAATGCCTGTCCGCAGGGAATCCCATTGCCCGCTTTGTGCGGCAAGAACGAGTCGCATCATGTCGATCGGCCACCAGGCGCGACCGCCGGGCATTCCTGCCGGCCCGAGATCGAGCGGTGCCGCGGGAAAGTAGAACCGAACGCCGTCATCGATCGCCCGGTCGGTCTTCAACAATTCCGCGCCGATCGGAACGAGGTCGTCGGCCGGCGCTCCGTAACCGTGACAAAGGATCACCGCCAGCGACGGCCGGTCACCGACCGCGACGCTTTCGACGATCTCGCAAGCTAATCCACCGAGTACCCGCCGTGGCATCAAAACGCTCCACACCTGATGTTCTCACGATGCCGATCATCCCGATCGGCTGTCCGCATGACAGATTCTCGTGGCGCACGATCACGACGGCAACTGCCGGACGCCACCAAACGCGGATGTCGTCAAACAGGCGGCGCCGATTCAAAGTCGCGACGCTTTCGGCTGTCATCGGGCAACGCCGTGACCGACGGGTCACCCGGTGAACCTCTGCCCGTCTCGACGAAACGGCGGTCGATCCGTATCGTAACCAGCGACGGCATCGATCTTGCGTCGTCGCGGTCTGCCGTGATTCGCCATCGAGCCGGCCACGTCGGTTCCTCGACGGTCCATCGAACTCAAGAGCATGTCATGAAGACACTGACGATTCTCGTTGCCGGGCTGGCAGCGGCCGGAACGGTTCGGGCGACTGCCCAGGATTTGCAGCGCGACGCCTTCCACCGGGCCGAACAGGCGCACGCCGCGGCGGCGGAACTCGCCGCGATCGCCCTGCCGCATGCACATTGCACGCCCGACTGGGACCACGTCGCCCGCGAAGCGGTCGCCGCAGACAAGGCGACGGAAGCCGTCCTCGCGGCCTTGGCGGCGTGTGACTTCTGCACGGCGCGCGACGTTGCCGACCGGCTCAACGACATCGCCGACGACCTGCAGGACGACGTCGAAGACCTGGAACCGGCCGTCGCACCATTCCCCGGCCGGTTCGGGCGACAAGAGCTGCGACGCATGGAGCAAATCGCCGACGTCCTCGAAGAAATCTCCGGAGACTTGCGGCGCGATACTCGACGGCTGGACGAACGCCAAGTCGACGTTCGACGTGTCGGTCCTCCTCCGGTTTACACGTCGCCGGTCCCCGTCGCTCCGCCACTCACCACGTATCCCGCCGTTCCCGGCCGGATGCCGCGCGGATACGAGACCATCCCCTATGCCGCCCCCCCGCGCAACTTCGGCGCCGAGGGCGATTTCTACGGGAAGGGTTATCCCGCCGGTTCCCCCGGTCCTGCCTATCGCGGCAATGTTCCTATCAACGGGTCGCCAAGCCCCGGCGCGTTAGGCCCGAGTCTGAACAGCCCGCCGTCGGACGCCTTCGGACCGACACTGACGCCTGTGCCGCACGAATCGGCACCTTCTGCGAGGGGCAGCTACTACGGTGTCTCGCCGACGGCCGGAACCGAGCCGCAGCCGCTTCCGCCGGGACTCTCGAGGAAATCCAAAGTGCCTCCCGGCCACTCGCAGAAGATCCAGCAGCGGCCGCAGAGCAACGGGCCGGCCTTGCTCGGACCATCGGCGGAGCACAGTTCGAGTACGTCGCAGCGTTGACGTTTGCCGCGATATCCCACGGTGACGCCGTTGACAAAATCGAACTCTCGCGACGATCATCGACGGCATGGCCGATCTCGTCGCGACACAGGAACTGACGCGTTACCTGCACGACCACATCCCGTTGACGCGGCACATGGGAATCGTGGTCACCGAATGCAGCGGCGAACGGGTGGTGCTGTCGGCACCGCTCGAACCGAACGTCAATCACCGTGAAACGGCGTTCGGAGGCAGCCTGTCGGGAGCGGCGATTCTCGCCGGTTGGACATGGCTGCACGCCCGGCTTCTGCCGTGCGGACACCGTCACCGGCTCGTCATCCACGAGTCGGTGACGCACTTCGAGAACCCTGTCGAGGGGCCGTTCGAGGCCGTTTGCGACTCACCCCCGGCCGATGAGTTCGACCGCTTTCTGACCATGTTCAACCGCCGGGGAAAAGCTCGCCTCACACTGGAAAGCCGCATCCTTTGCGGCGAGACCGTCGCCGCCCGCCACACCGGTCGGTACGTCGCACTGCGAGGGGCGTGACGCGAAGGCGAACCCTCTTTGGAACTTGTGGGCCGCTTCCCAGAGATCGGCGAGCAGCAGGCGTCAGCCTGCCGGTGCGCGGCATGTTCCTTCAGCGATCGGAAGACGTTGTCCGAAGAGCGATCAGGCCTTCCCGGACGACGGGGTTGCGTGACCGTCGCCGGCGCTTATACTTTCCCCACACACCCTGCCTGGTAGTGTAACGGTAGCACGACTGACTCTGACTCAGTTAGTCTAGGTTCGAATCCTAGCCGGGCAACTGATTCCTAACTCCTGCCGAACGTAGTATTTACGTACCTTCCGACGGTCGGAAGTGTGGCTGAAACCCAAGGTTGTTTCGGGGTAGTACTACCCTGAAACCCATCAACGGGGTTTTTGCCATGTCGCGACCGAGGAAGATGATTCCGGCAGTCTCCCACCACAAAGCCACCGGGCAGACCCGCGTGCGAATCGGTGGGAAGGACTTCTACTGCGGCCCATGGGGCACGCCAGCGGCCGAAGAGAAAGCCCGCAAGGTCATCGCGGAGTATCTGACGACCGCTAAGGTTCCGGAAACGACCAAGGTTCACTCGAAGCCCGACATCGGCATCTCCGTGGCTGAATTGTTCCTGGCGTACAACCAGCATTGCGATCGGCACTATCGCAAGAACGGCCAGCCGACCTCGGAACGCAACCTGATCCGCGATTCCCTTAGAGTATTCCGGGAGTTGTACGGCAGCGCGGACGCCTCGCTGGTGACACCAATGATGCTGGAAGCCGCCCGGAATGAAATGATCCGCAAAGGCTGGGTCCGGCGAAGTATCAACCTGCGAATCGGTCGCATCCGACGCGCGTTCCGGTGGGGCGTCTCGAAGGGGCTGGTTCGGCCGGAGGTCTTACACGGCCTCGCCGCCTTGGACGGTCTGCAATGGGGTCGCTCTGAGGCCACGGAGTCGACGCCGGTGGAACCTGTCGAAGAGACAACGATCAATGCGACGCTGCCTCACCTGACGCCCCAGATTCGTGATATGGTCCGCCTCCAGCTTCTGAGCGGCTGTCGGCCGGGTGAAATCTGTCTACAGCGGTTTACGAAATGAGTGACGGGTAGGCGTGATGAATCCAGCCGTCGATGTCCTGGGGAGTGA
>JBAQZJ010000631.1:0-1747 GCA_049790855.1 Planctomycetaceae bacterium | reverse complement strand
GGGCTTGTGGGAGGCGGGGGATCGGGGGAGGCCGTCGCTCCGTCTCCCGCAAGCGACCGCACCGTCGCGTGAGCTGCATCGACCGTGGCGTCGTCCAGAATCATCCGCGTGCTTTCGAGCGAGACGTAGCCGCGGTCGGCGACGGGCACGATCCGCAGGCCGAGATCGGCGAGAGTCAGCACGTTGCCGACAGCAACGGTCAGTTTATCGGCGCTGTCCATCGCTTGCGTCGTCGCCGGCCCTGCGACTTCCCCCACATATAAACTGTTCACCCGCGCCGGTTTCGCGGCGGGATTGCGGCGGCTGGGGTGGACGGCGGCGAGGTCGAGAGTGTTCTGCAAGTCGCCGAGAGCCACGAAGGCGACCGGCGGAATCTGCTGACTCGGGTTCAGGCCGAACCGCGAGGCGCCGAGTTCGTCGGGCAGGATCGCCGCGACCGTCAGCGGCAGCTCGCGAGTCAGGTCGTTGCGCTCGCCGAGCAGGCTCTCCCGCGGAATCGCGCTGGGAACTTCGATGTTGAGCGCGACGTCGTCGCCGACCTTCACGCCGAGCGCGTCGGCGACACGGCTGTTCAAAACGGCTTCGCCAGGGCCGGGCGACTGGACGTCGCCGCGGTCGAGCAGTTTCCAGAGCCGCTCGTCGACGCCGAACACGCCGACGCCGCCGGCGCGATTGACGGTCTCGCCGTCGGTATGCGTCAGTCCTCCGCGCATCGACAATGCGGGAGCGACGGTCATTCGGTCGGAGGTCGCAGGCAATTCCGTCTGCACTCGCCCCGCGAGAACTTCGGTGAAAAAGCGACTTCCCGACAAGGCGTAATCGACGTCACCCAGCCGCTGGAGGGTCATCTTGCGCAGGCTGGCTTGCACGCTGTCGCCGACGACGAGCGCCCCGCCGATGACCGCCGCTCCCGCCGCCACGCCGAGCAGCACGGCGACGTGCGTTCGCCAGTAGAACGTCAGGCTGCGAAGCAAGAGGCGAAAGGTGTTCATGGCTCGTGAAGTGCGCCGTCGCGAAGCTGGTAGCGTTTCGGGAAGCGGCTCGCGAGATCGGGGCTGTGCGTGACGCACAGCAGCATCACGCCGTTCTCGCGGGCGAGCTCGAGCAGCAGGTCTCCGACGCCGCCCGCGGTTGCAGCATCGAGGTTGCCGGTCGGCTCGTCGGCGAGCACGAGTTCCGGCTCGTTGATGAGCGCCCGGCACAAGGCGACTCGCTGCCGTTCTCCGCCGGAGAGCTGAGCCGGTCGATGAGTGATCCGCGGCGACAGTCCGATGCGGTCGAGAAGCGTGCGTGCCCGTTTTTCATCGTCATCGGTCGCCGGACGCTGCGCCAGCACGGGCAGCAGGACGTTCTCGAGCACCGTGCATTGCGGCAGCAGGTGATGGTCCTGGAACACGAAGCCGATGTGGTCGTTCCGGAACGCGGCCTGCCTCGCCGTCGGGTACGACAACGGCTGTTCATCCAACAATCGAACCGCACCGGCGGTCGGCGGCTCCAGCAGCCCCACGATATACAACAGCGTGCTCTTGCCGACGCCGCTCGGCCCGGTGATCACCGCGGCTTCGCCCCGCGACAGCGACAGATCGGCACGGCGCAGCACTTCGAGCGGACCGGCGGCGGTGTCGAACGTCTTCGCGAGCCGGGTGACTTCGAGATCGGGCACGGGATGAGGAGACGGGAGTGAATGGTACTTAACGCAACCGTCCCCCCTCTCCTCTGGGGAGAGGGGCCGGGGGTGAGGGGCGCC